>JAPYTP010000119.1 GCA_029941885.1 Myxococcota bacterium
TGAGGTTCAGATCCATGTAGCTCATCCAATTGAGATGAGAGGGCTCCGTGGCGAGTTCGTTAAATCGCTTTCGAATTGGACTAATGGCATCCCATGAAGTCAGTCCCGCCAGATCGCGGCGAAGCCTCGGACTGATCAGCTTTTCCTTCTGTGTCTGGGTAAAGAGCTGGCTCCCAGTCCAGAAAATCGGAAGTCCGTTCGCGCCTCGACGCAGCCATTCGTAGGGCAGGGTTTCGTCCTTCCCGGCCATCTTCATCGCTTGCAACGCCGCTTGCTTCGCGAAACGCGGTACCGGCAAGTCGTTCCATTGCGAAAGCGAATGCACGATCTTCCAGCTCGGATAACCCCAGAAGAGTTCATCCGCCCCCTCGCCAACTTGGCAGACTCGAACGCCCGCATCCCGAGCGAGTTTCGAGACATAGTGAACGGGAACACAGACCGGATCTGCGATCGGCTCGTCCTGCAGTTCGATCATCCGAGGCACAAAACTCACGAGGTCTTCTTGTGACAAGAGCAACTCGTGATGGTCGGCGCCGATGGACTCGGCCATCGACCGCGCGATCTCGGTTTCGTTTTGATATCCCCCGTGATCTCCCTCATAACCGATCGTGAAGGTACTCACTGGCTTCTGTCCACGTTGTGAGAAGAGCGCCGCGTTCGTGCTGGAGTCGATACCACCCGAAAGGAAGACGCCGACTGGCACATCCCCCACCTTTCGAAGTTCGACAGCGCTCTCAAGCCTTTCCAAAACTCGCTCCGCGATCTCGTCTTCACTGACCCCTTCCAACGACTCGGTATGTTCCAACACATCCCAGTAGCGACGTTCCTCTATGTCGCCGGAGGCCCGGACCCGGAGCCAGGTCCCGGGAGACAGACGCTGAACTCCCCGAAAGAGTGTCTTAGGCGAGGGACACGTCATGAACTCCAGGAAATGAGAGAGTGATTCCTCATCGATTTCGCGAGGCAGGGTGGGGTCTTCGAGCAGGGCTTTGATTTCCGAGGCGAAGCTGAGGCGGCCACCATTGAGAGTGAAATAGAGTGGCTTGATCCCAATGCGGTCGCGTACGAGCCAGAGTTCTCGTTCTCGCGCGTCCCATAGTGCGAAAGCAAACATCCCGCGAAAGCGGTCCAGACAACCGATTCCCCATTGCTGGAAAGCATGCAGAATGACTTCCGTATCGGAATGATCGGTCTTCCATGCATGATCACCGAGATCTTCGAGTTCTCGCCGAATTTCGGCATGGTTGTAGATCTCGCCGTTGAACGAAATCCAAAGTGATCCGTCGGAGTTGCTCATCGGCTGGCCCGCCGTTTCCGACAAATCGATGATCGAGAGTCGGCGATGGCCGAGTCCGATTCGGCGATCCGGCGAGATCCAGACGCCCGCCCCGTCGGGACCGCGATGAGTCATCACATCCCGCATGCGAACGATGGCGGACTCCTCGATCGGACCGCCCTTCTCTTCTAGCGCGAGTACCCCGACTATTCCGCACATGATCGAGCCTCGAATTCCGCCTCGGCGGCGTCGCCCGCCGGCCGATCAAAGAGCCCAGAGTAGAGGCGCTCGAGTTCGAGCTTCGCGACACCCCAATGATTTCGTTCCCGAACATTTGCCGTGGCTTCGCGCGCTACGCGCAAGCGCTCCGGGTCGCCTAATAATCGGTCGATCGCACCGGCGATCGACTCTGGCGAATCCACATCGAAAAGTTCGCCAACTGGAAACTCATCCAGTACGCGTCGCACTTCCGGAAAGTCGCATCCGATCACGGGTACGCTGGCCATGCAATATTCAAACAGCTTATTAGGCGCGCAAAGATAATTGTTAAGGGGGGTCTTTGCGTAGATCACGAGACCCGCATCGGCTGCGACCGTGTAGCTCGGCAGCTCGTCGGATCCGACTCCCGAATGATAGGCGACGCGATCAGACAGCCCCTGGTCGCGGACGATCTCGAGCAAGCTATCCAGATAGGGGGTTTTGTGCCCGAGCAGAACCAGGAGGAAAGGGGTGCGTACGAGTGGTACTGCTTCCAGCACACGATCGAGAGCCCGCCCCGGCATGAGCGCGCCCTGATAAAGAAGAATAGGTCGTGGCTCGCCTGCCGTATGACGTGCAGCGAACTCAGACAGCGGCGAATCATCCTTTTGCGGAGATTCGCCCGGCGGCGTTCGCATAGGAAGGTTCGGAACGATGAAGGGAATGGGCGACCCCAATTCTTTGACCATCACATCGGCTCGTGACTGATTGACAGCGATCACCCGGTCAACGCGCGACAGCACCCAGCGGTCCACGAAACGCCAAAGACGGGCCATGGCGGGCGAGTGCATCCCCATCTCGGAATAGAGTTCGTGGGAGTCATACACGACAGGCGCACGATGGAATATCGACGCCATTAGCGCGGGCAAGACCATCGGCAGATCGTGCGCGTGATAGGCATCAGGTCGATTTCGCGCCGCGCGCCAAGCGATCCGCGCGCAGAATTCGCCGAATTTCAGCAGCCAGAAAAACGAATTCTTGGGCAATCTGCGGGTCACAAGGTCGAAGCCTTCCGTTTCAACCTGCCCACCGCCATCGCTACTGGAAGCCTCGCCGTGTCCGCGAAGATGGATGACACGTACTTTGTACTTCTCTGCGAGTGTCCGCGCTTCGCGCTTCACGCGGGCATCCGTCTCGTAGCGGCCCTGAAGAAGCATGCATATCCGCGAATCGGCGGGACTGGTCGCATTTCGGATGGAGTCCGAGTTAGTCAAGACGAAACCTTCTTCGCATAGCCGCACCGCCCATCGACTGGAAGAATGCGGACACCGGATTCACTGAGATCTCTCTCCCAATCCGAGATCGAAAGCGTAGGGCCGGTATTTCCGGCTCCGAGCAGTACAAGTCGCGCTCCTTCGAGAACCGATTCAATCTCCAAGGCTTCGTTGACCTCCGGCGTGGAAGGGTCGTCCGCATTGGTAAGCCAAGGATGCGGGACCGTTCGAACCATATAAGGCACATCAGCGGCTTTCAGATCTCTTGCGAATGCCACCCATCCGGCAACGTATTCTGCGAATCCGTAGTCATCTGGTTTCGCGCTAAAGATCGTATCGGGCTTGCCGGTGCAACGCGAGACATCGAGACACGTTGAACTGCCGAGCCAGTAATCCACGCCCCCGCCGAAGTATTGTGCAAACTTTTCGTTCAGCATGACGGCATCGTAGCCGCCCTCTCCTAGAGCGCGCTTATACCTCTGAACGCGCCAGCTCCGATAATCTGGGTTCGTGAGATTCGCCACAGCAGCATGAGGGATTTTGATCTTCTGCGCAGGCTGTCTAAGGCTGACGTAATAGACGACCTCTTCATGGGTCGGCCCCGGGCCGCTTGAATCAATGGCCCGGGTCGCTGCTTCGAAATTGTGCGGCCCTTCTTCGGGATGATCCGGACGGCGGAATGCCCATCGACAAGCTCCCTGACAGTCGGGGGATTGATCCGAACGCAGGCTCTCCGCAACCTTCGATATTGGCGTCTTCGTTTTCACAAGGAAGCCGGACCGAAACCCTTCCGCCTGAATATGGGAAGCCGACACGAGGTCGGAACGAGCCATATGAGCAAAGAGGATGGGCTCTTCCCCCTTAGGCCTAAGGGCTCTGATCGATTTGATATACGCGGCGTTCCTCTGGTGAGTATATGGACCCCCGCAATACGGAAGACCTGATCGATCCTCTTCTGCCGACACGTCTTGGTAGCCGCCCATCAGGACGACCCCCGCCTTCTTAGCTACTTCAGATTCGCTCCAGACAAGATCACACTTTCCAGTTGCTTGCTGACGTCGATCGGGCCGGACGACGACGGAGGAACACCAGTCCTGCTCTATTCGCTCAGCACCCTTGGATTCGAGCCCGACGGTAGCCATTAAAACGATTGACAGAAATGAAACAAAGATTCTCGAACGGATCCGAGCGGTCATGCTGCGGCTCCGTTAGTCGAAACGACCCGCTCCGTCATGATCCGGCCTCACGCCTCAGGCATGCGCGCGCTTCGTCAATACGTTCTGCCGCATCAAGTCCTGCTGTCTCTGGTGAAACAAGGTCCGCCCGGCCGTGCAACGCCGAGACGAAATTCCCGAGATGCGACGCAATGCCCTTGTCCTGAACCTTCATCCGTTGGCTGCGACCTATGCCGTGGCATTCCAGAGACTTGAAATCATCGATGACGGCGGAGTGGCCGTCCCAGGACACTTCGATGCGCTCTTTGGGGAGCGCACGATGACCCGACGATCCATAACAAAGCGTTGCCCTGGATCCGTCGGGGAAGCTCATCACCATCGTGAGGTTGCTCTCTACATCTGGCGCAGCATGCATCCCCGTCAACACAGCCGCAACGACTTTGCCGGGAGCGCCCGCGAGGAAGGCGGCCCACTGAATCGTAACGGCAGGCATCCGACTTCGTGTGCTCGGCACAAGAACGAATGAAACGAGAAGTATGTAACACAGCGCGCTGGACACGCTGAAGCCCACTAATAAAAAAGGACGCCAAGTGAGGAACACGCCCTCGATAAACATGAGCGTGGCGAGCAATAGCAACAGCTTCCGATACAACGAACCGACCAGAAAAAAGCCGGCCAATGCGATTGGGCCGAAAATCAAATAGACGGCCCATCGGACCGGGTCGAATTCCATCGCATGAGTCCGTTCTGGGTGATCGCCCCGCCGGCTGTTCGGAACGCCGTTTCCTCGGATCAACCTAGCGGGTCGTGTATTCTATCGACCGCTGAATACAACAAATGAAGGCGGCACGGGGATTTAAAATGGAGGCGCGTATCTCGTCATCAAGCGTTTTACCCGTAACAGGGGCGGTCCTCGGAGCTTCGGCGGCGGCTGGCGTATGGAGTGCAGCCTATACCATCGATAGTGGACTAACCCTCCTCGCGTTGGGATTTTCACACGCTGTGCTGGGCGGATTTCTGGGAATGGGCCTCGCGATTCGAGGCCGAGTGAATGGCCTGGGAGGATTTCTCTACTCGACGGCATTGCTGATCGCGGGCGCCGCAGTACTTGGGGCCATGGCTCCGTCGGTGGCCGGTTTCTCGAGTCTGGGACGGTTTTCGATTCTGGGCATTCTGGCAGTTGTCATGGCGGGTGCGATCATCGGCTGGGCGAGATCCCCTCTAGGAAACGCCCTGCTCGGCCTTGCCGCTTTTGCGGGTCTCGCGAGCTTTCTGCTCCTCCCCCTGCCTATCATCGCTCCTCAAGCGATGGAACTCTCGCCGCTGCAGATTGAATCGGATGCGCCGCTGTCGCGCGTCGCCGTGATCGGAATCGACGGCGGTGACTGGAGCGTGATCGACCCGATGATCCAATCCGGCGAACTTCCGACGATTTCGGGTCTCGTCCAGCGCGGCACGCGAGGCGTGCTTCGCTCGATCGACCCGATGTACTCACCGGTCGTTTGGACCTCAATTCTTTCCGGCATGATGCCGGCTCAGCACAGGATTCGTGACTGGTATTCCGCGACCGCCAGGAATCGAAAAGTTCCTCTGCTTTGGGAAATCGTGGCGGCCGCCGGTGAGTCCGCGATTGCGTTGAACGTGCCTGGTTCGTGGCCGCCGCTTCCGTTTCCAAGATCGATCGTCGCCGGCTTCCCGATACCGAGACTGATCGTTTCCGAGACGAGCGGATCGGGCCAGTTCTTCGGGAAGATCGTAGGCGCCTCCGATCACGACAGCGTCGTTCCGACCGTCGTTCGGTCCGGAAAAAGAGGATCGGTTCCTCTGGGTCGAGGACAAATCATGGCCGGTACATCAGTTCGTCATCCCGTCGTCGAGGAAGCGGACCCGCGACACTGGCTCGTCGAAAAAACTGATTCGATCGAACTCGAGCTCGTCGGAGCACTTTCGGATGTAGGGCCGCTTCAGCTGGAGACCCAGGGCCAAAAAATCACGCTTCGACTCGGGGAATGGACTCCCTGGCTCGATGTCGAAGCAGGGGGCTATCCGGCATTCCTGCGAATCCGTCGCCTTGAGTCGGGAGATCTCTACATCACCCCCCCCTTTCAATCTCCCAACAAGCCTCGATTCAATTTTATCACGGGCGATGTAACGGCGACAGATGTCGCTCCAGACGATCGGTACGTGGTCGAGGGTGTGGGTTGGAAGGCAGTCGGGGACCCGAGCGTCAGAAGCGCTGTTGCCGAGCATCTAGAACAGGTCTCGGCCCTCCGGGTGCGTGCAGCCCAAACACTCGCGGGACATCCCTGGAAGCTATTCGGCTTCATCTTCACGCTGACCGATCGAATCTCCCATGGGTATTGGGAGGCGTCGAACGCAAGCGCGCAAGAATCGCAATCGCCTAACGAGCCCGGTGAAGCTGTACGGGAAGCATACCGCCTCGTTGATCGCGATCTCGGACTCTTGCTCGACGAATACGGCAGCGACGTCACTGTCTTCATTTCGAGCGATCATGATTTTCAAAGCGATCGGGTCCACGAGGGAGGCACTCATCCAAAGGAAGGGATCTTTCTCGCTTCGGGGCCCGGCGTTTATGCGTCCGACGAGATGCTCGAGCTGTCTGTCTATGACATCGCGCCGACGATACTCGCCGGGCTCGGCCTACCGGTCGCCAACGACATGTCGAGCGACGCATTTGTCGACCTTTTCGATTCGCCTCCGCTGCCGAGGGTCATCGAGTCGTATGGTCAGAAAGTTCCTGATCCGGCGACGGGTCTGACACCGGATCGCATCGATGCATCCACGGAGGAACAGTTGCGATCCCTGGGGTATATCGAGTAGATGTCAAACGAAAACGACGTAGATCCGGAAGCTTCTGTTCGCATTCTATTTCTTCAGCCTGTGAAGAGCCATGTACGTTTCCAGCGCCGGCTCGAAAAATTGGAGGAGCAGGGCGCCGACGTTGAGATCCTTTCCTTCGATCGCGACTACTACGTTGGCAGAGAGATGGATAGGGACTACGTGTCTCTCGGGCGCCTCGAGCACGGGCACTATCTCAAGCGAATTCCGCTCCTGCTTCGTGCGGTGTACACGATTCGGAAACACCTTCAGTCCTGCGATGTCGCTTACGCGTTCGGCCTCGACATGGCGCTCGTGGCGTGCCTGGCCCGCACCGGAATCCGGCGCCGACCGAAACTCGTCTATGAGGTGGGCGACATCGTCGAAGTCTTCCTGCGGACTGGCTTTATCGCGCGCGCATGGAGAATCCTCGAAGGTCTCGTGCTCTCCCGCGTGGATCTGTTGGTCACGACCTCAGAAGCTTTTATCCGAGAGTATTTCCAACCCGTTCACGGCCGCCGCGTGCCGAAGACGCTCGTCGTTGAGAATAAGCCGAAACTCGTCCGAAGCACCGATTCCGCCGACGTGCGATCGGTCAATACGGTGGCAGAGGGTCCACTTCGGATCGGCTGGTTTGGCCTGTTGCGTTGCGCTCGAAGCATGGAGATCTTGTCTGAACTCGTCCGTCGGGGAGAGGGCCGATTCGAATTGGTCCTTCGCGGTATAGGGATGGCTGGCTTGAATCTTGAGGAGTGGGCGGAATCAAGTGAATACATCAGCTTTGGGGGGCCGTATGTCGTGCCGGCCGACTTGCCCAAGATGTATGAGGATGTCGATCTTGTGTGGGGATGTTTCCCTCTCCTCGGACCGGACCAGAGCGAGATGCGCAGCGGTACAATGGCCCGAACGAATCGATTCTACGAGGCCTGCTTCTTTCGCCGACCTTTGATCAACCGAAGCGATTCGGAGGATGGTCGAGTGATCGAGATGAACGACATCGGGCTATGTGTCGAGCTTCGCAATCAGGAGGAGACCGTTGAGCGCCTGCTTTCAATCAGCGGAGAGCAAATCAAGACTTGGCGAGCCGCGATCGATCAGCTGCCCGCTGGCGTCTATTCCTACACAGACGAGCACGAACGATTGCTACGCGAGCTTCAATGAGTCCAGTCACACGCGATCCTCGCTCGGAGGCAAACTTCCCGCGGTTGGTTTGGAGTTCGCTCTCTTCGCGAACCACGACCAAAGCGCGGCGTGCCCTCCTGAGTGATGGACTGGGGATTCTTCGCGCTACGGACCCGGGGACCGATTTGGGCTCGTCCCAAACGCTCGCGGCGCTGCGAAACCGACCATCACCCTTTCGCCTAGCGAGCTTGCTCGAGGCCGACCGCACCCGAAAACTCATCCTGCAAACCTGCCCAGACCACGTCGACGACACGATTCAACCCTCGCACAGCTTAAGGAGCAGATCGATCGAACTGCTCGGGGCGCAATGGACGAGTTGGCCGCCGAGTTGGCATTCGGACCCCCGAAATCACATCGAGTGGGATCCGCAGAAGTCGGGGCGCACTATTCTCGACCAGTATCCCGACCCGGTCGCAGATCCCAAATTTCCTTGGGAACTCGGGCGATTCCAATTTGCTCAACCACTCGTTCAAGCCTGGTCGTTGACCGATGACTCCGCGTGGGCCGAAGCTTATCTCGAGTTGGTCAAGTCATGGATCGAGGCCAACCCCTTTCCCTTCGGCGTTCATCGGGCCTCCGTGATGGAAGTGGCGCTACGCGCGTTCGTGTGGACCCACGCGATTTTGCATTTTCGAGAAGCCCCATGCTTCGACGAAACCTTTTGGCGGCGCTGGCGCGCGAGTCGTCGCGATCATGCGCGCTACATCCAGCTCTGCCTCGAATGGGAACCCCTCGGCAACGAAAATTATTACCTGGCCAACATTCTTGGATTGGCCGGATCGGCCCAGGGGATTCTCGATCTTCTCGGGTCCTCTGCGCCAAATGAAATGGACTCGCGCTTTGAACGCGAGGTCGAGCTTCAGACCCTCGAGGATGGCGCGAACTTTGAGGGGTCCACCGCCTACCATCAATTTGTGACCGAAATGTTCGTTTGGGCTTCGGCGACAACGGATCGCGTCAGCCCGCGATACTATGCGCGCGTCGCTTCGCAGCTGGAATACCTCGCCGTGTTCTGTCGAGAGGACGTCTCTATCCCCCGTGATGGAGATGACGACAGCGGTCGCTTCCTTCCGCTCTCTCCCGCCGGTACCGAGGCGATTCTCGACGCGGGATTTGCATTGATCCCCGACGCGCCTCGTCGCAAACACGGAGACGAACCAAGTCCTGATCTTCATTGGATCGGGGGGAAAGAAGCGCTCTCCCGTTGGCGGGGCGGCGAGACTCCAGCCCGCACGACCGGCTGGAGAAGCCTTCCGCACGCCGGAATTCATGTCCTCGAAGACTCGGGTTGGCATTTGATCGTGGCCGCGGGCCCAACTCGATGCCGAATCGGGGGAGGTCATCTCCATAGTGACCTGTTGCCTGTCGTAGCCTACGAAGGTGGACGCAAAATCCTCCTCGACCCGGGCACCCTCGGATATGCAGGGTCTCTCGAAGACAGGGATGAATTGCGTCGAGCCAGAGTGCATTCCACCGTCGCGCCGATCGGTGAGGAACCAAGACACTTGATGGCAAAATTTCGCACAGCGACCGCACCGATCGCTTACACATGCGAGTGCGACAAACGGCTTGACCTGGAAGTGAAACTCACGGCTGGATTCTTCGTACACAGGAATGTCTGCCTGGACGCCGAACTGCGGCTCGAGATCATCGATCGAATCGAGACCCGAACAAGCCAAGGGTTCGAAACCAACTTCACACTCGGTCCAGGAACAATTGAATCGGTCACGGAGTCGGCAGGATCTGCTCAAGTCGTACAGAGGACCGCAGCGGGAAGGCTCGGACTACGATGCGTCGCCAATCCACCGATCGAGATCGACGAGTCTTCGTGTAAGGCAGCGAGCGGTTACGGCCGACCGTTGTCCGCGCATTGCGCTCGGCTTCATTGCACCCCGAACGCGCCGGTCGAAGTTCGATCGACCCTGGGTTTTCTCTCGTCGAAAAATCGCGAATCGCGCGCCTCGCTGCCGAAAGCAAATTTTTCTTGAAGCGCTTTCTGTCGTTTCTCATCAAGGCTTTGATATCGGCCGCCCTCGTCGGGCTCGTCGCGCGAAACCTTGACCTTGTCGAGATCGGAAAGGCCATAGCGCAGATCGAATGGTGGGCCGTCGCCGCCGCGTTCCTGGCTTTCTTCGTTCAGTCGTTTCTGATCGCCATGCGCTGGTGCCACGTCATGCGCACGATAGGCGGAGACCTTCGCTATCGACCGGCCGTCGAGGCGGTCATGGTCGGACTTTTCTTCAACCAGGGTCTTCCCTCAAGCCTGGGCGGCGATGCGGTCCGTGTCTGGCGACTTCACGGCGCTGGCACACCGTTGGGCATCTCGATGCGCTCCGTCCTTGTCGATCGAATCGTTGCTTTGATCGGGCTGGCCATCTTGTCGGCCGTCGGACTGCCGCTGCTCGTTGCCCGTATCGGCTACACGCCGCTCGCCGGCCTCGCTGCGCTACTTGCCGTGGCTGGAACGCTGGGTCCACTCTTTGTCATCTTGATCGCGCCGCGCCTAGTCGGCTTTCTCCCGGCGCGACTCGGTGGAGTTATCCTGCAACTATCCGAAGACCTTTGGGCCGTTCTTGTTCGTCCCACCGTGCTCCGCGACGTGATGGGACTCGCCCTCGCAGTTCACGGACTCTCGCTCCTTGCGATCATGATTTTGGCACAGAGTATAGGACTCGAATTCGACTTCCTGGACGTTTTGGCGCTGGTTCCGAGTGTTCTGATCGTCTCGGTACTCCCCATCTCGCTCGCAGGTTGGGGGGTTCGAGAAGGCGCAATGGTCGCATTCTTCGCGGCTGCGGGCTTCATAGGCCCCGAGCCCTTTGCGATCTCGATCCTAATGGGACTCTTGTTGTTGGCTTGCGGTTTGGTCGGCGGGGTGGTGTGGTTCTTCGACAGCTCGTTTCGAAGGGAAGTCCAACGGCAGCATACTAGTAAAGATGACGATCTCGGTTCGAAACTCTAAAGCGGGTGCATCCCAAGATGCGAATGTCGCACGACGACGGGTTTCTCATTGCCAACGAGGTAGCCATGCCGGCGGAATCACGTATTCGACGCAGGTCCATCCCCCGACCATTGCGACCGGCGTCAGAAGAATCAGCGTCGGCGCGACATACACGAGCAAGAGTGGAACGATTGGGACATGGATCGCTATGGCAGCAACGGTCACACCTAAACAGCCCAACATGATCGAGACAGTTCCTGTTTCGTCGGCATAACGCCACCACCTCGCCAATCCGATCAACACAAGAATTTTGAAGAGTCCAAACGCGATCACGATCGGCAGTGAATTTCGGCCGGTTCGAAATCCGACCAAAAATACGCCGACTCGCTGAGCAGCCGTCGAAAAGGGGAGCCACGGACGCTCCGACACAATCGCCAGATACTCCTGCTTGAACGCGGCATCGAATTCAGGGGTGCCGAACTGAACGTCGTAGCGCGTCGTAATATATTCGAGAATTTCCGAGTCCTTCCACCCCATTCCTTCGATAGCCCCGAACTCGGAAAGCCCAGCAGCCAAGGTGTGGAAGACCAGTGATCGGCCGATCGTCGGGCTCTCCAGAGGAACGGCAGAGATGCAAATCCGCATGATGATCGCGCCCACCACGAGGGCAAGCATTCCGCCTTTCCCTATTCGACGGAAGTTCCAGAATGCGCCGATGATGACCATGCCGGCTACCGCGATCGCCGTCGATCTCTGCACGACACAGAAGGACAAAAAACTGCCTGCGGCCACTAGGAGCACATAACGCTTCGCGTTCGTAAAACCGAGCCAATCCTGGCTAAGGATGGATACGCCAATAACTGCAGCATAGACCGGCCAAACTGGATGATCGGGCGCAGCGGAAAGCGTGATCTCAAGTGGGTTCAGTACATACGTCGCTGCGATCGAGACTGACAGGAATTCGTTTCGAAAAAGCCTAACCGCAGCGAGGTACAGCATAACGGCGCAGATCGCACTCAATACGCTCTGAAGAGCAAGTACGTTCATCATTCGAACGCCGCCAGTCAACTTGGCAAGTCCGAGCGTAAGAAGCAGATAGCCCTTCTCGTCGTAGAAGGCGTGGTGCTCTGGTGAATCGCTGTCGGGATAGGACCGATAGGGTCGCGGGGGAAGCCGCGTGCCGGCCTCCTTCCAGTCTCGGTTGATGGCGCGTACCTTTCGCGAGTCCGTTACGAGACCCCGTCCTTCGCGAACGTTATGCGCCACGTCGAGATAGTGAATCATTCGGCCGTACGGATCCGGCAAAGCGTTCGAGAGTGTGGGAACGGTCGAAAACGCCAAACGAAGGGTGCACGCCACGAGAAAAATGAGGGCGATCCGGGTTCGGCGTGACCTTAAGATCGACCTGGTCTTCGTTGTCCACCCGTTCGTCCTCGACTCGGGTGTTGCATCAATCTCCACGAGCGGCATCCCGCGCGACTCCCACGGTTTCCGAAGCAATGAATCGGGGACGGCCGCGCACCTCGATCAAGATCCGACCTATGTATTCCGCGATGACTCCGAGGAACATGAAGAGTATTCCAAATAGCAGCGTGATGATCGAAACCGCAGAAGCCCAGCCCGGCACCGCGTCACCCTGAATTCCGGCGACATAAAGGACATAACCAAGCTCAGCGAATGCAGCAAAGCTCGTCAAAAGTCCGATCAAAATTCCAAGACGAAGCGGAACGACAGAGAACGAGGCGATGCCATCCCAAGCCAATCTGAGCATCTTTCTAGCCGTGTAGCTACTGGCGCCCGAAAACCGTTCATGACATTCAAATTCGATCGCGACGCTCTTGAATCCAACCCAGTTGACCAAACCACGTAAGAAGAGGCCCTCTTCTTTGCACTCGAGGAGGGAGTCGACGACTAGCCGGTCAACCAAACGAAAATCAGCCATTCCGGGTCGAATCGTCGAGCCGCTCAATAAACTAAAGACTCGATAAAACGCCTTAGACGTGAGCCGCTTGACTAGCGGCTCCGTTCCGGATTCGCGTCGAATCGTGTGTACGATCTTCGCGCCCTTGTACCACTCTTCCAACAACACTGGGACTACATTCGGCGGATGCTGCAGATCCGCGTCCATCATCACGACGGCATCACCCTTCGCATAGCTGAGACCGGCCAGTAGGGCATATTGATGCCCGAAGTTTCGTGATAGGCGAACACCACAAATGCGCTCATCCTTCTTCGAGAGCGCCTCTATTGCGCTCCAAGTTTCATCGACACTTCCGTCGTCAACCAAGACCACGTCCCAGGTCAAGTCGTCCGGCAGCACAAGGGACAGCTGTTCAACGAGAGTTGTTAGATTTCCCTCTTCATTGTGGGCAGGCACCACGATCGACACTGTCTTGCTGTGGCCTAGACCGACCTCACAATTGACCGACATATTGCGTATTGCCTCCGAATCTGGCGTGTCTCATCCAAGTTTCCCGACCTGAACTCCCTAACTAAAATCCGTCGATTGAGTGATCCCTAGAGATCTTTCTTCTGTGCGGCGATTCCAAAGTTGATCATGATCGGATAGAAGGAGTCTCCGAATCGGTCGAAAAAGGGCAATATCTTCTTGCTCCCCGGGACCTGCCACGGGAAGAGATGGCAACCCGAAGTTCGGACGATGTCGAGTCCGGCAGATTGCAAAGCCTTCTTTGCTTGGCCGGGTGAAATCCAATGTTCTACGCCCTCGAAATCCCGAAGTCCCGTCTTCTCCGCAATCCACAGAATTGGATACCAAAGTCGGTTGGGCGTTGTGACAACCATCGTGCCACCGGGTGCAAGAACGCGAGCCATCTCCTTGAGAGCCTCTAAAGGATCCGGAGTGTGCTCAATACATTCTGAGGAGAAGATCAGGTCGAATCTGTCATTTGCGAACGAGAGATCACATGCGTTCTCAGCGCTGTGCGAGCAGCCCTCGCGTTCGCCCACCTTGCTCGCCAAGACTTCCGATATATCGCTGACCATCAAGTTCGCTACGCGAGGATGGAGCGCTCGGGAAATGCGACCGGTTCCACATCCGACTTCGAGCCCTTCCTGGAACGAGCCACGCCCGCCGAGAAGGTTGTCAATGAGTACGAGACGCCGCTCTACGTCGTAATCCGACATGAAACGCTCGAAGTCGTCCCCAATTTCTTCGAAGTACAGATTTTTGTCTGGATTCATTCGTTTTCCTATCTACTCGTCGTCTTTCTGCGCTCGGACCTAGGCTCACCCTGCTGCGGCATTCCGTGAGCGGAACCGACTGGATCATAGCATTTCTGATTCGAACGAGGGCAGCTCGGTGGCGTCGCAAGCGGCAAGTAACCAGCAAATTTGTGCTTATGAATTCTTAATCCGAGCAGCATTCGCCTCATCCCAATCAGTAAATATTCACGACACAGGTTGATCCACCGGATGTATCAGAAGGGACCATGGAGGCTTCGGATGCGAACCAACAGCCGCATGTTGGCTCGCTCACGCTCGCTTGCGGGACGATCGCGCCAACCGTAATAACCGCTCGGCGAAACGCGCAGGCAGCGGCACATCATGCGAACGGGAAATTCGTCGCGGCAACGCTCGATCATGCGGTACTTCACTTCGACTCTCTCGCGAAGAACGATGCCGCCTCTTTAAAAAAAACTCGGTCCTTCTTCACCCGGGCCAGTTCCCGCGTCAGCGACGCCATCTCTTCATCACGTGGCTTCCCGTGCCCGGGGAATGCGGCATTGCCGTTGGCCAAAAAGTCCTTGCACCACCGACCCAACAAGTTCGCGTTGATCCCCAGCGGGCCGGCCACCTGGCTCTTCGTTACGCCAGGCTCGGTTGCCAATCGCACCGTTTCGCGCTCGTACTCGTCTGAAAACTTCCTTCGGCTTGCCATGACACTCCTCCGGCCGAATTATCGGCCTTTTTGGAGGTGTCCGCGAAATCAGGGCAGAACCCCCACAAAACATCGCTGCCTGGGGAGGACGGGCGCGTCGGATCGCCGGCGTGAGAGAAGATTGAGGCTCCGTTCGAGTCGTGTCCGGTGACAACGAGTTTCATGTGGGCTCCTTGCTTGGTTGGCGGGTCTGGTTAGCGTTTGAATATTGGCCAAACAGCGAGCCGCGAAAAAGTGGGTCCGTCGTTTTCCTGGGGGAATGCAAAATGTCCGAGTCATCAACGCGCCCGCGTGTATTAGTGACAGGAGGCACGCGAGGTATCGGGAAGAGCATATGTCGTGAGTTTGCGAGAGCAGGCTTCGACGTCGCACTGACCGGGCGAACGCTCCGCGAGGGGGATGGCCGTGAGGAAGACGAGCACGGTAAGAAGACGCCGCTCGCGGGAAGCCTCGATGCGACCGCGGAGGAGGTCTCGTCTCTCGGTGTGAAAGCGCTGCCGGTTCAGCTCGACTTGCTGGACGCTGGCTCTGTGGATGAGGGCGCACTGTGTGTTCTCGGTGAATGGGGTGGCGTCGACGTACTGGTGAACAACGCCATGTATGAGATGGGCCAGTACACGAACGCCTGGATCAAGGACACACCGATGGAGGAATTCGCGGCGAAGGTCCAAGCGAACTTTCTGGCCCCGATGGCGCTCGTGAAACATTTCCTTCCGGGAATGATCGAACGAGGTGGGGGGCGGGTGATCAACCTATCGACGCGGCATAACTACACTAAGCAGGGCGGACCGCCTGGCGCAGGCGGCGCAGGCGTTTCGTATAACTGCTCGAAGGCCGCATGCGGGAAGATCGCGGATGGCCTTGCTGCCGAGCACGATGCGGATGGCATTCTCTGTTTTGATCTCGATCCCGGACCGGTGATGACCGAGCGATTTCATACCCAGGGACATCGATTGGGTTATCCGGCGTCGCTCTTTTGTCCCGTTGAAGTTCCGGCGATGGCCGTGCTTTGGCTGGCGACGGAGGAGGAAGCGAAGCAGTACAACGGTCAACACTTTATGGCTCAGGAGTTTGTGCGCGAGCGCCGCCTCCACGCGGAATGGGAGTCGATCCTCCCGATGAATAGGCGTTGGTCCACGACGGCTATTCTCGATTGGCGCGAGTCCGGTTCACGTTAGTCGAATTCTTGAGCGCGCCTAACTTGGCAAAGTGGGGCAAAAAGCGTAGTCGCAGAAGGCCGCGGAGAAGCACGGCGAGAAGTCCCAGATCAGATGGCACGGCCAGATGCTGGGGGAGATCTCCATCCGATACGAGACCAATTCTGGGCCTCGATCTGGAAGATCGAAGGCGGTTCGAACTGCCTGCTCAGGATGAAAAGACCAGTAGTTCCGGGGCGGACGGACAAAGACAACACCAGCGGGAATGCCTCAGCCAAGCCCGGCGGCTGCGGCGAACGCGCGCAGTCCGCGCTCCCAGTCCGGTACTGCATGGCCCCCGATGATGCGGCTGGCTCCGCGCGCTGCAAGAGCGTCGATCTGCTCGCCGAGCTGGTCGGGTGTGAGTGCCGACTCGCGCGCGAAGGCCTCGAGTGCGTCGCGATGCCGCTCCGAGAAGGCGCGGTCGTGGGCGTTCACGTCGGTCATGTGTCCTTCGTGCACGTGGAGGTGGCGCGTCCGCTCGGGGAATTGCTCGATCGTCTCGAGCCAGTCGCGGCTGAAGGGCAGCTCGTAGAGCTGCTCGCGGGAGCCGCTGAAGCCATCGAAGAAGAGGTGGTACTGCAGCGTGAACATCACGCGTGCCGCCTCGACGATCCGCGGGCTTGTCGGAGATTCGGCATCCTCGAGCGCAAAGCCGTGAAGGGGGAGCACGAGCCGGTCGAAGCCGTCGGGGGTCCGATCGGGCTCGCCGTAGTAGATGAGACCGTCCCCGCAGCGTCTCGCGACGTCGATGCCCTTGGGACCGTTTCCGGCCACGAATAGCGGCACGTCGACTGATCCGGGGAGCGGGTCGATGACGGAGCGGATTAGCTTCTGGGTGGTGCCGCCAATCTCGACCTCCTCGCCCGCGAGCAGCGCGCGCAGCTCGCCGATGAAGCGCTCCATGAACGCCCAGGTGAGCGGCTTGCTTCCCATGGCCATGCGGCCCGTGAAACCGGTTCCCAATCCCACCTCGAGACGCTCAGGTGCGCGCTGCCAGAGCGTCGTGATCGCGGACGCCTGGGCAATCGGCGCGCGCAGGTGCGGGATCAGGACGTAGGTGCCAATCGTGATGCGCTCCGTGGTGCGGAGCGCCTCGGCGACCGTGAGCCAAACGTCTGTCTCGAGCGCTGGCGAGTCGTAGAAGCCGATGTAGTCGAAGCCGAGGGACTCCGCGATCATCGCCTGTCTGCCGGCCTCCGGGGTCGACGCGAATGCACAACCGAACTCCATCACCTTGCCCCCCACGAATTGGCATCATATCGGAACGGCGTCTGTGATTCGCGACGAATCTCTTGCACCGCCAATTCAGGGCGTTGGTGCATGAATCGGAGTGGAGATTCACTCGTAGTTAGCGGCCCTCGCCACCCAGCGGTTCGCTGAGCCACAATCCCCCGCATGAAATCGAGAGTCCACCTCAAGTACAAGACGAAATACCGAGTCAGCAACGGGTCCGAATACGACCGAGCGCTCGTTCAGCGGCGCGATA
>JAPYTP010000120.1 GCA_029941885.1 Myxococcota bacterium
GGATTGGACGTTCCCGACGCACAAGTCCAGATCGTGCCGCCTCCTCGGCGCGCGAAGGAGAGAGTACGATGACCCCTCCGAGAGAGGCCCACGAGATCGAGAGCCCCTCTACCCACAAGGCCATCCTCGCCGACAACAGTTTCGGTCTATTGAGCACGATCCGAGTCAAGGACGGATTGATCTCGACCAATCCCGTGAGCTACGTCTTCGATGGCGAGTGCGTGCGGATCTCGACGCTCAAGAGCCGGATCAAATACGACAACCTCGTGGCGGATCCAATGGTGACCTTCTGCGTCATTCACCATGCAGACCACACGAAATATGTCGAGTTGCGTGGACATGCGTCGCTCGAGGACGATCTGGATCGAAGCTTCATCCGGCGCCAGTTCGTGGAAACTTCAGGTGGCGAAGAACCCCCTCCGGATCTCGATGCGCCGGACAGCGAACGCGTGATCGTTCGAATCCATCCCCATCAATCCTCGAGTCCGCTCCTCTGCGGCGGTCGTTTCAGCACCGGCAAGTAGGCAGTCGACGACAGCCCTCGACGGGACGCCCCACCCACGGATTCAAAGAGGAGTCGCTCATGTCAGAAGCAGATGATCGTTTCGCAATCATCGCCACCCTCGATCGCTATTCCGAATGTCTCGATACCCGGGACTGGGATCGACTCCGGGACGTCTTCACCGAGGATGTCGACATGGACTTCGGTGCCTGGCAGGAACAGGGCTGCGAGAACGTGACCGGGATCATCCGTAGTTATCTCGATGGCTGCGGGCCGAGCCAGCACCTGCTCGGGAACTACCGGATCGAGCTCGACGGGGACCGCGCCTCCAGTCGCTGCTATTGCCGAGTCATGCATATGGGCAAAGACGAGCACGAGGGCAAGACCTACGAGACCTGGATCGAGTACGCCGACGAGCTGATCCGCACGGAAGCGGGTTGGCGAAGCCAGAAGCGCATCGGACGCGCCCAGATGCATCAGGGCGACCCCTCGCTCCTCGGACCCGGCTAGAACGGCTGCCCTTCCGTCGCGGCGCGCAGCGAGCTACTCCATGGCCATGCCCGAAAGCGATCCTTCTCCCCTCCGATACAGCCCCTTCGACCAGGCGATCTTCGACGATCCCTATCCGGTCTACGAACGCCTGCGCGCCGAGAGCCCCGTCCACTACCTCGAGGAGTTCGACTGCTGGGCGCTGGCGACCTTCGAGGACGTATGGAATGCCTGTCAGTCCCCCGATCTCTTCACCACGGAGCAAGGCACCACCGCCGGACATCTTCTCCAGCACGTCGTCGAGGTCTTCCCCGCTCTCAACATGATGGACCCGCCCCGACACACGGAACACCGCGCGCTGATCAGTCCGCGCTTTCTCCCCCGCAAGGTGAAGGCCTTCGAGGCCGATTTCAGAAAGATCGTGCGGGACCGACTCGAGGTCGTGCGGGACAAGGGTCGCTTCGATGTCGTCAAGGATCTCGGAAGCCACCTCTCGACCCTCTCCGTCTGTCGCGTGCTCGACTTCCCCGAGGAAGACGGTGACATGCTGCGTGGCTGGGTCGACGCGATCTTCTATCGGGAGCCGGGCTCGATCGGGATTACCCAGGCCGGGATCGACGGCTTCGCGAGTCTCGATGCCTACTGTCTCGAACTGGTGAAGGCGAGGCGCGCATCCGGCGAAGACAGAGATGACGTCCTCGGTCGTTACATGGCGGCGGAGATCGACGGTCGACCGCTCCACGACGACACGGTCGCATCGCTCCTGAAGGAGCTGACGGTCGCCGGGACGGAGACCCTTCCAAAGATGCTCGCGGCCACACTTCGACGCCTCTGGGAACACCCGGACTCGAGGCGCGAGGTGCTCGGCGACTCGAAACTCATGCTCGAAGCCTTCGTGGAGACGGTCCGCCACGACATGCCGACCCAGTTCATGGCGCGAGTCCTCAAAAAGGACACCGAGATCCGCGGACAGAAGCTTCGAAAAGGGCAGCCCGTCCTGCTGTTGTACACGAGCGCCAGTCGGGACGAGGCCGAATTCCCGAAAGCCGACAACTGGGATCTGCATCGGCACGCCCCCCGCAGCGTCGGCTTCGGTCACGGCACCCACGGATGCCTCGGACGCCACGTCGCTCGCCTCGAAGCAAAGGTGGCGATGGAAGAAATCCTCGCAGTGATGCCCGACTACGAAGTGGACCTCGCCGCCTCGGAACGGCTCTATACCGAATACGTGCAGGGCTTTGCCTCCCTGCCGATCGATTTCCAGCCCTACTGATCCGGGTACCATTCGGCCGCGAGCCGACCCTTCCTTCTCGCCTTGTGTCGAATGGATCCAGCAACCCTTCCGATTTTTCAGGAGCCCGACCCGCCATGGCGATCGACGCCCCCGCTCTACTCCCCTTCGACGAAGCGACCGCGCGTCTGCTCTCCGCCGGCAGCCCTTTCGAACTGACCGAGGAGGTCGTCCTCGGGGAGACGATGTCCGTCTACAAGACCCGCGTTCGCTCGCTACGCGAGATGCTCGAGCAGTCGGCAGTCCACGGTAACAAGGACTACATCGTCTTCTCCGATGGGCGCCGCTGGAGCTACACGCAGCACCTCGCCGATGTCGCTTCCGTCGCCGCGGCCCTCCGCGAGCAATACGACGTACAGAAGGGAGACCACGTCGCGATCCTCGCAGCCAACGCCCCGGAGTGGATTCTCTCCTATTGGGCGACGGTCTCCCTCGGCGCCGTCGTCATCTCGATGAACGGATGGTGGGCCGGAGACGAGATCCGCTATGGACTCGACCTGTCGAAGCCGAAGTTGCTGCTCGCAGACCGACGACGAATCGAACGTCTCGGAGAGATGGAGGGCGAGGTCGGAGTGCCCGTCGTCTGCTTCGAGGACGACTTCGAATCCCTGCGTACGTACTCGCAGGGAGCCGCACTTCCGACCGATTCCATCGACGAGGACGACCCGTGCCTGCTCCTGTTCACCTCGGGCACAACGGGCCGTCCGAAGGGTGCGCTCGTCAGCCATCGCACCCTGGTCGCCTTCACGATGTCGAGTTTCTTCATCGGGGCCAGGCGCTCGATGACCGAACCGCAGCCGGGGAAATCGGGTGCCGTTCTCGCTCCCTTCCCGCTCTTCCACTTGTCCGGAACGATGGGCAGCACGACGGCCAGCCTCGCGGGCGGCGGCACCACCGTCTGGCCCATGGGCCGCTTCGATCCCGCCAAGATCATCGAGCTCAGCTTGAAGGAGGACATCACGAGCTGGAACGGGGCCACGACCCACATGTTCCGATTGATCGATCATCCGGACATGGAGAAACTCGACACCAGTCGCTTCACGAGCGTCGGGGTCGGCGGCTCCGCGACGACACCGGAACTACTCCGAACGATCGGCGAGCGATTTCCGCACCTCAAGCAGACTGTCGGATCCGGATACGGATCGAGCGAGACCGGTGGGCTGGTCAGCTACGCGAACACCGAGATGCTCCGCGAGGCGCCAAACTGCGTCGGTCCTCCGCTCCCGACGGTCGAGATCAAGATCGTGGACGAAGGGGGAACCGAGGTCGCGACCGGCGACGTCGGGCGCGTCTGCGCGCGCAGCCCACTCGTCATGCTCGAGTACCTGAACAACCCCGAGGCCAACGCCGAGAATTTCTTGCCGGGCCGCTGGATCGACACCGGCGATCTGGGAAGAATGAGCGAGGGCAAGCTCTACATCGAGTCTCGGATGCGCGACATGATCATCCGAGGAGGCGAGAATATCTATCCGGCAGAGATCGAAAACCGGATCGAACTCCATCCGGATGTCGCCGAGGTGGCCGTTCACGGCGTCGAGGATCGAGAGCTGGGCCAACGAGTCAAGGCCGTCGTGGTCCCGGGTGGGGGCTGCTCGCCCACGCAAGACTCGATTCGCGAATTCTGCGCGGAGAGCCTCGCCTACTTCAAGGTTCCCGAGATCATCGAGATTCGACGCGAACCCCTCCCGCGCAATGCCACGGGCAAGGTCATGAAACACGTGCTCGTCGGGGCTGGCGAAAACACCTTCGTCGAGGAATGAACCCGAGTCCGATCGGATTGTCGGGTTCGAGGACAAGGTCCGCTGTGCGGACTCGGAGCCACGATGAGCGATACTCGGACTGACAACAGGACCCAGCCGGGACTCGCGAGCCGCCAGGACAGCCCCGACTTCGCGCGTGAGCTTCAGCGTCGAGCCATGCTGATTCTCCCTCGCGTTCGCGACGCCCTGATGAGCGGTCGCGAGATTCTTCGCAGGGTGCGAGGCGGACGCCATGTCATCGAGTTCTTCCACCAGGTCGATGACGCCTACAGCCATCTCGCTCTCGCCGCGATCGGCGATCTCCAGGCGCGATACGACGTCGATTTTCGCTTCCATCTCGTTGGACAGGCCGACCGTCTGCACGCCCCGGAGCCCGAGATGCTCGCGGACCATGCGCGACGGGATTGCGGTCTTGTCGCGCCCCACTACGGCCTCGAATTCCCCGCAGATGCGAAGCGGCCCTCCGAGGCGTCGGTCAAGCGGGTCGAAGCGCTGCTCGCCGGTCTGACCGAAGATTCACGTTTCCAGGAGGTCGCACTCGAAGCCGGTAGCGCCCTCTGGGCTGGAGACGCCGAGGCGCTGGACCGGCTGTCGGAACACGTGCCCTCTGCCGGGAGGGACGAAGTCGAAATTGCAATCCAGGCCGGCACTGCCCTCCGCAAGAGACGGCGACACTATTCCGGAGGCATGTTCTGGTATTGCGGCGAGTGGTATTGGGGCGTCGACCGGCTGCACCATCTGGAGCGCCGCCTGATCGGCTACCGCGCAACACGTAGCCGTAGCGAGACGCCACACTTCGATCGCCCTCCCCTCGACGCCGGAATGATCCAGAACAACGGACGACTCTCCCTCGAGTTCTTTGCTTCCCTTCGATCGCCGTATTCGGCCATGATTTTCGATCGAAGTGTCGAACTCGCGGCAGGGGTTGGGATCTCGCTAACGATCCGTCCAGTCATGCCGATGGTGATGCGGGGCGTCCCCGCGCCCGCTGCAAAGGGCATCTACATCATGCTCGATACGATTCGCGAAGCCCGGCATATCGGGGCCCCCTTCGGAAACATGTTCGACCCGATCGGGCGCCCCGTCGAGCGAGGCTTCTCGCTCTGGCCCTTCGCGCGAGATCGCGGACGCGGCGCCGAGTACCTGTCGGCATTTCTGCGTACGGCCTTCGTGGACGGACTGGAGACGGGCAGCGATGAGGGGATCCGCCGGGTCGTGGAGGAAGCGGGACTCGACTATCGCGAGGCGCAGAAGAGTCTCGACGGCGACGAGTGGCGTAGCGAACTCGAAGCCAATCGCATGACGATGTACGAAGAGCTCGGAGTCTGGGGCGTCCCGAGCTATCGGCTCTGCGGACCGGATGGTGAGCCCGATCTGTGCGTGTGGGGGCAGGACCGACTCTGGCTCGTCGCGGCGGAGATCCGGAAACGCCTCGCGGCCTCCGACTGAGGTGTTGCGACGACCGTTTCCCCCTAGTCCGATCCGCGCAGCTCACGAACGAGAGTCGGAAGGGTTTCGGCTCCCAGCCGCGCAATCTGTTCTTCGATCCTCGCCGCTTCGACTCCCTTGAAATGCACCCTCAGGTTGAAGGCGTCGCAACGCCCACGATCGGCGATCTGCAGCAACTTTTCCGCCACTTCGCCCCCGTCCGACCCGGTCACCAGCTGCTGCCCGTCGCCCCAATGGACCTGGGCCTTCGCTGAGGCATAGCCGCGATAGAAATCCATCTGCGCTTCGACTTCGGCTGCCGGAGGCGGACCGATCCACACCCGACGGATCGCGATCCGGGTCCCACTCCCGCCCGCATCCAGATAGGCGTCGGATATTTCGCGCATCCTAACGAGTGTCTGAAGGGAGTCGTAGAGTACGCCGATTCCATGTCGCGCAGCACGGCGCACGGCGCCAGGGCCCTGCGCTGCGCTCACGACGGGAACCGGGGACCCCTTGCAGGCCGCGATCGCTGGATCGCTCGCGAGAGGTTCTTCCCCACTTCCCCGCAGCGCCTCGGTCACTTTCGCCAAGCCCACCTTGAACCTCGCGACCCGATCCTCATAGTCGAGATCGGCCATCTCAAAATCCTGCGCAAGGCCCCCGATGGCGAATCCGCCGCCGACCCGCCCCGGAAATCGCGACGCGAGCCATGCAAGCTGCTCTGCGATGTGACTCCAATGGTAGAGCGGCAGAAGCAGCGGACAGGGCGCCGCCCAGACTCGATCCGTCGCTTCGAGCAGCCAACCGGCGAGCTGAAGGGGGTTCGGGACATAGCCCGGAAAGCCGCCGTGATGTTCGCTCGTCATCAGCCCGTCGAAGCCCGCCTGCTCCGCGAGTTTCGCCTGCCGCAAGAGTTCCGCGACGCATTCCCGAACGGGCAAGGCGTGGGGATACACGCGAAGCGAGATCTGGCCACGGTCGAAGGGAGGCACCCTCCGACGTTAGCCGCTTCGATCCGCGATGACGCGGCCGATTCGCGCCGCGCCCTGTTCGTCGGTCACAAGCCGACCTGCCAGCCTCCATCGACGAACCAGGTCTGCCCGTTCACGAAGAGGGTTTCGTCCGAACACAGCAGGAGCGCCGTCCCGATCAGATCCTCGACCTTCCCGACGCGTTTCGTGATCTGGCCCTGGGTCACCAGCGCTTTCTGCTCATCCGAGAGTCCGCCCTCGGCGGCCTCGGACGAAACGAAGCCCGGAGCGATTGCATTCACTCGGATTCCGTCGGCTTCGAAGTCTCGGGCGAGGGAGGCGGTGAGTCCATTGAGCGCCAACTTCGACACACTGTAGGCGCCGACGCCCATGGTCGAGGAGTTCGAGGACTGGTTGAGGATGACGCCGGGTCTCCTGGCAAGATGAGGACGGGCATACTTCGACCAGATCAGCGCCCCGAATACGTTTACGTCGAAGAGTCTTTGCCAGTCTGCGACAGGAAGTTCCGACGTTTCGTTGTAGGGGCCCAGATGGAGCCCCGCGTTGTTGACCAGCACATCGATCCCACCCAGGCGTTCGACGATCGTCTCGATCCCGCTCTCGGCCTCCTCTTCCGACGCCACGTCCGCGCACACGAAGACGGCCTTTCCCCCCTGCGACTCGATTTGCGATGCGGTCTCGGCAGCCCCCGTTTCATTGACATCGACGACTGCGACCGCCGCGCCGCGCCGCGCAAACGCGTGGGCGTAGGCTCGTCCGATCCCGGCGGCCGCTCCGGTCACCACCGCCACCCTCTCGCTGAATTCCCTCACCCGCGATTCCTCCTCGGAAGACGCTACGCGAATTCGCGCTGAAGTCCATCTCCAACCCCGATTCGACGAAGAGCCCCTCGGTTCTCGCAGCGAACACGTCGCCACCCTCGCCGATCCCGGTTGAGCGGTCCGCGGGTGAACCGAATCGACCCGGCTGTCTAGATGGCGCGGGATTCCCGAAGGCCTATCGCGTTCGCTCGCGAAACAGGATCTCCTGGGCCACGGTCGCGAGATGCATCCCATCCCGGCCGAAGAGCTGGCCGATCCCCAGAGCGCGAGCCCCGACGATCCCCTGCCCTCGAAAATCGTGCAGGACCCACTCGTCATGGCGGCCCGGACGATGGAACCAGATCGCGTGATCGAGACTCGCCCCCACGAAGAGACGTTCGTATTCGCCGGACTCCGCCGAGGGCGAAGGACGTCGCGGATGGGAGAGGCCGGCGGCCTCGGTCGGAATATCATCGGAGGCGTAGGCCAGGGCGCAGGCCTGTAAGACCGGATCGTCCCCGATGGGCGGCGTGACTCGCAACCAACAGGCGGCGAGCGCTCCCTTGCGAAGGTCGGTCGGCACCTTGCGCCGTTCGAGGATCGGTCCCCAATCATCCGCCGGCAGTCCCTCCGGGCTGGGTGTGTCGGTGGGCATCTCCAACTCCTGTACGTCCACCTGGTCTTCTCGCAGCTGAAACGAGGCCGAGAGGTTCAGGATCGGCCCGACCGATTGGCGTGCGACGACACGTCGGGTGAGAAATGAACGCCCATTGCGAATCCGATCGACCTCGTATCGGATCGGCTCCTCGTGGTCCCCGCCACGAATGAAATAGGCGTGCAGCGAGTGCACACGATGATCCGTCTCGACCGTTTCGTAAGCCGCGCGCAGCGCCTGGGCCACGACCTGCCCACCGTAGACGCGGCCCCACGGATAGGCGGGCCCGATTCCGACGAACACATCGGGTCCGTGGGATTCGAGGCTCATGAGGGTCTTGAAGTCGGTCACGTCGAAAAGCATGGGGCGGCACTCTAGCCGCGGATTCGCGATCGAACAGCTACAAATGGTCGAGGACGGGTCACTCCCCCTGGCCTCCGCCCGTAGGGGCCGACTTCGTCACTCCGCGAGGAGGCTTTCGGGTCAGTGGGTACTGACGGCGATCGCATCCCGGGTCCGACCGACCAGTGCGCGCAGGATCCCCGACTCGCTCATGTTGTCGTGGGTCGCGATGGAACGGTCGAGCATGCCCTCGAGAATCGCGAGCCGCAGCCGCAGGGCCGAAACCGACTCCTTTCCCGCTTCCTTCACCACGTCGAGCAGGCGCAACGCCTTCAGTCCCTCGCCGGAATCGAAATGCTCCTGCGCGCGCTCGACCACGGGCCCGGCTCCGCCGGCGAGATCGACGAGATCGGTATAGATCGATTTCGCCGGGACCGCATAGAGATCCGCGACGTCCTCGTAGTAGAACCAGCCGGCCAGGAACTCCCAGATCGCGCGAACGTTCCAGGAGACCTTGCCATGGCCCTGGCTGATCTCGAGTTCGGCGGGCAGTCGAATCGTCTCCATCAACTCGTAGACGCTCCTGCCCGCGTTCATCCCCAGGATGGTCTCGTCGTAGACGTATTGAACGCCATCCCGCATCACCTGCAGACTCTTTCGAAGATAGCTCTTGCCCTCGATCGGATCGAAATGCGCCGGCAGGATGGCTTCGGGCTCGAGATCGATCAAGCGATCGAGGGCCCGCACATAGCCGATCGGGTCGCGCGTTTTCTCCCCCCGAACGGTATAGAGATTCGGAACCATGGGATAGAGGCAGCCGTAGAAGTCACCGGTGAAGACGATTTCGTGATCGGGCATCCAGAGTAGCAGGGCGTCCTCCCCTTCGGCGCTGTTCTCAGCGGCGATCGCCTGAAAGCGGACACCGCCCACCTCGAAGAAATAGTCTTCGTGGACATCGACGGTCAGGGACGGCTCGTAGCCGCGGAAGGTCGCAACCTGACCCGCCGAATGCGAGGGATAGAGAGTGCCCGTCCGCACGCGCCAGAGATACTCATCCGTGTCACCGTAGATCTTGTTCGTGTACTCGTAGCGCTCGTGGGCGATCAGCTCGGCGCCCTCGCCGAGCGCTGCCTTCCAGGCATCGAGCCCTCCGTTGTGGTCTCCGTGGGCGTGAGACACGATCACGTGGGTCGTCTTTTCGTGACCGACCGCCAGAAGCAGATCTCGCTGTTGCTCCGCCTGCCAACTGACACCGGTGTCGTAGATCACGTTGCCTTCGTCGGTCTTGATCAGGAACACGTTACCGACACCCCGCGCCATGAAGACGAAATCGATGATCGGAACCAGTTCGATCGGCGCGTCCTGCAGGTCGCGCGCGCGGTAGTCGACATCCTTCGGGACCTCGATCGCCGCGTATTCAGCGGTCGTCGTGTCCACACGCTCCCTGCCCTCAACCGCGGAATCCGTTCCGGACAGGGCGGCACAACCCGAAAGGGTGACCCCGACGAGAGTCATGAGCAGGAGGGCCTCCGCGCACGGAATCTCTCTGGCTCGGATCGAAGCGGTCGGTCGACGGATCATTCTCTCTCCTCGCATCGGATTCGGGTGCCTCTCTCCGGCCGGGTCGGGCCCGAACACGCTCAGTCGGCCAGGCGCGGAATCAACTCTTCCCCGGTCAGACGAATGCTCTTCATGACGTCCTCATGCGAAACTCCCCCCATCTGCATGAGACACATCAAGCGATCGCAGCCAATCTCTGCGAATCCCTTCAACTTGGCCTCACAGGCGTCGACGTCGCCGATCACGACCGACTCGATCGACTCCATCACTTCGAAGGCCTCGACCGGGTCGATGTCCTGACCGACGAGTTGGCGATTGAGGAGTGCGATGACCGGGATCGGATCATTCAGGTCGAGACCGTCGTGGATCTCGGGCGCATCGAGGGCGGCATCGCTCGCCGGCGATGAATCCTTGACGTCCCCGCGAATCGCGTCGATCCAGGTATCGCGGGGGACGTGGAAGACGGCCGGCGCGGCGTTGATGAACCAGAGCACGGCTTCCGCGGCTCCGGAATCGATTGCGGCCCGTCGCGACTCGGCGCAAAACATGAACGTGAAGATGGAGCGCTGGGCGTTGACGAACTGCCCTGCGGGCTCGCATTCCGCGAGCCCACGATCGTATTCCCCGAGCAGTTGACGGAGGGTTTCGAGTGGCGAGACGAGTGTCGTCCCGAGCACTCCGACTCCCAACTGCCCAGCCATCCGAAACGAATCGGGGCTCGTCGACGTCTGCCAGAGCGGCGGGTGGGGTTCCTGGATCGGCTTCGGAACGACGTTGCGCGGCGGAATCGTTGCAAAATCGCTCTTCCATTCGAAGGCCTCCTCGGTCCACATCTTCGGCACCATGTGCAGCGCCTCGCGAAGCTGCTCTCGTGAGGTCTCGGGATCGACTTCGAAGGTCTCCCACTCCGTTCCGCCGGAGCGTGCGAGACCGAGTTCGAGTCGGCCTCCACTCATCTGGTCGAGGAAAGCGGCGCGTTCAGCGACGCGCAGCGGGTGGTTGATGCTGAAGGGGGCGAGCACTCCCGAGTGGCCCAGCCGAATTCTTTCGGTGTGCTGGGAGAGGACCGCGAGCATCATCTCCGGTGAGGAGCTGTAGCTGAACTGGTCGGCTCCATGGTGTTCGACGGTCCACCAACACCCGAATCCGAGTTCGTCGGCGAGCCGTGCCTGCTCGATTGCATTCTGATAGACCTGTTGCTCGAAAGCGCGGCTCGGCGGTGTTCCCTGCGGTCTCGCGCGCTGCAACTCTGAGAAAATATCCAGGATCAAGGTGATCTCCTCCCGACCCCGACTCTACCCTCGCGAAGGGCGCAAAGTCGAGCGAGGATTGGGGCAGCGCGATCGGAGCTGCCGTGCTCCGTTTCCCGCGCACGGAGGCCCCAACATGTCCACTGCGTCAACAGAATCCTCTGAGAATCCGGACGGGAGCGATTGGGCGGTCGAGTCGCTCTTCCACTTCGTCGTGAACGCGACGAATTTCGAGCGCTCCCTCGAATTCTACCAGCGACTCGGCTTCCGCGTCCTGCGCGACAACCGAGACGTCATCTGGCCGAGCTATGTCGGCGACAATTTCGGCATGGAGGCCGCACAGGGCCGTGGCGCGCTGCTCGGGCTAGGCGAATCGGAACACCACACTCGCCTCGATCTGATCGAGTGGCTCGAACCGCGCTGGGAGAACCCAAACGACCCGCCCTCCCCAAAGCGCGTCCCACGCATCATGGCTCTGCGCACACGGAATCTTCGGCGCGCGTACGAGGATTTGCGCAGCCAGGGCGTCGAATTCATCGCCACTCCTCGGGATCCGGACCCCGTCACGGGGGTCGAATCGGTCGTTTGCTGCCGCGACCCGGACGGTTATGTCGTCGAGCTGATCGAATATATCGGAGGTCGACTCGGCAGCCGGGTCGACGATCTCGAAGTGCGCTCGGACGACCAGGCATGAGTGTGCTCGACGAGAGGGCGGGAATCGCGGGGCGAAGAGTCTGGGTCGTGGGCGCGGGGGGCGGAGGGATCGGAACCGCCGTGGCGGGCGAGCTCGCTCGGGCCGGCGCGCAGGTCGTCGCAATCGATCGCGACCGCAGCGCCCTGGAGGTCACGATCGCCGCCGGGGAAGGCGCAGCCGGGACGATCGAATGCGTGGTCCTGGACGCGGGCGATCGCCAGCAGATGGAGGACTTCGCTCGCGCGGAAACACGGGCCGATCGGAAAGCCGTGGGCCTCGTGAATATCGTCGGGGGACTGGGACGAGACCAATTCGCAGCAATCGCGGACACGCAGGACGCGACCTTCGACGCCGTTTTGCACCTGAACCTGAGGGCCTCCTGGCTCTCCTCGCAGATCTTCGCGAGGTCGCTCATCGCCGACTCTCGGGGCGGCAGCATCGTCCAGCTCGCTTCGATCGCAGCGCTCCAGGCGATGCCCTTCGGCGCGACCTATTCGATGGCGAAAGCGGCGTTGATCTCGCTTTCCCGAACCCAGGCGATCGAATGGGGTCCACACGGGATTCGAGTCAACACGATCGCTGCGGGCACGATCCGTACGCCCCGGGCGGTCACGTCCAACGACGAGCGCGATCGCCGTGCCATCCCCCTCGGCCGCAGGGGAAACGCGGAGGATATCGCCGGAACCGCTCTCTTTCTGCTTTCCGACCTCGCGGCTTTCGTCACGGGACAGGTCATAGCCGTCGATGGCGGCGCCTCCATCAAGCCCTCCTACCTCGGAGACGATGGGCTCCCGATCTTCGTGGAGGACGAGGAATTGCGCGAGCGACTCCTCGGCGGTTGGAAGGAACGCGCCTGAGTGGGAACCGGCCTCCGCCGAGGATAATGCCCGTCCCCGGTTCGGTTATGCTCGAACCTCGAACTCCCGTCACGAACAGGGGTCGAGTCGCCCTCGACCGCGGCACCAGGGATGAAGACATGAGTATTGACACGATCATCATCGGAGCCGGATCCGCGGGTTGCGTGCTCGCGGCGCGTCTCAGCGCAGACCCACAGCACGAAGTGCTGCTGCTCGAGGCGGGCCCCGCGCATGATCCCGAGGCGCTGCCGGAGCAGGTCGAGTTCCTCGGCCGCGGTCATCAGTGGCCGATCGAATGGGGCGAGGAGGTCAGCGCGAGCGATGGTCGTACGCTCCCCTATCTGCGGGGGCGAGGCATCGGTGGATCCTCCAGCATCAATGGCGGTGTCGCCATGCGAGCGGAGCCGGCGGATCTCGCAAACTGGCCGAAGCGTTGGCAATGGGACGAGATGCTGCCGTGGTTTCGCAGGATCGAGAACGATCGTGAATTCGGGACCGCCGACTATCACGGCGATGCCGGACCGATTCCAATCCTGCGCTGGGACGAGAGCGATTGGGATCCGACCTATCGCGCCTTCCACGAAGCCTGCTTAAGAACGGGTATCGCGGAGAGTCCCGACCACAACGCACCGGACACGACCGGCGTGGGACCGATTCCGATGAATCGGGACGGCGGTCGCAGACTCTTCGCCGGCATCACCCATCTCTATCCCGCACTGGACCGCTCGAACCTGAGCGTTCGCAGCGACACCCTGGTCGCCCGGGTCCTGCTCGAGAACGGAATCGCAACGGGAGTCGAACTCGCCGGCGGAGAACGCATCGAAGCCGGCCGAGTGATCGTCTCGGCAGGGGTCCTCCACTCCCCGATTCTGCTCTGGCGATCGGGAATCGGTCCCGCGGACGCACTGCGAGATCTCTCCATCGATCCCCTCGTGGACGCCCCCGCCGTCGGTGCCCACTGGACCGACCACATGGTGATCACGCTGACCGCCCCGGTGAGTGATCGTTTTGCCCGCCCGGGTGCAGATGGCATCCAGGTCCTCGCCCGCGTGACCGCCGAGGGGAGCCCCTATTCGAATGATCTCCAGATCACGCCCTGGTGCGAACGCGTCTCGAAAACCGAATACCAATTGCACCTGAGCATCTCGCTCCAACAACCCTTCGGTGAGGCCCGGGTCGAAGCGACTAGCAGTGATGCGGAGCAACGCGGTCGATTCTCCTGGCCCTTCCCCGGTGAGGCGCGCAACATCGAACGCCTGCGATATGGCTATCGACTTGCCGCTCGAATCCTCGAGACTTCCGGAGTCTCGAGCGACCCTTCGGCGCTGAGGCGCGCTCACGCCCAAAGCGACGCCGAACTCGACGCCTGGATCGCCGAGAACCACGGCGCCTTCTATCACGGGGTCGGCTCGTGCCAGATGGGCGAGAACGATGACCTTCCCCTCGACCTCGATCTCTCCGTCCGCGGAACCCGGGGTCTCTACGTCATCGATGGTGCGTCGATTCCTCGTGTCACCCGCAGCAATACACATATCGTGATCGTCGCTCTCGCAGAACGAGCCGCCGCGATGCTCTCCGGCCAGGAGTCGATCTAGGTGCTCGCGCCCCACTACGGAGAGGTCGCCGACGAGTTGCTTCGTCCGGCTGCAATCGACTCCCCGCAGACGATCTACGCACGTCTGCGAGAGAAAACGCCGATCGCGAGGATCGGCGAGTCCGGCGTTCACTTCGTGGCGACCTGGGCGCTCGTCGACGAGGCCCTCGGTCGCCCCGAAGACTTCTCCGCAAATCTCACGGGCGTGCTGTTCCGCGGACAGGACGGAGAGCCCTCGGCCTTCGAGTTGCCGAGCACAGGCGCAACCGATGTCATCGCCACCGCCGACGAGCCGGGCCACGCCGTCCACCGCGCCCTCGCCCAACCCCGACTCATGGCCGATCGCATCGCCACCCTCGAAGATCGCATGCGCGTGTGGGTACGCGGCGCGATCGACCCCTGGCTCAGGAGCGGAGGCGGCGACGTGGCACCCCTCTCGGAGCTCGTCCCGGCGTTGGCCCTCGCCCATCTCCTCGGCCTTCCCGAGGCCGATGTCTCACGCTTCCGGGTCTGGGCCATGATGGGCGGCGACATGCTCGCAGGTGAAGCAGATGCCGAAAGACTCGGCCTTCTCGCCAAGGAGACGGCACAGATGGCGACCTACCTCGGCGGGCACCTCGACCGGGCGATCGCGGCACCCGACGACGATCCCGGGGCGCCTCTCATGCATGCCCTGGCCCTCGGCGTGCTCGCGAAGAAGATCGAACGGCAGCAAGCCGTCGGGATCGCGATCGTGATGTTCGGGGCGGGTGGCGAATCGACTGCGGCGCTGATCGGGTCGACGCTGCGTGTGCTCGCGGAAGATCCGGCGCTCGCGAGCCAGCTTCGGGCGACGCCCGGGCTCATTCCGCGTTACGTCGAAGAGATCCTTCGACTCGAGCCCCCCTTCAACTTTCACTACCGATCCGTGCGACGACCCTGCGCGCTCGGCGGCTACAATCTCCATCGTGGGGATCGACTGATGCTCGTATGGGCCTCCGCCAATCGCGACCCCGCCGTCTTCGAGGATCCGGATACCCTGCGACTCGATCGCAAATTCCCCAAGCAACACATGGGCTTCGGGCGCGGTGCCCATTTCTGCATCGGTGCCCCGCTGGCCCGACTCGAAGCACGCGTCGTCCTCGAAGAAGTCCTCGGTTCGACCCGAGACCTGGCCCCCCGCGGCGCCAACGCGGTTCGATACGCGAAGAGCATCTTCATCCGCCGCCTCGAACGTCTCGATCTCGATACGACTGCGGCCTAGCGCGACCGCCCCCAAAGAACCCATCCCAAGGTCGGCACCTCAGACTCCGTGCGCGAGCTTCCGGAACTCTTCTGCGATCAGCTCGGATGTGTCCGATTGATGCGTCGCACGCCAATCTCGCCAAGGGAAGACGCTCTCCCAGCGATGCAGCTGCTCGAAGTTGAGGGTCGCGGAAACGAGTTATTCGGTCTCACCCGCCTCCGCGTAGATCTTGCTGAATGCCGGAAAGGCGGGCCCCGCGATCGTGCTATGCCCCAGGAAATTGGTGGCGGCAACCGTGACGATCTGATCGTAGCCGGCGTATCGTTCGGGAATCATGTTCGAACCTCCCACGCATTCAGAGCGCATCCTAGAACGGTATCGCCTCGCGCCCCTAGCGACCCAGGAATCGGCCCAGCCCCTTGTTGATCATATCTTCGGCTGAATCACCGGTCGCGTCCTTCTCTCCGCCGCCCCGCTGTCCCCCAAAGATCGCTTCACCCAGCTTCTTTGTGGCACGACTCGTGAGCTCCCGCTTGGCACTCGCAGTCGCCTTCTTCGTGAGCGCTGCCAGATCGGGCATGAGACTCGGAGAATCCGTTGTCCCTCCGAATCGCAGAGGGAGCGTGACAATCTTCCCGTCACCGAGAATCGGAGCGAGGCGATCGGCCTTCGCCAGGATCTTCGCCGAGAGATCCTCGGAGAACCGGATCGATCCGTCAGCCGCGATCGCGCCGTCGAGACCAATCCTCCCCGCCGCCTGGATGGCAAAGTCACCGGCTTTCAGGGAGAGATCCTTCGCGTGAATCGCGCCGTTCGCGATCTCGAGGGCCATCTCGATCGCTTCGAAGGGCGTTCGATCACCTTCGATCGCGTTCGATGCAACCTCTCGGATCGACTGCGCCACCAGCTGCCCCAGGCCCGGGTCGGCCACGAGACGACCGACCAGATCATTCAACAGGTTCACCTGTTCGAGCGCCCCTTCCCCGATTTCGAGACGCAGGCTCCCCACCAGGCTCTGCTTGAGCGACTCCCACTCGAGGCTGTCACCGCCGAGCGTGATGTCCCCGCCGAGCTTGCCGGAGAGCATGCCGGCCGGAAGCCCGAGCACGACCGCCGCCAATTCACCGGAGTCGAGATCCCGAATCCGGGTCGTGAGATCGAAGGGCGACTGTCCGGGATCGCCTAATACGACGTTCCCCCCCAGATCGACGCTGCCCCCGGCGAGTCCGATCGCCACCTGATCCATCCGGACCTCGGGGCCACGGGCTGTATCTCGATAGACCAGGTCGATCGCGATGGAATCCAGATCGAAGCCTGCAAGTCTTGCCGCGTGTGACCGTACTCGAAGGGGATATCCGAAAGTTGCCGGATCCGCGGTCAGCTCGACCTCGACCTCGAGCGAATCGATTCGCTCGACCTCTCCCTCTTCCTCGAATCGCGCCCCGAAGATCGCGGGATGCAGCGAGGGGCTCTGCAACCGGATGCTGCCCGCCATTGTGTCCAGGCTCTCGAGCCGGATCTCGCCCTCGAGAAGACTCTCGAGCCCGGCGTCCGCCGCCTTCGCCGACCGCGCGCGCGCGGAGAAGTCGATTGCGATCGGGCCGTCGAGAGCCAGATCGGTCCCCGAGATCTGGAAGTCGTCGATCACAAGAGACAGTCCATCGGGACTCGTGCGGTCCTCGAAATAGATCGTGCCCCCGACGATTTCGAGTGCGGCGATTGCGACGGCGAGCGGGGCCCCCTCTTCCGCGTCCGGCTCGGGCTCCGTCGGCGTTGCCGCGGCGCTCCCGCCGAGGGTCGAGAAATTGAAGCCCTCTGGCGTTTGGATCACCCGAATCGTCGGGGCATCAAGACGGATTCCGCTGACTTCGATTCGCCGCTGGAGCGCGGGAAGAAGTCGCACGCCCACGTAGGCCTCGTCAAGACGGAGGAAAGGAGGTTCTCCGAAGC
>JAPYTP010000121.1 GCA_029941885.1 Myxococcota bacterium
AGAAAAGTATGCGATTCAGCGTCTGGGAGGCGTGCTCGGCATGTTTGGGGACGCTCCAGGTCCCGAGACGATCACGCTGCGGCTCGATCGTTGTGAGTGACAGGTCTCTCGAGCCGCAGCCGCAATGGCGGTGGGCGGAGTCCATGGCGAACTCGTGTCTTGGGTGTGATTCCAAACGCGAACACCTCGCCCGCTTCGCCCCGGGACAGCCGATCGTGAGCGTGCCCCGAAAGGCGTAGACTCCGAACGAGCAGCAGCCACTGGACTCGACTTCACGGGGCTCCACTTCGGCGGCGGTGCGGAGAACCGACCAACCCATGACGACCGCGGCCCTGCCCTCCTCCTCGTTCAAGAGCCGCTCGCGCCGAGTCCTCGTGGCGGGTTTTGCCGGGAGCTTCTTCTCGGTGGGCTTCAGCATGTATCTCTTCGGCGTCTTTCAGAACGCCATGCTGCAGTCCTTCGAGGGCAGTGTCGCGATGTTCTCCCTGGCGCCGACCGTGATGAGCATCATCTCTGGCATTCTCTCCCCCTTCGTGGGGCGCGCACTCACGACCCGCGCGCGCCCCGGTGTCTCGGTTCGGACGGCGATGGTGGTGGGTGCCATGAGTATCGGCGCGGGACTCCTCGTCATCTCGAGAGCGGAGTCGGCCGTCGGTGCCGCGCTGCTCTTCGGCTTATTCATCGCCCCCGGCACGGTGATGCTCGGACCACTCGTCACGCAGGCGATGATCACGAACTGGTTCGACGCTTCCCGGGGTCAGAAGCTCGGCCTCGTCGTCGCGGGAACCACCGTCGCAGGCGGACTGGTGCCCGTCTTCGCGGCGCAGCTCATCGAAATCTTTGGCTGGCGCGATGCCATGGCGATTCTGGGCGGCATCATGCTCGCCGTCGCGGTACCCATCGCGGCACTCCTTGCTCGTTCGACGCCAGAGGAGGTGGGCGAGCGTCCCGACGGAGTCACGGCCTCGGAAACGGACGCCCTCGCAACCCCGAGCGCGCGGCCGCTCAGCACCGCGGACCTGCTGCGCCGCCCGGTCTTCTGGCTCTGCGGCGTCATGTTCGCACTGCAGTTTGCTGCCGGCTCGGTAAGCGTCATCTACACCGTCCCCTACGCGCAGCAGCTCGGGCTGGGGCTCGTGGCGAGCGCGTCGATTCTCTCGCTCCGCTCGCTCTTCGGTGCGTTGGGAAAGGTGCTGCTCGGGAGCCTCTCCGATCGCGTAGGCGTCAAGCGCATGATCTACACCTGCTTCGGCGTCGAAGTCGCCCTGACTGCGCTGATGGTCCAGACTCGAGACCCAATCTGGTTCACCGTCTTCGGCGTGGGACTCGGCTTCGTGGGGGCCGCCATGCTGCCGCTGAAAGCGGCCTTCGTGGGGCAGCTCTTCGGGCGCGCCAACTTCGGAAGCGCCTTCGGGCTGATGCAGACCGTGGCCCTGCCCTTCGCGCCACTCATCATTCCGCTGGCAGGCCATGTGAAGGACCTCACCGACGACTACGCGGTCGTCTTCGCCGGTGCGATTCCCCTCTACGCTGTGGGCGCGCTCCTGCTCTCCTTCATCAAAGCCCCGGACGTTCGCAGTCGCGTATCGTAGGTGCAGCCCGCCTTGTCGACGCGTCCCATCCCGTAGTGTGCAAGACTCGGACGAGCATTGGCACATTACGGAATCGATGATGCGACTACGCGACGGAGGCCGATGTAAAAGCGGCTGGCCGTCGAGCCGCTAAGGCGCGGTGTCGGGTCCCGGTCATTCCAAATGGGGGAGAGAGTCATGAACGAGAGCGAGATCCGACTGCCCGAGATCGATTTTGCGGCGGACCCCTTGCCGAACCTCCACGAAATCCTGGCGGACCTCCGCGCCAAGGAACCCGTTTCACTGATCCAGTTCGCGGGCAAGCCGATCTGGCTCCTGAACGACCACGAAACCATCAGCCACTTCATCGCCTCGGACGAAATCCTCTCGGCCCCGGACGCCTACGACGAGCTCTTCGCAACCACGATGGGCAAGGGCCTGCCGATCCTGCGCGGCAAGGAACACCGGCGCAATCGCGGTCTCATCTCCCGCGTTTTCTTCCCCGGCAAGATGCGCGAGTACGCCGACACCTTCTTCGCCGAGGAGGCCGAGGCCCTCGCGCTGAGTCTCGAGGGTCGGGAGCGCATCGATCTCGTCGCGGAGTTCACACGTCCCTACACGTTCCGGAACATCGCCCGGTTGCTAGGCCTTCCGGCCCATGACGTCGATAGGCTCCAGGACTGGGCCAACCGGATCATGCACAGCTTCGTCGACATGGAGTCCGCCTCTGCCGCGGGCACCGAGATCGGCGACTACCTGCTCCCCCTCATCCACGAGCGCCGCGCCCAGCCGCTCGACGACGTGATTTCGCTCCTCACACAGGCCGAGCTCGACGGCGAGCGCCTCGACGACGAGGACATCCTCGGCTTCTGTCGAAACCTCTTCCCCGCTGCGATCGATACCAGCACGAACAGCCTCGGCAGCCTTCTCTCCCACGTCCTCCCCGACCGCGACCTCTGGCGCGACGTCGCCCACGACCACGACCTCCGCGAGGCCGTCATCCAGGAACTCCTGCGCATCGAACCTCCCCTCGTCATGATCCCCCGGCGCGCCACGGAGGACACCGAGCTCGGCGGCCACACCCTCCGTCGCGGCGACGACATCCGCCTCTGCATCCTGGGCGCCCACGACGATCCCACGGCCTACGACGAGCCGCGCCAGTTCCGGATCGACCGCAAGGAGAGCAATTTCGCCTTCGGGCACGGCGAACATTTCTGTCTGGGGACCCAGATGGCCAGGCGGGTGATCGAGAAGGGGCTCGAGGTCTTGGCGGGGCGCTTTCCGGAAATGATGTTATGTGACGAGACGAAGGTCGAGATCTTGGGTGGGGTACTGCGAGGGCCGAGGGAGGTCTGGGCGAGGCTCTAGGATGACAAAACGTGACTCTCTTGACATTCGAGGGCCGGGCAGCGTCGACTGGTCCGCGCTCCTGCCCGAGCGCACGGGCATCGAGGTCGACGCCTTGCCGTGGGAGGCTTTCGTCGACGCACAGGGGCGCGATCTCGGCGTGCTGTTCAAGTGGATCGTGGACCCCGCGCAGGGCAAGAACTGCATGCTCCTGCGATTGCCGCCCGATCACCGCGCCGCGCCCCATTGGCACACGTCCGACACGGTCTATGTCGTCACCCGGGGCGAGTTCATCATCGAGGGCGAGGGGAGCTTCTTTCCCGGAGAGGTGCGTTGGATTCGCGGGGGTCTCGCCTACGGCTCAGAGGGTGCGGGCCCGGAGGGCTGCGAATTCTACTTCTTCAGTCTGGGTCCCTATGGCCAGCACGATCCCGACGTGGAGCCGCCTCCACTGGGCCGGTGGGATGACGACGACTCGGGATGACTCAGTCTGTGGACTCTCCAAAGGACCCAGAATGATTTGGAGCCGCACGCGGATCGAGAGTCGGCTCAGAGGTCGCACTCACCTCTAGAGGTGGACCGCCGCATCGAAGGCCGAATGGATCGCACCCTCGATGTAGCCCACGCCCAAGCCGTCCCCGATCTCGATCACTGGGACGCCCTTGCTTTGCAGGATTTCGGCAAGGCCCCGATTGGGGACAAGCCCGGTCGCGATGAGGATGCTGTCGGCGGCGATTTCCTCGACTGCGTCCGTGCCATCCGCTGCGTTTCGTTCGAAGCGAACGCTGCTAGGTCCAATCTCGCAAACACGAACGTCCGTCTCGAGCCGAGCGCCATGCTGGCGAAGTTCATACAGGATGCGCCAGCGGCGAGGGTGCGCGAAGCCCACCCCCATGACCGAGCCCTCTTCGAGCACACAGACCTCACGACCGCGATCGATCATGAATTCCGCAAGTTCGCAACCGACGAGGCCGCCCCCAATCACGACGACACGCCGACCGAGAGGCATGTATCGCTTCGACCACTCGCGCAGCCGAGCGGGATCATTCGTGATGCCCAACCCGCGCCCGGCACCGACGGCGATCCGTCCGAAGAGCGAGAGTTTGCCCGCAGCGCTGGGCTCTCCCGTCAGGAGATCTCGAAGCGTATCCCCATCGAATACATGGGCCTGATCCGCACCGGGGATCGTCGACCTCTCGCGCCCGGCTCCCGCCGCGAGAATCACCACGTCGGGAGCGATCTCCTCGACGTGTTCCGCGGAGATCTCGAAATCGGTGCGGACCTCGATCTCGAGTTTTCCAACCTGTCCTTCCAGCCACGCGAGGAGCCGCTCGTTCGGGGGATAGGCGAGGGCGGCAAAACGCAGGGCGCCTCCGAGTCGACCGCTCTTTTCGCAGAGCGTGACGCGATGTCCGCGAAGGGCGGCCACGCGGGCCGCCTCCATGCCCGCCGGGCCGCCGCCCACGACCAGGACGCGTTTCGATTCCAAAGCCTGGGTGCGTTCGAGTGTGCCGATCTCGTGCTCGCGCGCGGTCGTCGGATTGACGGCGCACCGAACGGGCCGATCGAAGAAGGCCTGAGCGACGCACGTGTAGCAATAGACGCAAGGCCGAATGTCTTCGGCGCGATCCTCTTCGAGCTTCCTGGGGAGATCGGGATCGGCTAGTAGCTTCCGCGCCATCGAGACGACATCGACCAGCCCGTCGCCAATCAAACGGTCGGCGAGCTCGGGTTCGATGCGGCCGACCGCGATGACAGGGACGTCGACACATCGCTTGATGCTAGTCGCAAACTCGACGAAGCCCGCTTCTTTGTGGACGAGGGGAGCTTCGAGAAAGCCGGGCGCCGAGCTGCCATCGGCATAGGCGGTGACGTGAATTGCGTCCGCGCCGGCTTCGCAGGCGAGTTCCGCCGTCCGCTGCGCGTCCTCGAGGGTGATTCCACCTGGCGTGCGGAACTCCTTGGCATCGAGTCGACACCAGACCGGGAAGTCGCTTCCCGCGCGATCCTTCACCGCGCGCAGCACTTCGCAGAGCAGTCGAGCCCGGTTCTCTCGCGAGCCACCGTATTCGTCCGTTCGAATATTGACGGCGGGCGAGAGAAACTCCGAAAAGATGTAGCCGTGAGCTGCATGCAACTCGACGCCATCGAAGCCCGCGCGCCGGGCTCGCTCGCCGGCGTCGGCGAAGGCCTCGATCAATCGCTCGATGTCGTCCTTCGTCGCTTCTCGAACTTTCGCGTTGCCGAGATGCTCCATCGAGTGACTCATGATCTCGATCTCTTCACTCGTGAGATCGAGACCCATCGAGTTCTCGCCCTTGAATCCGCCGACCGAGGGCATGAGCATCTCGCGCCCCTGCCAGACATCGAGGCGAGCGACCTTGCCATGGTGTGAGAGCTGAGCGGCGATCTTCGCACCGTGGCCATGGACGCGATCCGTCAGCTCTCGCAGGCCCGGCAGATATCGATCGTCGGAGAAGGCAAGCTCATGGAGCGAATTGGCACCCCAGGGATAGGCGGCCGAGACATTCTCGGTGATCAGCAATCCGGCTCCACCTCGAGCGCGTGCCTCGTAGTAGGCGATGACACCATCGGTCACCGCACCATTCTTATCCCCGAGTTCGACACCCATGGGCGCCATGGCGATGCGATTGCGCAGTTCGAGATTTCCGATGCGGATGGGGGAGAGAAGATGAGAGAACATGGCGGCTCCTCGATTTGAGTTCGATGCATTTTCTTGACGTGAATGATAGGGGTTGGCCAGCCCCGCTCCGGACAGGCGCTAGCTCTCCATGACGAAATCGGCGACGATCTTCGCGAGCTCGACCCCACGACCTTCCTGCAGGAAGTGTCCGCCGCCCGTGATCCTGGGATGGGAGCGCTCTCTTGCCGTTGGAACGCGACGAATGAAGATCTTGTCGCCGCCGGCCGACACTGGATCGTTGTCCGAGAAGGCGCACAAGAAGGGCTTGTCCCAGCCATCGAAGACCTTCCAGGCAGCCTCGTTGGCCGCCGTCGACGGGTCTCCGCGCAGCGTCGGGACATGGCTCGGCATCGCGCGGCAGCCCATCTTGAAGGAGGCATCTGGAAAGGGAGCATCGTAGGCCGCCACCTCCTCCGAAGTCATCACGCGGCCGTCGACCATCCCTCCGACGACGGTGCTGACGGGGAGGTCCTCCGTCTCCCAGCACCATTTCTGCCAATACGCGAAGCTCGCCTCGGGCAGGCTCGGATCCGCCTTCGAGATCGCTTGAACCACCTCGGGAAACGTCGGTGTAGGATCGTTATCGCGATAGTTCTTTACCCGGGCGATGCGTTCGTCCGACATCGCTGCGTCCGGGACCGGCAGGCCCGTATTCGCAACGACGACGCGCGCGAAACAATCCGAATTTTCGGCGATGAGACGGAGGCCAATCAGGCCCCCCCAATCCTGGCCGACGAAAGTGACACCGCGGAGATCGTTCTGAACGAGCCAAGCGTTCATCCAATCGACCTGCCGTTGGTAGCTGTAGTCCTCGCGGCGAGAGGGCTTGTCGGAGCGGCCGTAGCCGACGAGGTCGGGTGCGATGACGCGAAGCCCTCGTCCGGTGAGCGCCTGGATCATGTGCCGGTAGAGGTAGCTCCAGCTTGGCTGCCCGTGCATACACAAGACGACCTCGCCATCAGAGGGCCCCTCGTCCACGTGGTGGATCCGGATGCTTCCGCCCTCACCGTCCGGGACCTCCGTATAGTGGGGCGCGTAGTCCCAGCCGGGCAGGTTCTCGAAACACGCGTCGGGGGTTCGGAGGCATTCCATCTCTTCAAGCTCCTTTTTTCAATTAAATTGGGCCGACGGGAGGGCGGGCGCAGCCCGCGTCGTAAGCAGATCCGTGAGTGCGGCCCCGGAGAGGAGGAGCAGACCCAGCAGAACCCTTGGATCGCCGAGATTCAGCTGCGTTTCGATCGGGTACGCGATCGTCTTGTCGAGCGCGGCGATCTTGAATTCGTGCCGGCCGAGTGTCTCGGGAATCGTCACGATCTCGAGGAAGGTCCGTCGGCTCCGGTAGCGAAACAGGGCCCCCATGTCCCAGCGTTCGGCCGTCGCGAGGGTCTCGACGCCGACGAGGTCGAGCGCCGTGTGAACCGCCTCTCCCATGACCATCGGATGGCATGCGCGTGAGAAGAGCTCCGCGTACATGTGCTCCATGTACCGATTCATGAGCTGGGTCGCAGACTCGCCGGGTTCGGCTCCCGCGACATCGGGCGGGTCGTCCGCATAGTCGATGATGTTCACCATCAGGAACTGGCGGCCCGTGTCGCTCGTCATGAAGCGGCGAATTCGATCGCGTCGTTCCTCGGAGAAGCCGAGTGCTTCGAAGCGTCCGAGATAGGTCGCGATCTCGGCCTCGCGGAGCGGTCCGCCGAAGTCGGTGTACCAGCCAACGAAGGCCGTGTAGACGAGTGTCGGGAGCGCCCAGATCAAGATGCGTCGTCGGCTCATGTCGTGGTCCTCAGGCTTGGGAAGCGCGGAATTCGGAGGCGCGACCTCCGGTAGCTCAAAAAGTGTCTACGGGGCCCTGGAAGCTCGCGCCGTTGGCGAAGAACCAGGCCTGGGTCGGGTTGGGCAAACGGACCGTCGTCCGCGATTCGAACTTCTCGGTACGCAGGGACCAGCCTTCGGGCAGAGGGAGTTCCGACCCGGCGGGCACGGCTTCCGCCGTCTGGAGCACGCCCCCTCCTCCGGGCGAGGCCTCGATCACCTGGACGAAGTCGCAGCCCTCCCCGTCTCGAATGACGAGGACCTCGCTTCCCGCCTCGAAGACGAGAGAGTGGTGTTTGTCGACGCGCATCAACTTCGGATCGTCACCGACCGGCATCTCGGGCCCGCCCTTGGGCGGGTTCGCGCAGTGGATGAAGAGATGGCCCCCGATCTCGCGCTCGGCAACGGGCCCGTCCGCCTCGGCGCCGGGAGAGCGACGGAAGTAGTGCTCGTCCATGGCGCCCGCCCCGACCCCGACCTTGACGAGATTCGCGGGCAGCTCGAGCGCGGCGTAGGCCGCGCGACTGATCGGCCGATGCGATTGCCATACGGTTCCCGTCTCGAGGTCGAGCAGCTCCCCGTGGAGTTGCCGGCATTCGACGAGCACGTTATGCGCGGGAAGTTCCGGACTAGCCATCGACTACGCCCCCGGCTCCAAATGAACGAGGCATCCGGTCTCGTCCAGGAACGCGCGCAGCCTCGCGTCGCCCGCTGCCACCTCGAACTTCTTCCGGAGGATCGACAGCGTGTTCGCCGGGTACTTGAAGGTCTTCTGGTAGTAGCGCTGCCCCTCCATTTCGAGTTCGGTCCGCTCGTTGCCGTGCTCCCAGGCTACCGCGTTCGCCGCGTCCCAGGCCAGGAAGCGAGGTCCGATCTCGCGCGCGAAAAGCGGGCGGAGCGTGCTTTCCAGGCTCTCGAAGGCCTCGAAGTCCCCCTCCACCTTCGGGTCGAGCATGCGCTCGATCCAGGCGACGACCGAAGGTCCGTGCTCCCGGAGATGGTCGCCGCAGGTCGGGTCGATCCAGGCCTGATGGAGCTGTCCCCAGAGCCCGAAATCCCCGAACGCCGGGCGCCCCCCCAAGAGATACGCGCGATCCGCTAGATGGACCTCGAGTAGGGCGACCAGGCGCTCGAAGGACTCGACGAGGAGCGGCGCGTTGTTCTCGTTCGAACCGGCGAAGCTCATCCGGGGCACCATTCGGCGGACGATGAAGGGCGCCACGAACGGCGCGAAGATCTGGAGCGGATGGCCCTCGAGCATGCCCCGCGCGAGCGTGCCCGATCGATGCTTCTGATCGGCGCGGCAGCCCCACCGGTGGTGAAACATCAGCTTGTTCACCCACTCGTCGCCGTACTCCTCGATCAGCTCGGAGAGAAAGCGCAGACTCGGGTCTCCGGGATGCAAAGAGGGCTCGGGATGACGCTCCTCGAGTTCCTCGAGAATCGGCGTCGAATCCTGCGTCGCCGTCCCGTCGGGACGAAACACGAGCGGAATCAGAGCGACGGTGGCGTGCGCCTGGAAGAGCTTGTTCGTGCGGTGGCAACGATCCATCCATTCGTGCGGCACGTCCTTGAAGCGCATCGCCGAACGCACCTTCATCGAGTAGCCAGACTCGGGTCGGCCGATGATTACGTACTGCGATCCGTCGCCGACACTCATCGGAACAGGGCCTCGCAACCGGTTCCTTCGAGAAGACCGTCGACGGTCGCGCGCGCGTCGGGAGAAAGCTTGGCAAAGCTGTCCCGAAGCCAGGCGAGGCATTTGCCCTGATAGGGGAACGGCTTCTGGACCCACGGACGTCCCGCGATCTCGGTCTCGACTTGATCGGCGCCGCGCGCGAGTGCATCCGCGTTGGCGAGGAGGAAGGGCGCGTGGAAGCGCCCCACTTCGACGAGCAGACCGCGAAGGGAATCGGGCAGCCCGTTCGCGCTCGCCCAGTCGTCTTGGTCGACCTCCATTCCGGAGAGGTCTTCCATAACCTCGGTCCAGCCGTAGACTCGCGGCGCGCGCTCGGCGGTGAGCACGGAGGGCGTCGGGTCGAAGAGGGCCAGACAGGTGAGCTGGCCCATGAGTGCGAAGTCGCTCGAGGCCGGCCGACGCCCGAAGAGGAAGCGGCTGTTCTGGAGTTGCACATCGAAGGCGGCGAGAAAACGCCGGTAGCTTTCCTCGATGACCTCCGCGGTGACCTCGTTCGACCCGACGACCCCGAGACGCCCGATCTGCCGGTCCCCGATCATCTTCTGGACCGGCGCGATCCGTTCGTCGCTCACGTCCGTCATCGCCCAATGCGGCAGGATCCGTCGCGCTTTGGTCGCGTCGGCCTCGTGGTACCACCGGTAGTGGAACATACACTTCGTCAGCCACTCGTCGGCGTAGTCTTCGAGCAATTCGTCGAGGAAGGCCAGCGCCGGATCCGGCGGGATGACCGAGCGGTCCTCGAAGGCCTGCTCGAAGCGCCGAATCAGCGGAGTCGAATCGGTCACCGGCACGATCTCGCCGCCCTCGTCGGGCAGATAGAAGGTGGGCAGCAGGGGAACCTTCGCCCCGGGTAGCTTCTCCGCCTCGAATGAGTTCTGAAGGATGAAGACGTAGGGAATGCGCCGGAAGCGCAGCAGGGAGCGCAGCTTGCGGGAGTAGGGGGAGCCCGGGGCACCCATCATCTGGAGGGGGGTCGGAAGCGCCACGTCGAATCTCCTGGTCGGCCCACGGACGTGTGCCGATTTAGGTTTGACAACCTATTTTTAGTGAACCAACCTAGGATGTCAACTCCCCGGTCGGGGGTCGCCTCGGAGATCTGCTGCACATGACCGCTCGCTCGACGACGCGGGATCGAATTCTCGACGCGAGCCGTCGGCTCTTCAACGAAAAGGGCTACGCGGCCACCACGCTCGCAGAAATCGCGGCGAGCATCGGCATCGCCCAGGGCAACCTGACCTATCACTTCCCGACCAAGCGCGAGCTCGTCCTAGAGCTCGAGAAGCGAGTGCGGCTGAGCGTGCGTGCACGTCGAGCGAGCCACCGGCGCGGCGCGGTCGCCGATGACTACGTCGAGTTTCTGCTGTTCTCGATGAACTACGCCTGGGAGAATCGATTTCTCCTGCGCGACCAGGCGCAGTTCTCGAAGCACGCGAGCGCGGCCCGCATCGACCCCGACATGACCGCCGACCTCGAGCTGCTCGACGACGCGCTTCATCGCATGGAGAAGGAAGGCGCGTTCCGCCGCGATCTGCAGGTCGATCTTCACGTTCTCGCACGCTCTCTCTGGATCGTCAGCCGCTACTGGATGGATCACCTACGCGAACTCGAGGGGCTCCGACGGGTCACCTGGCCGGATCAGGAACGCGGCGTGCTTCACCACTTCGCCGTGCTGCTTCCCTACCTGACGGCCTCCGCGAGGCGGGATCTCGAATTGGCGGTCGTCCGGGCTTCCACCCGAATCGCCATTGAAGAAGAGCAGAGAAGCGCCCATGACTGATGCCACCCTCGGATTCTCCACACTGGGCCCTGTCGCGGTCTCGGTCTCGGTCTCGGTCCGGGCATTGTGGAGCAAGAGATGAAGAAGTGGTTCCTCCGAATCGTCGTCGCGATGACGATCTTGTTCCTGGCCGCCTTCTGGCAGTTGTTCTTCTCGTCCCGGCCCCCGCTCACGATCGACCCGGCCACCCTCGCGGGTGACGGCAGTACGATCGACTATTGCGACCTGCCCCCGCTCGACGGCCGCGGCAAACTGGCGGCGGAAGTCCCGAAAGGGAATACGCCCGGCTGCCGCTACAGCCACTTTCCGCTCCCGATCCTGACCGAGTGCACCGAGCCCCTCGTCGACGGAGCGGCCGATATCCGGGGCTTGTGGGTCGGTGTAGAGGGGGGTCACGTCGGGCACGTGGAGCGCGTGGAGCAATGCGGCCGTCGCACGGTGATCACGTCTTCCGGCATCATCCACGACGCCGGCCCCAACAGCACGCTAGGCGAGAACAGCAACGACACCGCCGGCGCGGTTCTGTTCACTGTCGGCGATCGGGAATACTGTCCGCGGACGTCAGCCAGCATGATCTGGAACGACGGCGTTCTCGATTTCCACGTGTTCGGCTCGGGACCCGTGGTCGTTCGGCGCTACCTCGAAGGCGATCAGCTGATCTGGGAATATGCCGACGGCAGCGTCACGCGGATGAATCGGATCTGTACATTGCCCGAAGACCAGAAGTTGCCGAGAGCGCGAGGCCCTCGGTTTTCGCTCTTCTGATCGGCTGATGGGCAAGCGAACGTCATCCAACCGGCTACGCGGTTCGAAAGCCAATCGCATGAAGCCCTGGGGGCGCCTATCGAACAGCGCCGCGATCGAATGGAAAGCGTGAGGAGTGCCTGGGCAAGCTCGGCGATCGTTCTCCGACTATGCTCCTCCGGAAGAGGAGGATTCGGATGAGCGCGACAGCCACAAAGCCGCTTCGACCGATCGCGACCGAGTCCCGGACTCCCGAGCAGGAGCAGGCGGAGAAGGGCCGCGACGTCGCGGCAGCTCGCGATCTCGCGCTCGAGGACATCAACCCGCTGAACGCCCATCTCTTCCGCGAGAATCGCTGGCAGGACTATTTCGAGCGGTTGCGCAACGAGGATCCCGTCCACTTCAACGAGCTCGAATCCGCCGGGCGATATTGGTCCGTCACAAGATACGAGGACATCAAGACGGTCAGCGCGGAGTGGGAGACCTTCTCGTCGGCTAAAGGCATTACGCTCGGCTTTCGCCCGGGTTCGGACGCCCCGAGCCTGTTTCCGCCGAGCAGCCCGTCGTTCATCTCCCAGGATGGATCCGGCCACGACGAGCAGCGCAAGACGGTGCAACCCTCGGTCGCGCCGCGCCATCTGGCCAAACTGGAATCGATCATTCGGGAGCGCACGTGCCGGGTGCTGGACTCGCTTCCCGAAGGCGAGACCTTCGACTGGGTCGATACGGTCTCGATCGAGCTGACCACGATGATGTTGGCGACGCTCTTCGACTTCCCCTTCGAAGATCGTCGAAAGCTGACTCGCTGGTCCGACATCGTCTTCGCGATCCCCGAGCCCGGCGGCATCGTCGAGTCGCAGGAACAGAAGCGCGACGAGATGCAGGAGTGTGTCGAATACTTTTCCCTGCTCTGGGAAAAGCGCAGGGAGCAACCGGGCGACGACCTGGTCTCGATGCTCGTGCATGGGGAAGCCACCAAGCACCTCTCCGCCGCGGATCACCTGGGCAACCTGTTGCTGCTCATCGTCGGCGGGAACGACACTACGCGCAATACGATGTCGGGAAGCGTCCACGCCCTCGACCAATTCCCCGACCAGTACGACAAGCTCGTTGCCGATCCCGGTCTCGTGAAGAAGATGGTGCCCGAGATCATCCGCTGGCAGACGCCTTTGTCCTACATGAGAAGGACCGCCACCCGCGACTGCGAGCTCGCCGGCAAGCCGATCCAGAAGAACGATCAGCTGCTGCTTTGGTACATCTCGGCCAATCGCGACGAGGACGTCTTCGAGAACGCGAACGCGCTCGACATCGAACGCACTAACGCAGCACGGCACCTGTCGTTCGGCTGGGGTCCCCATTTCTGCATGGGAAGCCGCCTGGCGGAGCTGCAACTGCGCGTCCTCTGGGAGGAGATCCTCGGGCGATTCGAGCGGATCGAGGCGCAAGGCGAGCCCGAGCGAACGTTCTCTTCATTCGTAAAGGGGTACACGTACCTGCCGGTCAAGATCACGCGCAAGTGAATCGAGGGACCGACCAGGAGGCTTCTAGCGGTCGACCGCCACGGCCCTGACGCGCTTCGCCCAATTCACTCGCGACACCAACGCCGGGGCAAGCGTCAAGTCTGCAATGAACGCGACTGCGATCGCGCTTGCCGTGAGGACGCCGAAACCGAAGAGCATGCTCATGTAGGCTTGCGTGTAGACGAGAAAAGCACTCGCGAGTACGCACGATGTGAAGAACAGCGCCTGTCCGGTACTCCGCAGCGTATTCGCAACCGCAGTCTCGACATCGCCGGACTGTTCGATCTCTCGCCGGAAGTTGTGCATGAAGTGGATCGTGTCGTCGACGGCGAGACCGATGACGATCGAACCCAGCATGAGGTTGAGCATGTCGATGGGAATACCGAGCCATCCCATCAGGCCAAGAGCGAAAACGACCGGAGCGAGGTTGGGAAGCATCGAGAGAAGTCCGACTCGGACGCTGCCGATCAAGCCCATCATCAAGAGGGTTATGACAACGAGAGCAACCGCGTAGCTTCGCACCATCGAGGAAAGCGCAGCGTGAATAGTGTGACCGAGAAGCGGGACGGCACCGGTTAATACGACTGAAACATCGGGACCCAGAATTTCCTCGGCGCGTTCCAAGTACGCGTCCAGGAACGGCATATAGTAGGCGCCGTCGACGAGCGGGACGCGCACGGTGAGTCGAGCGATATCGAACTGAGGGGTCACGAGATCCTCGACGTCGTCGCTCCCCGAGTTCTCGAAGAGGAGCAACTCCTGCGAGATCAGGTCGCGATCGTCGGGAATCGCATAGAAGCCCGCGCGATTCTCATTCAGTGCCCGGTGGGTTTCCTTGACGACGTCGACGATCGACAAGGCCTTGTCCGGATCGACATGATTGAAGGAAAAGTTCTCGGTGAAGTCGTGAATCTCTTCGAGATTTCGCAACAAACCTGGATCGTGGAGCGCGTTTTCGCTCGTCGCTGAAATCAGCACCTCGAAACCCACGGCGCCACCGAGTCGTTCGTTCAAGAAATGAATCGATTGTCTCTGCTCGTCTCGGATAGGGAACCACTTCACCATGTCGTGGCCGATGGTCAAGCGAGTAATACCGCCGATCGACCACACAATCAGAAGCGCCCACGCAGCGAGCACGAGCGCGCTCCGCCGAGTGGAGAAGGCACCGATCCCAACGAGCGCGCGCTGCGAAGCGGTTTGGTCGGTATCCGGCTGGGCCGCACCCATCGGAACGAGCGCCATCAGCGCCGGGAGCAGCGTGAGCACGAATACCAAAGACAGGAGAACGCCAACCGGGGTCACGACGCCGAATTGCGAGATCGGTCTGAGTGCCGCCGAAGTGAATGAGATGAGTCCGCCTGCCGTGGTTACGGAAGTCATCACGATGGGGAGGCCCGAATGGGCGAGGGCAAACGAGATCGCAGTGGTCTTATCGTCCCCGCGTCGGAGCGCTTGGTAGAAGATGGTCAACAGGTGCACGGCCCCGCCGATCCCGACCGCGAGGAGAAACGAGGGAATCGTTTGGGTGGGTGGCATGAGGGGGATGTCCGCCGCCGCCATGAAGGCGAGGGTGGACATCACCGACAGCAACACCGTGATGATGGGAAGAATGACCGCCGCGACGCGACGGAACAGGAGTCCGAGGAAGAGAGCGACGAGTACGATCGAGAGGCCCGTGAAGAGCCCCATGTCGTATCCGATCCGCTCGCTGAGCATCGCGTTGAACACAGGCATGCCGGACATGTGGATCTCGAGCTCGTCGCTCTCGTGCCGGTCGAGTATGTCCTGCAGCGCGTGGGTAATTCTCAGGTCGTCTTCGCCGGAAAGGAGAACTCGCTCGGACTCTTCGATCGCATCCGATTCCTCTCTATCCGAGAAGCCGTCGAGCGAGTCGATGTCTTCCGCCGGGACGTATGCTTCGGTTTCGACTGCAATGACCGCGACCTGACCGTCCTCGCCGACGACGAGGTTCCGGTAGAGCGGGTTCGCGAGCGCGCGCGCTTCCGCGGCCCGGATATCCTGCTCTGTCTCGGGCCAGGGGTCGAGAAAGTCGTGAACATCGAGGCCGTCTTCGTTGCCGATGGTCTCACGAATATTCACCAGGCTCGTCACTTCGACGAGGAACGGGACTTCTTCCTCGATCGCTTCATGAATCAGCCGGAGTTCCTCGAGGAAGTCGGCTTGAAAGACTCCGTCCCGGGGCTGGAGCGCGACCACGAAGATTGCATCACGACCGAAGAGGTCTCGGAAGGCATCGTATTGTTGACGCACGGGGTCATCTTCGTGGAAGTAGCTTTCCAGCGAACTGTCGAGTCGAAAGTGTTGGAGCTGGACCGCGAACAGGGCGGTCGCCACAAGGATGACGACCACGACCCCGGCGGCGTGTTCAACGACGAATCGCCCCCACCGGCCGAAGGCCGTTTCAATTCGATCGCGCAATGCGACGTCTCCTCGATTCATACATGCGGGCGAGCGCGCGCCGATCCTAGCAAAGATTCGAAGACGTCATCGCTCGAGGTCTCCCGGCCTCCTTCCAACGCCGAAACGATTTCTCGATCTCGATAGACGACCTCATTCGTAGATCGAGAATCGGTCGACCGACGCGCCGCGTGTGTCTTTCACGGTTGCGGAAAGCCAGGACCAGGAGATGTGGGGCTACGGCGGAAGTGAGGAGAGGGAGGCCGCTGCGACTCCGCGCAAACGTCGTGCTCCTACGAGGACCGAGCTAGACCGAAACCCCCTCGACGTTCTGAAACTGCCGCCCCACCCATCTCACCTTGGGTACGATGTAGGCGACCCAACCTCCGAGGGCGACGGCGACGGGAAGCGTCGGCAGCCACACGAACGCGGCAACCCATGCCCCTACGAAACCAAGTAGCCGCACGCCCGCCAGCGCGACGCGTCTCGCCGACTCGAATCCCCGCGCGTTCAGGAACCACCCGTTCGCGATGAGTAGTGACGCAAAAATGGGCCACGGAACGCCGGTCGAGTCGAGCGGCGGGGCATCGTCGAGCGGCGCGTCTACGCCATGCTCGCCGCCCGCGAGTGCGCTCGCGACCCGCCCCCACACGTGGTCGGCGGTCGGCCGCTCGGTCGCGCCGCCCATGTTCTTGTGGGTCGGAACGCCCCGCCATCGGTAGAGCACGCGGCCATCCGCGGCCACGGCGAGTACGCCGAGACAGCCTCGACGAGGGTCAACGCGATCTCCCAACCGCCTCGCGTGGGAGAATCGGTCGGGTTGTAGAAGTCTTGTCAGCAGATAAAGTTCTTGATGACTCGTTCAGGCACGCCCGTTCGAGCGCTGAACTGGATTCTTGTGAGTGCGTGAAGCGTGGGCGGGAGGCCCCGAGGAGCGATGTCCCGACAGACCGGTACCCCTTCCTCGTTGGACGATCTCGCGCCGGGGCTCACCGCCTGGGTCGAGCGTTGCGCGGGGGGTCGCGTGCTTCGTGCCGAACCTCACCCGGGCGGCAACAACCGGATCGCCTGGCAAGTGGACACCGGGAAACCGACGGCGCGTGAACTCTTCCTCACGCTCGGGACGCCGGGGGCAGGAGCGGAGGGCGGCAACGATCGCGACGGTGCGATTCTCGCCGCACTGGCGCCGACCGACGTTCCGGTGCCCGCGCTCGTCGGACGCGGCGGACCCGGTGGTGCGCTCCTCACGAAACGGGTCGCGGGCAGGTCCGACGCGCCCAGTGGCGACGACCTCGAGCCCGTGCTCTCGGACTTGATGGGACATCTGGCCGAGCTTCACCGCCTCACGCCGGAAACGTTCGCACTCCCCGAACTCGCGACGCCGAGCAGCGCCGCAGGACTGGCCCTCGATCAGCTCT
>JAPYTP010000122.1:0-11435 GCA_029941885.1 Myxococcota bacterium
GTGGCGATGATCGTGATCGCGATCTTCCTGCTCTTCGTGGTCCGTCTCTTTCAGTTGCAGATTCTCGAGGGAGAGGCGCTGGCGACCCGGTCGCAGGCCAACTACGTGCGGACTGTACGGCTGGAGGCTCAGCGTGGAACGATCGTGGACCGTGAAGGCCGCACGATCGCCGCGAGTCGGCCAGCCTACGGCGTCGATCTGATCCCCAATGAGATTCGGAATCCCTGGCGAACCTACTCGGTATTAGGTGCGATCCTGGGTGAGGATCCGAACGAGATCTCGGAGCGCGTCGGTCAACCTCGGGGACGTCGGCGATTCCAGCCGGTCAATCTCTCGAAGGATCTTCCCCCCGAGGCTCGAGCGCAGGTGGCGGCACATCGTTTCGCGATGCCGGGAGTGGAGCTCTATCAGAAGCCGACTCGGGACTACGTGTATGGAAGCCTGGCCGCGCAGCTGCTCGGCACGATCGGAGAGATCGACCCCCATGAACTCGCAGACGAAGCCTACGCGGGCTACCGGTCTGGCGAGACGATCGGCAAGACGGGGCTCGAGGCCACCAACGAACGCCATCTTCGAGGGCGCGCTGGAGGCGTGAACCTGGTGGTGGATGTCGCGGGGCGCGAGATCGATGAGATCGACCGGCTCGAGCCGACTCCCGGTGGGCGTCTCGTTCTGAGTCTCGATCTAGATCTTCAGCGAGTCGCGGAAGCGGCCTTCCGCAGACCGGATCCCGAGGTGCCCGACCTCATGGGTGCGCTCGTGGCCCTCGATCCACGCAACGGCGACGTCCTGGCTCTGGTTTCCGCGCCCACGTACGACGCGAACGCCTTCGCCGGGGGGATCGATCGCGAGACCTGGCGTGCGCTCAATGACGACGACTGGAGGCCCCTGCGAAATCGCGCGATCGCTGGAGTCTATCCCCCGGGCTCGACCTACAAGGCGATCGTCGCGGCGGCGGGACTCGCCGAGGGCGTGATCGATGCGACCTCCGTCGTGACTTGCCCCGGGCATTTCCGCCTCGGCCGGCGGACCTATCGCTGCTGGAAGCGCGGGGGCCATGGCCCGGTGAATCTAGAACAGGCTCTTTCAGGATCGTGTGACGTCTATTTCTACGAGTTGGGGAAGACTCTCGGGGTCGACACCCTGGCGAAGTATGCGCGGCGCTTCGGTCTGGGTCGGACAACCGGGCTCCCGCTCCGCGGAGAGGTCGGAGGACTCGTTCCGACGCCCGAGTGGAAGATGCGCGTTCGAAACGAGAGATGGATCGAAGGCGAGACCATCTCGCTGTCGATCGGTCAGGGCGCAAATCTGACGACACCGCTTCAGCTCGCCGTGGCGTACTCGGTGATCGCCAACGGCGGCGACATCATCGAACCGCGCATCGTCCTGCGTCGGGAAACGTGGGATGGACAGATCATCGAAGAAATGGAATCCGTCGTACGCGAACGCGATGTGATCGCGCAGCCGATTCTCGATCTGGTGACTCGGGGACTGCAACGGGTCGTGATGGATCCGACCGGGACCGGCCGACGTGCTCGTGTTCCCGGAATCAATGTCGCCGGTAAATCGGGCACGACGCAGGTGGTCAGCTTGGCTCTCGTCGAGGGGTTGGAACCGGAGGAGATTCCGCTGAAGTATCGGGATCACGCCCTTTTTGTCGCCTTTGCGCCCGTCGAATCGCCCGAGATCGTGGTGGTCGCGGTCGCGGAACATGCCGGCGGTGGCGGTGGAGCGGTCGCGGCACCGATGGTGCAGGGCGTGCTCGCTGAGTATTTTCGAAAGAAGGAGAGGCGGGTGCCGAGCCAGGTCGCCTTGCTAGAACTCGGGGGGAGACGATGACCGAGCTGCGAGTCGAACGGCGACGCGGTCAGCATTTCGACTGGATTCTGGTCGTGATCGTCGTCGTCCTGATGGGTCTCGGCCTGATCAACCTCGTCTCGGCGGCGGCGTCGGGGGTCGAGGGGGGTTCGGACATCGTGAGCCGACAGATGATGGTGATGGCGCTCAGCGTCTTCGTGATGATCGCCGTCGTGGTCGTCGACTACCGCCACTACGATCGATTCGCGTATTTCCTCTATGCCGCGATGGTCGGACTCCTGCTCCTGACGCTTGCGATCGCGGAAGAGACCCGGGGCACCCGGGCGTGGCTCTTCTCGGGCCGCCTCCAGCCCTCCGAGGTTGCCAAGATCGGGATGGTGATCGCGCTCGCCCGCTATTTCGGCCGCAACCCGCCGTCGACGATTCGGAGGCTGCGCGACCTTTTCGTACCGACCCTGATCATCGCAATTCCGGTCGGATTGATCGTGGCGCAGAAAGATCTCGGTGTGGCCGTCTTGACACTCTTGATCGGGTTGACGCTGCTACCGCTCGTGAATGTGCCGCTGCGCGCCTGGTTCGGCATCGCTCTGCTAGGCGCTGCCGGCTTGGCAGCGCTGTGGCAATACGGGCTCAAGGGCTATCAGCAGGAACGAATCCTTGGATTTCTCGACCCCTCGCGTGATCCGCTTTCCTCGGGCTACCAGCAGATGCAATCAAAGATTGCCGTGGGTTCGGGCGGGCTCTTCGGAACCGGTTGGCAGGAGGGGACCCAGACGCAGCTTCGCTTTCTCCCCACTCAGCACACGGATTTCGTGTTCTCGGTCCTGGCAGAGGAATGGGGTTTCCTGGGGTCGGCATTGACCCTGGGCGTCTACGCCCTGATGTTGCTGTGGGGCCTCCTGATCGCCCGGACCTCCAAGGACCCGTTTGGGGCCGTGCTCGCGATCGGACTCGTAGGGACGCTGCTCTGGCCTGCCGCGATCAACATTGCGATGGTGCTCGGCCTCGCGCCCGTGATCGGCGTGCCGCTTCCACTCTTCTCCTACGGCGGGTCGGCTCTACTCTCGGCTGCAATTTCGATCGGGTTGCTGCTGAACATCTCGATGCGGCGCTACGTGTTCTGATTCTCGGGCACGCTCAAAACGGGCCTCGTCAACGCGAATCGTGCCCTAGGCGGTACCCGGCCGCATCTCCCAAGTCGCCAACGGGCCTCGTCAACGCGAATCGTGCCCTAGGCGGTACCCGGCCGCATCTCCCAAGTCGCCAACGGGCCTCGTCAACGCGAATCGTGCCCTAGGCGGTACCCGGCCGCATATCAGACGACGGCCTTCACCATCTCTTCGAAATCGCCCTTGGGTCGGGCACCCGTCAACTGGCTCACCACCTGGCCATCCTTGAAGACCAGCACGGTCGGAATCGAGCGGATGCCGTAGCTGCCGGGAGTCTGAGGAGACTCGTCGATGTTGACCTTCACGACCTTGAGATTTTCGCCATTCTCGTCGGCGATTTCCTTGACGATTGGCGCGATCGCGCGGCAGGGCGCGCACCACTCGGCCCAGAAGTCCACGAGAACAGGGATATTGGATTTCAGGACTTCTCCTTCGAAGGTCGCGTCGGTCACATCGGTGATTTCGGCCATTTCAGCTCTCCGTCATTTCATCGGGACCGCTTGGCGGTCCGTTGGGCCCGTTCCCCGATCTCGGCAATCGTGGTCTGGGCAGCTTTTCTACGCTCGCTCGATCGGTTCCTGTTGCTTTCTGGTGCCGGGCGTCGAATTTGGTCACGCGGATTGGATTGACAAGTACTCTCGGCGTTCCGATCTGCTTTCCGCTCTAATCCCATGAGGGCGCCCCCACTGTCGGTCTAGCGGCGGGCGCGTCACTATAGCAGCCCCAAGTATTCGTTTCGCGAAGGATTTCCCCCGGTTTCGGGGAGCGGCTCCGCGAAATCGGAGTCTCTGTCTGCGAGGAGCGCTGGTGGCCCGCCGCACAACGACGATCGATCGGAGCCGGATCCGGACCCAGCCTGCCCGCCGACGAGTGAGCAAGGTCCTCGCGCGTGATGAGGCGCGACCCCTGGCCGCGGGAGCGAGCGTGGCGGACCTCCTAGATTCTCTCCCGGATCTGTTGGGGGCCGCCGACCTGAATGCCGCGATCGATGCATGGGTGCGGGCGTGGCGTTGCGATCGACTGGTGCTCTTCGGATTCGGGGCCCATCTGATCAAGGCGGGCCTCGCGCCAATCGTTACGGACCTGATGGAGCGCGGTGCGATCAGCGGCCTGATGATGAATGGCGCCGGTTGTGTGCATGATCTCGAACTTGCCATGATGGGTCGCACGAGCGAGGACGTCGCCGAGTCCCTCGACACGGGAAGTTTCGGGATGGCCCGGGAGACCGCGGAACGGTTGAACGGGGCGATCGCCCGAGGACGCGACGACGGTCTCGGCATGGGGGCGGCCATCGGCCGTGACATCTTCGAATCCAAGGACCGGTACAGAGCGCGGAGTGTGATGGCGACGGCGTGGCGACTGGAGATTCCGGTCACGGTGCACGCCGCGATCGGCACCGACGTCCATCATATGCATCCGAGCGCGGACGGCGCCGCGATCGGAGAAACGAGCTACCGGGATTTCGAGCGACTGGCTGGGCTGGTGGCGGGTCTGCAGGATGGAGTCGTGTTAAACGTGGGATCGGCAGTGGTTCTGCCCGAGGTCTTCTTGAAGGCGCTCGCCCTCGCGCGGAATCTCGGGCATCGAGTGGAGCGGATCACGACCATCAACTGCGACTTCATTCGCCACTATCGCCCGCAGATGAATATCGTCGAGCGGCCGACACGGGTCGCGGGCCGCGGGATCTCTTTGGTCGGGCAGCACGAGGTGCTGATCCCCTTGATCGCGGCGGGTGTCGTGGAGCGATACGACGCGGCCTCGCGGAAGCCGGCTCGCAAGTCGCGGAAGAGTGCGGCGAGCGAATCGCCTCGGAAAGCGCCGCGCAAGACACCCGGCCGGCGCAGGCGGCCGGGGGGGAAAAAGAAATGACGCGAATTGTCCTGCTCGAGGGAGATATTACCTGCCAGGAAGTCGACGCGATCGTGAACGCGGCCAATAGCAGTCTCGTCCTCGGCAGCGGCGTCGCGGGGGCGATCGACAACCGGGGCGGGCCGTCGATCGGCGAAGAGTGTGCCGCTCACGGCCCGATCGAGGTCGGGTCGGCGGCGGTCACGGGCGCGGGCGATCTGGCCGCTCGTTTCGTCATTCACGCGGCGGGCATGCCACCCGGTGGGCAGGTGAGTGAGTCGAGCCTGCGCTCATCGCTGCGGGCCTGCTTCGCATTGGCCGACGATGCCGGATGTGAATCCATCGCCATTCCAGCGATCGGCGCTGGGGTGGGTGGGCTCTCGATGCAGACCTGCGCCGAGGTGTTGCTGGCCGAGGCGCGCCGCTATTCTGAAGAGGGGGGCAATCTCGCAGAAATCCGCTTCGTGCTCTTCGGGGAACCGGCCTTTCGGTTGTTCGAGATGGTGAACGACGCGGCCAAGGTCGAGGCACAGATGAGGAAGCTGCGAGCGCGCTGAGCGCATCTGTATACTCAGCGGATCAACGGGGCCGAGCCCCTCGCCTCGCACTAGACTCCGGAATGTCCCCCCGATACCCGATCGAGGATCGACGTGCACGCTCTTCAATACATGGCCGCCGCGCTCTATCTGGCAGCGGGCGTGGCCGCGGTGCTCGGACTCACGCTGCCGGCGCCGCGGATCCTGCGCGGAGCCCGTGTGGGACTCGCGCTCGGGGCGATCGCCCAGGCGGGCGCTTTGGCGACCCTTCATCGCCTAGATCCTGCGCCGTCGCTCACGAACTGGAGTGAGGCCGCAGCGGTCATGGCATGGCTCGGGGTCCTTTTTACCCTCGCCCTCTTCTCGAGACTGCGGCTCCCCGGGTTCGTTCCGCCAATCGCATTCACAGCGTTTCTCGCAACCTTTGGCTCGACCCTCGGTAGCCTGGATCTGCGGGCCGGCGCTGCTGGCGCGTCGAGTGGCACGATCCCCCACGCGCACGTCCTGCTCGCGAGCGCCGGCCTCGCGGCGCTAGGCGTCGCCGCGCTCGCGGGCTTCTTCTTTCTCATGGAACACCGTGCGCTCAAACGCCGCCGTTCCGTCGCCCGCCAGGTTCCGCTGCCGTCGCTCGAAGCATTGGAGCGGGTGAATCGTGTTGCGCTCGCACTCGGATTTCCATTGCTGAGTCTCGGTGTGCTGACGGGTGCAATCTGGCTCGAATCTCGCACGGGCGAGTATTTTAGCGGAAGGCTTCACGAGACCTGGATGATGATCGCCTGGACGATCTATCTCGGGCTCGCCGTCCTTCGCTTCGGGGGTCACCAGGGCGCACGCCAGGCCTCAGCCAGCGCCGTAGCAGGATTCGCCTTCTTGTTATTCGCCGTGCTGGGTACCGGGTTCGTCTCGTGAAGATCGTCCTTCTCGGGATGAATCATCGGACGGCACCTATCGACGTCCGTGAGCGCTTCGCCGCGGTGCAGCCGCAGCCCCTGCTGCGCAAGCTGGTCGATCGGCCGGAGATCGGCGAAGCGGTGCTGCTCTCGACCTGCAATCGAGTCGAAGTCGTGGTGACGACGCGGAACCCGGACGAGGCCCGGCACGTGCTCTTCGATTTCTTTGGACGCGAGTTGGCGGAGGGTGAACTGCCGTCGAGTGCCTCGCTCGAGGACATGACTTATTTGCGTCACGGGCGCGAGGCAGTCGAACACGTGTTTCGCGTCGCCGCGTCCATCGACTCGATGGTTGTCGGTGAGCCGCAGATCCTGGGGCAGGTCAAGGACGCCTACCGCGAGGCAATCGAGGCGGACACCTGTGGCGCGATTCTTTCTCGTCTGTTCCAGCGCGCGTTCGCGACCGCGAAGCGCGTGAAGAACGAGACAGGCATCGCCCAACGACCCGTATCCGTCGCCCGGGTCGCCGTCGATCTCGCCAAGCAGATCTTCGAGCGATTAGACGACAAGAACGCTCTCCTGATCGGCGCGGGCGAGATGATCGAGGCGGCACTGGTTGCCCTCGACGATCACGGTCTCGGAGGGCGGCGGGTCGCGAATCGCACGGCTGCCCACGCAGAAGCCCTCGCACGACGCTTCTCCGGAACGGCACACGGGCTCGACGAAATCGATTCGCTGCTTCCCGATAGCGATGTCGTATTGAGCTGTGTCGGGGGCGAAGGCCCGATCCTGACTCGCGAAAGCGTGGCGAAGAGTCTCATGGCTCGCCAAGGGAAGCCACTCTTTTTGATCGATATCGGTGTGCCGCGAAATATCGACCCCGGCGTCCACGAACTCGATAGCGCCTATCTCTACAACCTCGATGATCTCCAGGAGGTCGCTGCAGCGAATGAGCAGGAGCGTCAACGGGAATCCGAGCGCGCCGAGAGAATCGTCTACGAAGAGCGGGAACAATTCGAAGGCTGGATGGTGGCGCTTCAGGCGGTGCCTACGATTCGGGATCTGCGGGATCGGGCCGAAAATGTCCGACGATCCGAGATCGATCGCTTCGCAGGTCGCCTGCGCCTCGACGAGAGTCAGGGCGAGATCCTCGAACAGCTGACACGAACCATCGTCAACAAGCTGATGCACGCGCCGATTTCAAAACTGCGGGACGAGACCGATCGCGAGGCTGGATTGATTCGACTGGAACAGGCTCGCTCGCTCTTCGCGCTCGACGAGGAGGAAAAACAGATCGAAGACGAGGGAGAACCCGACGCGTGACTTCGCCCGGCCGGAGGACCCGGATTCGTATCGCGACCCGCGGGAGTGATCTCGCGCTGACCCAGACCCGCCACATTGCGGCCCGGATCGAGCGCGAACTCGACGTCGAGTCGGAACTCGTCGTGCTACGCACGACCGGAGACCGGATTCAGTACCGGTCCCTTGCCAAGATCGGGGGCAAGGGGCTCTTCGTGAAGGAACTCGAAGAGGCCATGCTCGACGGTCGCGCAGACCTGGCCGTCCACAGTGCGAAGGACGTTCCGGCCCGCATCGCCCCGGGCTGCGTGATCGCAGCCCATCCCGAACGCGAGGATCCGCGTGATGCCCTGTGCGCACGCGTACGGGGTAGCCGGCTCGCTGACCTGCCCCTCGGCGCCCGAGTTGGAACGGGCAGTACCCGTCGCATGGCACTGCTACGCGCGCATCGCCCCGATCTCGAGGTCGTCCCCCTGCGCGGGAATGTCCCAACGCGACTCGGAAGGCTCGAATCCGATGGGCTCGACGCCGTCATCCTCGCGTGTTCCGGACTCGTCCGGCTCGGGCTGGCCGAGGCGATCGACGAGCGGATCGCAACGGAAACGATGCTCCCGGCCGTCGGGCAGGGATTGCTCGCCCTCGAGACTCGCGAGGGCGATGAATGGCAGGAACGGATCGCGACCCTGGAGAGTCGAGAGATCGGGGTCGTCGCGCGAGCGGAGCGTTCGTTCCAGACCACGATCGGAGGGGATTGCAGCATACCCATCGCGGGACTCGCGGAGCTCGTGGAAGGGGGTGTGCGCTTGCGCGGACTCGTGGCGAGCCTCGATGGCAAGACCCTCGCGAGTGCGGAAGAAGTGGCGCCCGAATCGGACGCAGCCGGTGTCGGGTCTCGGGTTGCCGATGCGGTTCTGGCGCGTGGCGGACGAGAGATCCTGGCGGCGCTCGCCGAAGAGCCCGGGAACGGAGAGACTCCTCGCGACGAGAACGGGACCGATGATTGACGTGGGGCGCGTCCTTCTGGTCGGTGCGGGTCCCGGGGATCCGGACTTGATCACGATTCGCGGTTCGAAAGCCCTGGCTCGGGCTGATGTCGTTCTCTACGACGAGCTCGCCACCGGAGATCTCCTCGATCTGGCCCCGGAACGCGCGGTCCGAATCAACGTCGGGAAGCGTGGACACGAAGAACCAACCCGATGCCAGGCCGATATCAACGCGCTGCTCGTCGAGCATGCGCGGGCCGGCCGGACGGTCGTGCGATTGAAGGGCGGCGACCCATTCGTCTTCGGGCGTGGGGGAGAAGAGGTGAGCGCCTGCGCAGAGGCGGGCATCCCCTTCGAAATCGTGCCGGGAGTGAGCGCTGCCGTCGCTGCGGCAGCCTACGCGGGGATCCCGGTTACCGATCGTCGCCATTCGGCATCTTTCGCCGTCGTGACGGGCCACAAGGATCCGGGCCGAGCGGCGGAGCTGACTCGCTGGCGGGAACTTGGCACCGCGGTCGACACCCTGGTGATCCTGATGGGTATGCGGAATCTGGCGAGGCTCGTCGGAGAATTGATCGCCGGCGGGAAGTCGCCGAGCACCCCCGCCGCGGCGGTGATGAATGGAACGCTTCCCGATCAGCGGACCTGCGTTTCGACGCTTGCGGCACTGCCCGATGCCGTACTGGCCGCCGGCCTCGGGTCGCCCTCCGCGGTGATCGTCGGTGACGTCGTGGGACTCCGCGAAGGCCTGTCCTGGTGGGAGAAACAGCCGATGTTCGGCCGGCGGGTGCTCGTCACCCGCGCCCGGGCGCAGGCAGCGGAGTTGTCGGGCGCATTGCGGGCAACCGGTGCGATGCCCGTGGTCACACCGATGATCGAACTCGCGCCGATCGAATCGGGTCCGGGTGTCGCGGAGATCGATCGGGTGATCGCGTCCGTCGGCTCCTACACCTCGCTCGTCTTCACGAGCTCGAATGCCTTGCGCTTTTTCGTTCGCGCGCTCGAATCGAGGCACGGGTCGGTGGGAGGGTCTCTCGCACCCAGCGTACGGGTCTTTTGCATCGGGGAGGGGACCGCGCGCGTCGCCCTCGAGGTGGGTCTCCCAGTCCACGTGATCGCCTCCGGTCGCGGGGATGCCGAGGCCTTGCTCAGTCAGTTGCTGCCGGGGCTCTCGAGCAGTCCTGAGAGGGTATTGATCCCGCGCTCCCAGATCGGTCGAACGGTGATCGCGGACGGACTCAGAGGGGTCGGGGCGGAGGTCGATTCGGTGGCGTTCTACGAGAATCGGCGTCCTTTGATCGACCAGGGCGCCCTGCGTGCCCAGCTCGTCGCCGGGGAACTCGACGCGCTCACCTTCACGAGTCCATCGACGGTCGATCATTTTCTCGCGTGTCTTGACGAAGAGAGCCGAGCGGCGGCGGGTCATTGTATGATCGCGGCGATCGGCCGCACGACTGCTCGGCGACTCGAGGAAGTGGGGCTTCCCGCTGCCGTGGTTCCGGATCGGCCAGCGGTCTCCGCATTGATCGCGGAACTCGTCGAAGCGGACTGGCCAATCCGGTCCTCTTCGACGATAAACGGGCGAAGGACTGACGAGAAGACAGGAGAGGGCGAATGAGTTTTCCGGCCACGCGAATGCGCCGACTGAGACGAAACGAGACCCTGCGCGGCATGGTTCGCGAGAACCGGTTGGCGCGAGAGGACTTGATTCTGCCGCTCTTCGTTGTCGCGGGCACGGGCGTGCGGGAAGCCGTCGCGTCGATGCCCGGCGTACATCGATTCTCTGTCGATCAGGTCGTGCTCGAAGCGAAGCGCGTGGCGGACCTGGGAGTTCCGGCGGTGATTCTATTCGGGATTCCAGATGTCAAGGACGCACGTGGGAGCGGCGCCGACGCGGCCGACGGCGTCGTCCAGCGCGCGTCTCGGGCGATCGCCGATTCGGTCCCTTCGCTATGCGTCATCACCGACGTGTGCCTGTGTGAATACACCGACCACGGCCATTGTGGGTTGCTCGATGGTGAGGAGGTCGACAACGACACGTCGCTTCGACGCATCGCGGAGACCGCGGTGTCCCACGCACGGGCGGGTGCGAGTATCGTGGCACCCTCGGACATGATGGATGGGCGCGTGGCGGCGATCCGCCGCGAACTCGATGCGAATGGCTTCGAGCAGGTTGCGATCCTCTCCTACGCTGCAAAATATGCGAGTGCCTTTTACGGTCCCTTTCGCGATGCGGCGGAGAGCACGCCGGAATTCGGGGATCGCCGGGGCTATCAGATGGATCCTCCGAATCGGCGAGAGGCGATGCGTGAGATGAGACTCGACCTCGATGAGGGGGCCGACATGTTGATGGTCAAACCCGCGATGGTCTATCTCGACATCCTGGCGGACGCCCGTCGCGAGTTCGACGTGCCGATCGCCGCCTATCATGTCTCCGGGGAGTACTCGATGATCAAGGCGGCAGGGGAGCGCGGCTGGATCGATGCGGATCGCGCAATGGAAGAAGCGCTCGTGTCGATCAAGCGAGCGGGAGCCGATCTGATCCTGACCTACGCGGCCGCGGACCTCGCCGAGAAGCTCTAGCCTGTCGAATTTGTCTGGATGAGGCGTGATCGGAATGCATGAGCCCAAGAGGAGAGATCGTGTCGCTGCGCTACAAGGTCGTCGAGATCGCCATGGTCACCGAGGAAGAGATCCAAAAGACGCTCAACGAGTGGAGCGCCGAGGGCTGGACCTTCGACACGATGCAATTCGCCATGCGCGACTCCTCGAAACGTCCAAGCATGGCTTTCGTAACCTTCGTGCGTGAGGAGGCAGACTAATTGTCTGCCGAGTAGGACTAATTGTCTGCCGAGTAGGACTAATTGTCTGCCGAGTAGGACTAATTGTCTG
>JAPYTP010000122.1:11535-16828 GCA_029941885.1 Myxococcota bacterium
CCGGTTGGGACCGTTCGGCCTGAGGTGGCCTAGCGTCCCATGGCATCCGCCCGCACGGCGGGCCAGACTTCTCTGGCGAGGCGCACAAACGATCGCTCTGCGGTCTCGCGGTCGATTCGCGCGAGCTGTGGCCGCGCGACCAGCAGATCGATGCCGAGGCGTCGCCTCTCCTGGATCAGCCGCTCGATCACTTCTTCCGGTCTCCCGACGACCGCGCGGGCTTCGAGAGGCGCGTCGAGGGCCTGGTTGACGCTGGCGGGCATGCCCTTCCTTCGGCCGGACATTTCGCTCATCAGGGATTCGCGCGCCGCGCTGAGTTCCGCGTCGTCCTCGGACACGAAGATCGTACGCATGATCAGTGAGAGCGCCGGTTTGCCCGGATCCGGCAGCAGCGAGCGGTGGCGAGCGAGGTTGGAGGCGATCTGATCGAAGGTCTCGACCGGCGATGCCAGGTAGGGGAGATCGCGCCGCGCAGCCTGGGCGAGGCCCTTGGGTCCGAAGGCGGCAACCGCGAGAGGAGGATGTGGGCGCTGATGGGTCCTCAGCGGCGAGCGTTCCCGGCGACCATTGTGCTCGGCCCAGAGCGCGAGGATCCGGTCGAGGGCGTCATCGAAGCGGTCGCGTTTCTCTGCGGGTGGAACCCCGAAGGCTTCCAGCATCGGCTTCTGAAATCCTCGGCCGAGCCCGATCAGAAGCCGGCCCTCGGAGAGCTGGTCGAGGGTCGCGATCTCGGCGGCAAGCTTTTCGGGGGGGTGCAGCGGGAGGAGCAGCGATGTCGTTCCGAGCCGGATCCGGCGTGTGGTGGCGGCGTAGCCCGCCAACTCCATCAGGGGCGCGGGGCAGACCCCGGGCTGGAAATGCATTTCGGGGAGCCAGAGCGAATGGAGATCGAGCGATTCCGCGAGTTCGACCCAGGAGCGGTGGGCTCGAGCCTGGTCCGGGCCATGGGTTCCGCCCAGAGACAGGCCCAGTTCGGGATGCTCCAGGCCCCAGGTTTTTCGGGATTCGTGGGCGGTGGGCTCGAGGGAGGACACCGCCGGACCTTATCACCAGCGGGATGCAGCGGAAATCGAAGCCTGTGGCGGTCTCTCTAGCCCATCAAATCAAACCATCGTTCCATATTTTTGCCCACGGATTTCAATTTGCGTCACCCTCGGGGATGGCCTAATCTTGGTCCCCGAAGGTCTCTACCTTCGGGGCTGTTCTGCCGATCCTGCGGGTACACCTCGATTGCGAAGGTGAGATCCCTCTGGAGAGAGATGACATGATCGAGACGATTCTAGTGGCCACAGATGGTTCGGACGACGCGAGCGCCGCTGAACAGACCGCAATGGGGCTGGCGTCGCGCCTCGGAGCAAGGCTCTCCGCCGTTGCTGTCTTGGACGATCGTCTCCTACGAGCGCCCGCGGGCGATGGCCTGGCGCTGCCCCCTTTTCCGGAGGCGGAGGCGACGGCCTATTACCGCGCGCGAGCGGAAGCGGTCGCACGGCGATTCGGCGAGCGAGCCCGAGGCGAGGGGATCGAGGCGAGCTGCGAGGTACTCCAGGGATCGCCCGATGATCGCATCGTTGACAAGGTGCAGGGCGCCGACCTTCTCCTGATCGGCCGAAAGGGCAGTCGCTCGGGAGACCGGGGGACGCTGATCGGATCGACCGTGGACTCGATTCTTCGCAAGACGACGAAGCCCGCGATTCTGGTTCCCGGCGGTGCGCCGCTGACCGGCCCGCTGGTGCTGGGCTTCGATGGTTCCCCCGGATCACGGATCGCCGCAAAATTGGCGGTGACCCTGGCCAATGGGCTCAACGAAGCCGTTCACGTCTTCGTCGATTCGAAGGACAAGGGCCGCGCCGTGGCACGTTTCGACGAGGTGCGACAATTGGTGGGTGGACTCTCCGTTCCGGTTCGCGAGACATCCTCGACCCTGGGTCGACCGGATGTGAAGATCGTCGATACGGCCAAGGAAGTTCGCGCGAGCCTGATCGTCATGGGCGCCTACGGCCGCAATCGGATCACCGACTATTTCCTCGGCAGCAACGCCGCCTCGGTCTCACGGACCTCGCCGGTGTCCGTGTTGCTCGCCCGATAGATCGTGCCGCGATCGTCGCGGCCGATTCGCTTGGCTCAGCTGGCGGATTTTCTGATCAAGACCTCCGGGCAGGCGCCCGGGCGCAGCACCGAGGCGACCGTCGAAGGGGATGCTTCGAAGGAGGTCCACGGCTTCGCGTCCCTTGGATCGGCCAAAGACGACGAGATCGTCTTCGTTCGGGACGCGACTCACGCGGCGGCTCTGGCCGACTCCGCGGCCCGCGCGGTCATCACGCTACCGGGAATCGACGTCGGAGCGCGTGCGGTTCTTCGCAGCCTTCGACCCGCCCACGACTTCTCCCGCCTCGTCGAGGAATTTGTCCCGCGACGCCGTCCGCCGCCCGGAATCGAAGCGGGGGCGCAGGTCGACTCCACGGCGACGATCGATCCCACGGCATCGATCGAGGCGGGTGCGCGGGTCGGGCCGGGTTGTCGCGTGGGCGCGCGAACAGTCGTGGCCTCGAATGCCACTTTGGTTGCAGATGTCGAAGTCGGGCAGGACGGCTGGATCTACTCGGGCGCCGTGGTTCGTGAGGATACCCGTATCGGCGACCGGGTGATCCTGCAGCCGGGGGTCGTGCTCGGGGGGGACGGATTCGGCTATGTCCCGGACGCAGAGGGAAGGCCCGTCGCGATGGCTCAGCGTGGCTGCGTGGTCATCGAAGACGATGTCGAGATCGGCGCCAACACGACCGTGGACCGCGCGACCCTCGACGTGACGCGAGTTAGGCGTGGTGCGAAGATCGACAACCAGGTCCAGATCGCCCACAACTGTGATATCGGAGAAGAGGCCCTGATCGTGGCCCAGACCGGCCTTTCCGGCGGCACGCTCGTGGGACGCCGCGCGATCGTGATGGCCGGCGTCGGTACGACGGGTCATTTGCGGATTGGCGAGGGCGCGTTCATCGGAGCGCGCTCGGGGCTCCATCACGACGTCCCCGACGGCGCGCGCATGTTCGGAACGCCTGCCACGGCGGAGCGCAGCTGGCATCGAACGGTGGCTGCGCTGCGTCGCTTGCCGGAACTGGTGAGGAGAGTCCGACGCTTGGAGCGGAGGCTTTCCGCTTCGGCGGATGAGCAAGCGGACGAGCAAACTGCCGAGCCAGGGGGCGAACCCGCGTCCGACTCTTTCGACCGGAATGCTGGCAGCGGCGACGCTTCCGGGGGAGACTCGGGTCGGGATTGATCCACGCCCGGGAGCCCAACTCGCATGTCGAACTCTCCTCCGACCCCCAGGCGGGGTCGCCCCCTCTCCGAGCTTCGAAAGGCGTTCTCGGACGCCGCGTCCGATGCGGCCATCGAAACCCTCATCAAGGAACTCGCCTCGGATCCGCGGGCGGGTGCACACGCACTGGCCGACCGCGGTCATCGCCTGCTCGCCTCGCGCGTGCGTGAGCGCGACCGGCTCACCGGGCTGCTCGCCCTGCGCGATGAGCTGGCGGCGAGGGGGATTCGCGGGATCGCGGGGATCGACGAGGTCGGTGTGGGTCCGCTCGCGGGGCCGGTGGTGGCAGCCGCGGTTGTCTTGCCGGAAAAGATGGGGCTGCGTGGGCTCGACGATTCGAAGCGCGTGCGGCGGACGCTCCGCGAGTCGTTGGCGAAGGAGATTCACGAGATCGCGATCGGGGTGGGCCTCGGGGAGGTCACGCCCGAGGAGATCGATCAGTTGGGGATCTACCAGGCCGCGCTCGAAGCGATGCGGCGTTCGGTCGCGAGTCTTGCGCGGACCACCGACGTCGGACACCTACTCGTCGATGCACGCACGGTGCCCGGCGTCGCGATTCCGCAGACCTCGATCATCAAGGGCGATCAGCGGGACGCCAGCATCGCCGCGGCGTCGATCGTCGCGAAGGTCCACCGCGACGCCCATATGGCGAAATTGGGACGGCGCTATCCCGCCTACGGTTTCGAACGACACATGGGGTACGGCACGGCGGAGCACATGGCCGTTCTCGCGCGCGAGGGTCCCTGTCCCGTACACCGCCGCTCCTTCGCGCCCGTCGAGAAGGCCGAGCGCCGCCTGGGCGGCGGATCGTCGGCCAATTCGTGACCCACGACGAAAGCGCCGCCTCCGCGGCCGCTCCGACCGCGACGGGCCTGTTGCGAACCCGTACGACTCCCGAAGATTTTCGAGTCATCGAAGAGCCGCTCTACGAGACGACGGGCGAGGGCAATCACACCTTTGTCTTCGTCGAGAAGAGGGGCCGCACCACCGAACAAGTGGCCCGTGAACTCGCCCGGGCCGGTGGTGTTTCACAGAAGGACGTGGGTTATGCGGGTCGCAAAGATCGCCACGCCATCACGCGCCAGTGGTTCTCACTCGAGGGCGTCGATCCCGAACGAGCCCTCGGATTCGAGCTGACTTCGGCAGAAGTCCTCGAGGCCCGTCGCCATCCCCACAAGATCAAGACGGGTCACCTGCGAGGGAATCGATTCGAAATCGTCTTGCGCAGCGATCGGCCCGTAGCGCTCGAGCCGATTCGAGCACGTGTCGAGTCGCTCGTCCGGCGCGGGATGCCGAATCGGTATGGGCAACAGCGATTCGGTCGCGACGGGGACAACGCCCTGCAGGCTCGTCGGCTGCTCGCCGACGGTCGGCCTCCGAGGGATCGGCGGGCCGCTCGCTTCCTCGTCTCGGCGCTCCAATCCGAGGTTTTCAACGCGGCGCTCGAAGAGCGCATCGACGAATACGACGGGGTCTTGCTAGGTGATGTTGCGCGTGTCGAGGAGAGTGGCGGTCTCTTCTGGGTCGATGATCTAGAGCGAGAGCGGCCTCGGGCGAAGGCGTTCGAGATCAGCGCGACGGGCCCGATCTTCGGAACGAAGATGCGCGCGCCTACGGAAGATGTCGCTCGGCTCGAACGCGCGATCTTCGACCGATTCGAGCTTCCCGACCTGGCGACGCTCAAGTTGCCACGGGGGCTTCGGGCGCGCGGGGCCCGGCGCCCCCTGCGAGTGAGGCCCGAGGGCCTCGAAATCGAGGGGCTCCAGGGGAGCCACGGCCTGAAACTCCGCTGTTGGCTTCCCCCTGGCGCGTACCTGACGGTTCTCCTGGAGGAGTTGGTCGGACCTGTCGAGGATGCGAGCCGCGGTCTGTCGTTCACTGACGGCGAGCCGGCCACGGGTGTATCCTGATCCCAATCGGCTCGACGCGCCGCGGACCCGAGCGCTCGTTACGAGTGGGCTCAGTCAAGGGAGAACGAAAAGA
>JAPYTP010000123.1 GCA_029941885.1 Myxococcota bacterium
CGTGAGTCTCTCTCCGGTCGGGCGCTCGCGCGCTATTCGAAGAGCGAGCGGATCATGTCGCCGGGCACTGGCGAGGATCGAGCCGAGCTGATCCTCGCCAACTACGCCGCAATCCTCGAAGGCATCGACCTGCCGGGAATAGTGACGGGTGTGACCGCGGCGACGTCGCCCCCGCGCGAGAACTGCGAGGGCTCGATCGCGCGGATCTCGCGCGATGAGCAGGGCTAGCGACTTCGCCTCTTCCAGCTTGCCCGAGCCTGAGAAAACTCACCGCTCTGTGAATCTTTTCGCGGGTCGAGGGCTCGATCTGTCCGAAGCTGATGTCCTCCCACCCGTGCTCAGTTCATCGGAGTCTCGAGCGCTCCACTACTGCTTCTCCAGTGGAGTGAGCAAGCGGAGCGAGTGGTCGTATCCGGTTCGCCCCCAACGCCAGTAGGGAGCATCGCCAGTCTTGGCCCCACGATGAATCGGCGTGTTCTCATTGCCACATCCCTGGGCTCGCTGCTGCTACTCGTGGTGGCAGGCGGTTGGATCCTTGATCGCGAGATCGGTCGCACGTTCTCGGACGACCCGACGGTGTGGGAGCCGGAGATCGCGGCCTTCGAACGGGACGATCGCGAATCGCCGCCGCCGCGCGACGCGATCTTGTTCGTCGGCAGCTCGAGTATTCGCTTCTGGGATGGGCTCGCCGAGGACATGGAGCCCCTGCTCGTAATCCGTCGCGGTTTGGGGGGCGCAAAGCTGTTGGACCTGGTGCACTTCACCGATCGGGTCATCGTCCCCTATTCGCCGCGCCCGATCGTAAGCCAGGCAGGCGGCAACGAGCTGAACGATGTTCCGGGAAACCGGCAACGCACGCCCGAGGAGGCGCAGGCCGACTTTCGCTCGCTCGTCGCGCGCATCCGATCGCGCCTCCCGGAGAGTCCTATCTACTATCTGGCCCTGCGACCGTCGCGGCTTCCCGGCGCCCGGGATCTCTTCCTTCGACTCGTGCGCGCGGACTGCGAATCGCAGTCCGGTCTCCACTCCCTCGACGCCAGCGCGGGACTCGCCCTGGCGGACGGCTCGGCCGACCCACGTCTGATCCGTTTTGGGATCGCATCCATTTGAATCGCGAGGGATACGCAGCCTGGGCGCCCCCTGTCCGCGAACGTTTGCTCCGGGATCTCGGTCCCGATCCGGAGACGCAATTGCCGGTTGGGGACTGATCAAAAACCAGGCGGACACCGGGCGGAGCCGGACGGGGAGAGGTTCAGGGAGATTCCGAGATCATGAGGCCCGGCCTGGATTTTTCGCGCGCGCCAGCGGTCGAATCGGCCGGCGAGTTTCGAGGACACTACTCTCACGTCCACCGGGACCCCGCTTCAGAAAATCGCCACAGGATTGAGCGGACTGCCAGTGGCCCCTTCGATCATGATCGGCTGGAGGCTCAAAAAAAAGGACGCCCGTCCCAGTTCCTGGCACGTGACTCCGAGTGCTTCCAGGTCGAGGTTGTCGACGAGCCAGAGGCCCATTGCCGTGATGCCGATCGAGTGCACCGGGAGATTCAGCCCGGCGTCGTAGTAGCCGCTCGGCGTGACGTCCTGTCCGGTGTCACATCCGATCACGGCGACCTCTCGCTCGTGGAGCCACGGGAGAGCTGCGGCGTGCCAGCCCGGTTGGCCGAGGGTGGTCTTGCCCGGACCGGATGCGTGTCGAGCGTGTCCATAGCCCGTTCGAAGAAAGACCGCGTCGCCGGACCGGACCTGTACGCCTTGCTTCTTCTCCGCGAGCTCGAGGTCTTGCGGCGTTACGCCACGTCCGGGCTCCAGCGCGTCGACTCCGTGCGCTCGGGCGACGTCGAGGAGGACGCCCCGCGTCGAGATACCCTCCGCAACGTCCGTGATGGCGAGCCGCGTGGCCCCGAGCTGGCTCGTAACCCATTCGGCTGGGTAGCCGTTGTACATCCGACCGTCCCAGAAGACGTGGGAAAGCGCGTCGATGTGCGTGATGTTCAGCCCGTGAAAGACGAATCCGATGTACTCGCTCGCGCCGAAGCTGCGCTCACCCGCGCGTCGGTGGGGTGGAATGACGCGATCGGCGTCGGCCAGGCCCTGACCGTGATTGAGCATGAAACGCTGTGGCGTGCCGAAGAGGTCGCCTTCCTGTCGTTGGTTCGTGATGACCCACGAACAGGCTACGCTGCGCCCGGTCTGGATCTCTTTGGCAGCGGCGAGAGTGACCTTGGGCGTGACGTAGTTCAGGGTTCCACGATCATCCTCTTCGCCCCAGCGTGCCCAATTCGACAGCTCGTCAAAGTATCCGAAGACTTCTTCGGCGGTGGGCAGGCTCATCTGATTCCTCCAATGGATTGGGTACCGGCGGGTGTGAGTGGTGCAGGGCGGGCGACACGCAACGCCTCGACAGGTCCGAATGGCCGCTCCCGCCCCGACAGACCCGCCGTCCGGTTCAGCGGCTACTCATCGGATTCGGTATCCGAGGCGGCGAGCTCGAGAGCTTCTGCAAAGCCCCCGGCTTCGAGGGTCTGAGCGTGGCGGTAATCTTGGCTTTCGAGGTGAGATGCAAGCCAGTCGTTTCCGCGGAGTCCCAGGAAGAATAAGAGCGCGATTACCGAGAAAACGAAAAAACTGCCGGCGGCCACTGGCGATTCTTGAACGGCCGAACCGAGGAGAATGAGACCGCCCGCGACTAGCAGGAACACCAGGAAAGCGCCGAGCCATAATCCATTCGCGACCAACCAAATCAGATTCAGCACCGCCGCCGGCCAGGAGAAACCGATCTTGATGGCGCGCACGTCGCCGGAGTCTTTCTTCAAAATTCGATAATCCGGCACGTCGTTGCGCCTCATCTGTTTCGGAATTTCGAAATTGGACCGTCATGCCGCATGATCCGCCGACTACCTGAGGGGTCGACTTCAAGGCGATTTGAAGAGCCTATCGAAGTTGACCAGTGAATGTGACTGCGTCCGTGAACTCGCCACCCTCCAGCTGACGAGCCTTCTGCCGGAGCTGTGCTCCGCGGAGAAATCATCGACTGCAACGTCGACTGCGTTCACATCCGGCTGGGGCAACTCACAACGAGGCGCCCAGCGGAATGCGCACCGCCGCCCGAGGCCCCGATCGTCGGATGCCGGGTGTGCGCGCCCCTCGTCACTGTTGCGCAGCGGGAACCCGCGTGAGGCGTGGCTTGAACTTCCGATCCGGCAGGCGAGAGGGCATCGGCTACCCTCCCGGCCAATAATAAAGCTGACAAATCCCTCTCCGGTCATTCCCGTTTCCCTTTCAGGAACCATGCTGACCCTCGTTGGCTTGCTCTCTTGCACATCCCTTTCGACTCTCTCGAGTGGCGGCGTCGACGTCGACGAGCTCCCATGGGAGTACCACGACCAGCTCGCCGACTTCCCCTTCCGCTCATCAACGTCACGGCTTCGCCGGTGATCTACGGTCGCGGGGGTCCTCAGCTATTCGAAGACCCGGATGCGCTTCACCAATCGGTCTTCGAAATCACCCCGCTCCGTTATGGCTCGGAGGGCTTCGGCTTCACGGATCTCGAGGAGCGACCCTTCGACTTTGGTGGCGCCGTGGCGCTTTCGGCTGTGGCGCTGGACGAGAAACATGGCGCAGGGGCCGGGCCGGCGGCTTTTCTCGGTCTCGGGTTGGGGCTCTACCTGAACGAGTTCGCGAGCGGCTCGAAACTCGCTTCGACTGACTTGCCGAGCGAGGGTGAGGCGGACATCTACGGTTGGAGGCGCCGTCCGGCCTATCTCTCCGACGGCGGATTCTCCGACAACATCGGACTCTATTCAATGGTGCGACGCATGTGCCAACACACCATCGTCATCGATGCGAGTCATGACCCGATGCTGCGCTTCGAAAGCTACCGCCGGATGAAGAAGTTGCTGCGCGAAGACATGAACGTCGATTTCACTGTGCGCAACATTGATGAGCTCGGCCACAACGCCACCTGTCAGGTCCAGGCCGATGGTTTCCAGACGCCGGTCCGCCGCGGCGAGATTCGCGCGTTTCCGGTTCAGATGTCGCCGAATCCGCGACACCGGGCCAACGTCGGAATCAAAGTGACCTACATCAAGTTGTCCATGAATCGAGATCGGATAGACAACTATCCGGCCGCGGTGCAGGACTACTATCAGGAGCAGGGCGGCCACATCTGCAGCCCCAAGTTGCTCTGCGACGCGCCGTTTCCGCAGGAGCTGACCACGATCATCAACTATTTTTCGCTTCAGTTCCGCGCCTATCGCCAGCTCGGCGAGCACATCGTTCGAAAGGACGTCCCCTGGTAGGCCGCGCATTCCGTCGACCTGCTGTTGGACGAGACGAATGGCCCTTCCGTATTCTGTGGAGATCACATGAGCGAGCAGTGAGTTTCAGAGCGAGGAGAGAATTCTTTCACTCGGTATGCGCTCTCCTTCTGGTAGGATTGGCTGCAGACAGACATGAGTCGCGCCCGCGTCTAAATGCGCGTGAACGCGCGCTCGGATCGTTTTCGTGTCGCCCCAGGCCACGAGCGCATCCACGAGTCGATCCGAGCCGCCGTCCAGGAAGTCGGATTCGTCGAATCCCATCCGAGTCCAGTTGGCGCGTTGGTGTGGTACTTCGAGATAGAGGGCGAGTCCGCTTCGCCCAATTTCTCTCGCCCGACTCGGGGAGGTTTCGAGCACGACTTTCTGTTCGATGCAGAGCCAAGCGTCGGGTCCCATCCGCGCCCGTGCCCCTGAGGTGTATTCGGGGGTGACGTTGCAGGGGTGTGCGCCCTGGGCCTCTTGAGCGGCAAGCTCGATCATCTTCGGTCCGAGAGCGGCGAGGACGACCGGCGCCTCCTCGATCGGGGGTACGGATGCGTACTGGCAGGCGGCCATGGCGGCGAGGTAGTTGCGCATCGTCTCGATCGGTGGTCCGAAACGGTGTCCACGCGGCTCGACGAGAGGAGGCATGGAGACACCGATGCCCAGCAGAAACCTTCCTCCTGATTGTTCGGCAAGGGCGTTTGCTCCTCCTGTCATCGCGACTGGATCTCGCGAATAGATCGAGGCCACGCCAGTGGCGATGACGATCTCGCTCGTTTCTGCGAGTAGGTGAGCGGCGTGAACGAGTGGGTCCCTTCCGAAGCCTTCTCCAAACCAGAATGCGCCGAAGCCGAGCGTTTCGACTCGTGTGGCGAGCTCCGCAGATTCGGATGCAGTCAAGGCGTCCGTGTGAAACCAGATCCCAGTGTTCTTCAGATCCACGACTCGATCTCCCTGTCGTTCACGGCTTCATTTCGTCCCAGACCGTTTCGACGGCCACAATGCTGATCGACCGATCGACGTCCATGAACTTCGCCGCGTCTTCTGCGCCGCGCGAGGCCTCCTCGGGGAAGGCCTGCCACCGCCGTTTCATTTCATCCGCCGTTCGAAAATGCATTCCCACGAAGCCATCTTCCTCGGATAGGTCGTCGAAAGCCTCGACGACGACGTCTTGCACGTAGTTCCACACCGGCACGGTGTAGCTCTTGGCGACTTGCGTATGGGGTCCGCGCCAGTGTTCTTCGAACGCCACGTGACTGAGGCCGACCAGGCGATGGACCGTGCTCAAGAACCGGACGCCTGGACTTGCCTTGCCGGAGGGCCAGGTTCTCGTGTACGCGATGGGGACGCTCTCGCGGACGAGCCAGGCGCGCGCGGCAAAGGGCCAAGTCTCGATGGTGAGACGAAGTTCAGATGGCTCACCCCAGAGTTCGACGAAACTCGGAAAGTCGTGTCCGGCTTTCGGTGGAATTGGCAGAGACAGTGCTCGCTTGCGCAAGGCGACGCGTGCGACGCAATCAGTCAAGGATGCCGCAGATCCCTCCGAGACCAGGATCGCTTTGCACGCCGAATCCGTGCTGGCGACGGTCATCAGGGTACCCAGCCGAATCGTTCGAAAAGGTCCGAGAGTTCGCGGGCGACACGTTCACGCGTGGGGCCTTGGCCTTCCGGATCGTATTCATGCTGACTCCGAAATGTCTTTGCCGCTTCCCGCTCATCCTCGAGGAATCGATCGAAGTCGCTCGTCATCCCGATGCCAAAGCGCGAGTAGATCTCCTCGACGACCTTCTTGGGATCGGCCACCAGGTCGCGAAAGTCGACGATGACGCTCTGATCAGCGGGCAACTCGTCGACCACTTCGACAGCGTATCGGTACTGCGCGATCTGAATCTCGCCGAGCAGATTGGCTGATGCTTCGACGAGATTCTCCGAGGCTCCCATGCCTCGCCAGTACTGTGACATCAGGTCGAGAAGGCTGGGAATCGTTTCGTAGGGATGGCGCAACATGACGACGAATCGGGCGTCGGGAAACTGTTCCAGGAGCCCACGCATCTTGAGCGTGAACTGTGGACTCTTCGAACAGTGAATCCGATCACCGTCTCGGCAGTAGAGAAGCCGGCGAAGCATGTCACTGTAGAATCCCAGGATTCTTTGGCGTTTGGCTTCGGGTTCGCGGTCGGTCCAGAAGAGGTATTCGAGGTCGATGTAGGGGAAGGGGAACGTGAGGCTTACCGAGCTCCAATTGGCGAACATGACGAAATCGTCTTCCTCAGAGCCTGTCGACTGCCAGTCGTGGAGTTTTCGGATGTCTTCGAGAGCTTCATCTTCGCCCTGCTGAAGTCGCCTTCGGATCCAGCCACCGAGGAACTTCTGGTCCATCGTATCCAGTCCGCCGACGACACGATGGGCAAGCACGGATGGCAAGAGTAGCTCCCAGGTCTTGAAGAACGAGAAACGACCCTCGTCCGCCGATAGGATGCGGTGGATGTGTGTCGTCCCGCTTCTTCCATTGCCTACGATGAAAATGGGCGCCTCGATTTTCTGTTTCCGCAGCGCCGGGAAGAAAAGCGAGTCGAGCGCAAGGCATGTCATATTGAAGATCGAAAGCACAGTGAGACCGACGAATACTCCCCAGAGAAAGAGTGTGCGTCGAAGTCGGAAGGGCTCGCTTGCGATCAGTCCCGCAACTCGCTTCCAGGTCTCCAGATCGAAGTACATGCGAGATCTCAGCTCCTGGGGGCAGAGAGGTAGCGTTCTGCGTAGGCTTCGAGTCCGTCTCGCTTCTCTTCCAGACTCGAGCGCGTTCCGTCGGGGCGAAGGACTGGCGGATTGACGATCATGGTGACTCCGGCCTCTTCGAGGCGTTCGAGTTCTTGCGAAGTCGGTGGGGCATTGAGCGCTACTGCGGCATCGAAGTCCAGATTCTCTCTTCCCGCCTCACAACGCAATTTTTCCAACTCTTTCAGGATGCGGGTTGCCTCGTCGACGTCGTAGTTGACACCCAGCCAGCCGTCTGATGCCGCGGCCCGGCGCAGGGCGACTTGACTGTGACCCCCGACGAGAACCATCGGGAATCGGCGGGGCACCGGGGACATCTCGACCGGCGGAAAGTCGTAGAACTCGCCGTGGTGCTCCACGGTTCCGCCGGCGCTGAGCTTGCGAACCACGTCGAGCAGTTCGTCGGTCCGCCTTCCACGTTGGGCGAAGGGGCGTTCGACGAGATCGAACTCTTCCTCCATCCACCCGACGCCGATGCCCACCAGGATTCGGTCGTCCGAGACGATGGCTGCGGTCGCGATGCTCTTGGCGACCGAGAAGGGGTCACGCAACGCGGGCAGATAGACGTAGGGCATGAAGGCTAGCCGCGTCGTTGCCCGCGCGAGCGCGCCGATGAGAACCCAAGGGTCGAGGTAGGGCGTCGTATGGTCGGTCGGCATTTCGCCGGTCGCTGAGTAGGGATAACGCGGAGTGATGTCTTTCGGTCGCACGATATGATCGCTCATCGTGACGCCGGTGAAGCCAAGTTCCTCTGCGAGTCTGGCGACCGGAACGAGTTGATCGACATCCGTTCGCGCGATCGATTGCCAAAATTGCACGATGCGTCCCTCCTCAGCCGGCCAGCGGAACGATGTAGCGCTCAGCGAAGTCTTCGAGCGATCTGCGTTTTTCGTCGAAGGAGATCGAGGAGTAGCCTCGATAGCGCCAAGGCGGCACATTCACGCTGTCGACGCCGGCGTCACGGTATCTTTCGTATTCCCCGGTGCCGGGATCGCTCGGGAAATGCGAGATCATCACGTCGAACGGCCTGTCCGTGCGGCCGAGCAAGCGGCGTTCCGCCTCGAGAAAGACGACGGTCTCGACAATCTCCTCCGGCGTATGACTCAGACCGAGCCAGCCATCGTGCCGGGCGGCCCGACGCAATGCGATCCGGTTGAGACCGCCGATTCGAACTTCGACCGGGCGCCCAGGAGCCGGGGCCATGTGAAGGCCCTCGAATTGATAGAACTCGCCATCGTGGTCGACGAAGTCCCCCGAGTGAAGCTTGGCGATGACTTCGAGCATCTCGTCGGTGCGCCGGCCTCGCCGGGCGAATTCACGGTCGACCAGGGCGAACTCCTCCTCCATCCATCCGGTTCCGGCTCCGAGCACGACACGATCGCGTGACAGCGCCGCGGCGCTGGCGACGAGCCTCGCGACGCTGAACGGATCGCGCATCGGAAGGACATAGACGAAGGGCATGAATCGAAGACTCGACGTCTCCTGGGCCATCGATGCGATCAGCACCCATGGATCTGGGAACGCATCGTCCGGCACCCATATCGGCTTGCCGTCCTCTGTATACGGATAGCGAGACCGAATCGTCGTCGGCGTTGCGAGATGGTCAGAGAGCGTGATCCCTGTGAAGCCGACCTGCTCGGCGATCTTCGCCAGCTCGATCAGTTCGTCCATTTCAGTGAGAGCGAGCGATTGCCAGAATTGCATCGATCCTCCATATCGGGGACGGCGCGCCTCGCGGCCGGCCGTTTCAGACGAGTGACGACAGCGGTACGACTTCGCACGAGGGCCGCGGGTGTTCCTTGGCGTTGACCCAGCGAAGCCCCATGGTTCCGTGCCGGTGGCCAGCGGTCTCGAGCCAGTTCGGAAGGTCTGGATCGGAATGCGAGACGATGATTCGGAAGGAGCCGTCGGGTTCGTAGTGAGTCTGCGTGTGATTGAGATCGATCTTGTGAAACCGATAGTCGAGGGATTCGATCCAGTAATTGTTGAGCTGGAAGTTCCAGTAGTCGCACGCGGGCGGTTTTGCGCGGATCACGAGTGCCTCGTCCTTCGCCAGGGACCAGTAGCCCTGATAGTAGAAGAGGGCGGGGTCGCCTTGAGCACCGGAAACGTCACGCACGACGAGTTCGTTCGGCGTCTCCGCATAGGCCTCCGTCCAATCTGCGAAGAGGTTTGCGCAGGTTCGCACGTATTGACCGCTCGCGATCAGCGAGTCGTGGAAGAGTCGCGCGTCGAGCGGGGCGGTCGGGTCTTCGGCGCCGACGCGTTCGATTTCGAAAGAGAAGACCGTCTCGTTCGCGCGGTCGTGGTGGGTTTGGCGGATGATCATCTGGTTCGTCTCGGGATCCATCGGGAGCCAGTTTCCGGCCTTCTCGCGAGTGGACACGATAATCTCGAAGCTTCCGTTGGGCGCGATGTCGAGTTCCCCGAGGCCGAGCGTTCCGCCACAGCCGGCGCGCCCGCCTGCATAACCGCCGTAGTAGGTGCTGAGACTCAGGTGGGGGACGGTTCCGCGACGGCCGCGGATCTTGTACTCGTGCTCGCCCGAGAGGGTCGCCATCAGGTAGTAGGAATCAGGGTTGTCACAGCCGAGCTTCATCGTCGGGTCGGCGGTGCGCCGGAGGACGGGCGCGAAGGGGTCGGGCATCTCCACGAATTGGCCAAGCGCCATGCGGGCGACCCGTGAGAGATATCGGAAGCCCTCCGCGCGATCGAGTACATCGTCGGGTGAAGTCTCTCTCAACACGATCTCGCCCGAGGCCTTGAGTGTGTCGCAGAAGTCGGCCCATGCCCGACCATCAGCAACCCGTTCGACACGCTTGTCCGTCATCCGCACCTCCTTGCGCACTCCTCAGCTCGACACCAGCTCCACGGGCAGGTGTGTGTAGCCTTGAATGAACTCTGTTCGAATCGTCTCCGCACCGCCAAAGTCGACGTGATAGTCAGGGAATCGCGCAAGCAGCTCTTCGAGAGCGACGCGAGCTTCGAGCCGAGCGACATGAATACCGAGGCAGAGATGGCGACCCACCGAAAAGCTGAGGATTCGCGCGGGCCTTCGCGTGACATCAAAGACCTCTGGACGCTCGAATTCACGTTCGTCTCGATTTCCCGATGCATAGAGGAGCATGACGCCTTGACCGGGCGAGAGCTTCATCCCGTGCAGTTCGGTCGGCTGCGCGACGGTACGACACAGAAACTGCGTCGGATTGTCGTAGCGCAGCGCTTCGTGGAAGCCGTCTTCGATGAGGCCGGGATCCGACAGGAGGCGGCTACGCTCGTCGGGATAACGGGCAAGCAGGGAGACGAGCAGTGTCAACGCCTTCGCCGAGGTTTCGGCACCCGCGATCACGAGCATGCCGAGGTGCATCCCCGCCTCTTCATCCCCCATCGCGCGACCGGTCGATTTCTCGTGGTGGAGGAGGGCGTTTATGGCGTCGGGTTCGTCAGTGGGGTGTCTCCGGCGCTCGCGAGTGAGCTCCGCGCCGTAGCGGTTGACTTCTTCGAGAGCGGCGATGCCGTCGGGTGTCATGCTGCCGGCGTCGGGATCATGGCCGAAGAAGCGCTGCATCCAGCTCAGCATGGATGGCATGTCGGAGGACGGTACACCGATCACCTCGGCGGCGACACGCGTCGAGAAGGGCATCGCAAAGTCGTCGACGAAGTCGAAGTTGGCCTGGGCGGCGCCTCGCTCGAGCAGCTCGACGGCCGCATTTCGTGTCGATTGCTCCATGGCGTTCACCGCGCGGGGTGTGAAGCGCGTGTTGAAGATGCCTCGCAATTCTGTGTGCTGGGGCGGATCGACGTAGTTCAGGATGGGGATGACCGGCTGTTCCTTGGTCAGGACCTGGGCGGGCAGCGTACCGGAGGTCGAAGAGAATCGAGCCGGATCGCCGCTTGCCATCCACACGTCGTCGAATCGGGTGAGCGCCCAGGCGTTGTATTTCTCGACATAGTACGCAGGCGTTTCAGCGCGCATCCGGCGATAGAACGAATGTGGGTCCGCCATGACGTCTTCGGCATAGGGGTCGTAGTCGATCATGGAGCGCCTCCGCGAATGACGGAGCCGCGGGCCTCGTTTGCGCTGCCCGCTCGCGTTCGTTACAAATTACTCTCTAAATGTAACGACGTCAATAGGATGTCCGCGCTCGTGAAGGCGGTTCGGACACATGCCTCCGGAGCGATCGTTGTGGACGATGGACAGAATAGAATTCTCGCGGCGGCCAGTGAGGTTTTCGGTGCGGCGGGCTTTCACAAGGCGACGATCCTGGACATCGTGGCTGCTGCCGGAGTGTCGCGCCCTCTCTTCTACCGACGCTTCAGAGACAAGACGCATGTCTTCGAAGTCGTTGTCGACCAACTCATCACCGAGTGGAACGAGACGCTCGTGGATGAAGTGTCTCGCGCCTCCGGCGGCGCCGCCGGTGCCTTGCGCGTACTGCACGAGGCTTCGCTTGCCTACGGGCGGACTCGCCCCCTGTTTCATCTGCTTCTGACACGCGACACACAGCTCCTGTTGGCGACCGAGACCGACGTGATCGAGAAGGGTTCGCGCGCGCTTCGAAATCTCATCGGGGAGATTCTCACGCGTGGACTGGAAGCAGGAGAGATTCGGGGAGACGTCGACGTCGAGCACATGGCTGATCTGCTGACGGCGATTCACCTGGCCTATTCGGATCGAGTGGTGATCGAAGATACGCCGCTCGACGCGAGCCTCTCTGATGGAATCGTGGCCTGCATGCTGACGGGCGTGCTGGCGAAGAGCGACGAGTGACAACGCGGACGCGTATCGAGCGAGGCGATCGACGATGGATGTGAAACAAGTCCAGGAGCTTTTTGTTGCCACCGACGACGGAGATTTCGAACGACTCGCGCGTTTCTTGCATCCCGATCTGGTGCTTCACATGATCGGCGTCGACGGTGTGGACGCGCCACTCGATCGGGAGAGTTACCTGCGATTCCTGGAGGAATCCATTGCCTACCGAGCAGGGCGAGGCGAGCGCACGGAGCACGTGCCGGCGCAGGTGAGAATCCATGAGAATTCGATCGTAGTTCGCGGCTACCTGCGAATCACGAGCAAGGACATCGCCGACGAGTATCACCCCTACACCGATCTGTTGAAACTACGCGACGGCCAGATTGTCGAGTACAACATTGCGTACGACATTTGAGTCTGGCATCCGGCCCACGGCTCGAATGGACTCCATCCGCGAAGCAGTCGCCCGAAGTTCGCGGGCGATTCACGCCAGAAGCTGAATCCGTTGGGCGATCCGGGACAGCTGTTCCGCCAGCTTGGACCGTCCAGTGCCGACGACCACCCGGGACGCTTCCTCGAGGAGTCCCGAATCGTTCGGCTCGAACATCACGAGCCGCCCGAGCGTTGGCCAGTCGATCCGCCTGCGCTTGTGCCGGTCGCCCTTGATTCGGTCGCTCTCGAGAATCGGGAACCGCTCGGCCACGAACCGTGTCCTGGCTGATGTGGAGCTGATCCGCGATGGCCGGGACGCGTTCGCCACCTACCAGGTGAGCCAGGATCTCGCGCTCACGGGCCGTGAGTTCTGCCAGGTCGGGGTGGTCAAGCGGGAGCAGCCCGGCGTGGGTCGGTAGTCGAGAGGCGATGCCGATCGATTGGAGTTCACGGGCGATCTGTTCGAGGCGTTGGTGCAGGTCGTCGCCGGCCCGGTAGTCGACGGGCTTGGCTGTCTCGACGCTACCCATGTCGAGGATCATCGAGAATGTTCCGACTACCTCACCCGCGTCGTCAAGAATGCGTTGGGGAACCCAGAGGGCGGGAAAGGTGGTCGAATCCTTGCGCTGGAACATCGTCAGGCGCATGCGGAGATCGCCCGCGAGCAGGGCCTGACGTTCGTCTTCCAGATGGACTTGGACCTCGGGTGGCAGAAGATCGCCGGGGGAGCGGCCTCTCACCTCTGTCTGATCGTCACCGAGCCAATCGAGTAGCCGCTGGTTCACGAAACAGAGCACAGCATCGGCATCCGAGTCCATCAGCCCGTAGTTGAGCCGATTCATGATCCGCCCGAGGTGGCTGAAGACCTGCTCGCGAAGGCGCTCACTCATATTCTGAATACGATACCCCGCTTGGCTTGCGTTCCCGTTCTGCGATCAACAGGTACCGCCCGGCATCACGTTCGGGACTCGGCCGTCCTGGTGCGAAGGCCCAACTCTGAATCCACTCGCACGAGCCCTGGCCAAGAGATCTCATGTTCGGCTGGCTCTCACCTATCAGAAGAGCAGCCCCGCTCAGCCGACACCGCAGTGAGCGATCGCTCGCGGAAGAGATTCTGTTCGAGCCCCCGCGATTCCTCTCGCTCCCGCACTCGGCACGGGTTCTGAATTCCTATCGGAAATCTTCCGTGAACGGGACGGTCACGAGAAGGCACAGTGGCGCGAGTCGAATGGGGCTCGACCCGGCGTTGAACCAACAAATGTAAATCTGTTTACATTGCCTGTCCCTTCGTGAAACTCCTCAAATTAATCTGCCACGTGGGGGCATGAACGGCGCACTTCCCACCCTCGACATCCAGACTCGAAATGGGAACCCAATGCTCGCCCGCGCTGCTCGCTCAGTTGTGCTCGTCACGTGCTCTGTCCTGCCTTTCACAGCAATCGCTGCCTCTGATTCTCGAGCGGCAACTCTCGATCTGAGCGGTGGGAACCTGCTCGGGGCGCTCAATGTCGACGTGGGTGGATTACTGTTCGACGTGCAATTCGTCGACGGAAGCTGCGCCGGGCTGTTTTCCGGATCTGGACGCCCTACCTCTTTGTTCCACTGACCAACGGGGACAGGGTCCGAATCGGTGTTGCCCTGAACAACTTCAGTACCGCCGCCGACGTGTTCGCGAGTGGAACGCTACTCATTCATCGCCATACATGGCTTCTCGAAGACGAGACATACGCTGTGTGGTCCCCGTCGCGAGTCCTGAGGTCTGAGCCGAATCACGCATTCAACAGCGTGATCACTCTCTTCGCCGCCGCCTCGCCCTCGAGGTAGGCGCCGTGGGCATAGCCGTAATGAGCCTGTGAGGTCGCTTCGCCCGCAAAGAGGATTCGATCATTCAAGACCGAATTGAGCTCGGCGCGCGCATTGGCATGCCCGGGGAGGGCGGCCGAATAGCTTCCGCGCACGTGCGGGTCCAACCCCCATTTCGTACAAATAGAACCCGTCACGTGCTCGCGAAGCCCGGCACCGAACGCCTTCTCGAGCCTTTCCAGTACGAAATCCCGCGCACCGTCCGGGCCCATCGCTTCCATTGTGTCGGCGAGCGCACCGCCCATGTAGGCGATCGCCATTCGATGGTCGTCCAATCCCGTCACGAAATTCATTGTCGTTTTCGGCTCTTCGAAGTAGGTGAATTCCTCGTCTCGAAATTCGCCGTAGATATCGCGATCGAATTGGATCGCGACCTTGACCAGATTTCCCATCGGTAGGGACTCGATCGCGCCACGCCATCGCGCCGGCAAAGGGGGCTGGAACTCGATCTGATCGCTCGCGAGGACGCCGGTGGAAACGGTGATGATCGCCGAACGGCAGGAGAACGTGCCTTTGGAGCTGTTGATCTCGACGCGCTCGCCACCCCAGTCGATTCGATTCACCTCTGTCTCCAGATCGACCGGAATGCCCTGTCCAAAGCGTTCGACCAACGATCCATAGCCGTCGAAGAGAAACAGGAGGTCGCCATCCGCTTCGCTCCTTCCGTAGTCAAGGGTCGAGCAATGATTCGAATTGCTCCCCTGGTTTGCATCGAGCCAGCTGTCGTACAGCGAGAACCAGGGCGACCGTGTGTCGATCAGTTCGCGGAGGGGCACATCCTTGCCTGCGGTCGCGGCATCGAAAGCAGCCGAGTCACAGTCCGCGATGAAACGATCGCGATCCACCGACTCGGTTTCCGTCGCCCAACGCTCGCCACAGAATGTCTTGGCTTGCGGATAGGGGAAAAATCTCCGTTCCATGCGGATTCCCAGGTCGTCTGCCAGTTTCAGAAAGGGGTTGTAGGGCCCTGCGGAGAGCCACGTGCAGCCGTGATCGAGGGGAATTCCAAGACTTTCGGTGTCGGTAAAGGCTCGGCCGCCGATGCGGTCTTTCGCCTCGAGGACGCGAACCGTGAGGCCGCTTCCCTCGAGCGTGCGGGCTGCAGCGAGCCCCGCCGCGCCAGCTCCGACGATGAGGGTGTCGACCGTGATCATGTTAGTGGCCTCGTTCATCAAAGGTGAAATCCTAGAGAATCGGCATCGCCGAAGCACTCGGGGCCGCGCCGCGAATCTTCGTCAAATGTCAGGAGGAGGGAGACTGGGTCGGATCAAGAAGATGATGAACGCGCAACTCTCCGCAGCGATGTTGAGTAGGTGAGCGCGACCGGGCACCCCGTCGATCAGAACTCCCACGAGGCGGGCAACCGCCTCGGCGGCGATCGCGAGGCAGATCACGTCCGCGAGGAGAGGTTCTGTCACCCTCCAGGCTGCGAGGAGCGAGGCAATGCCGAGCGCGCCAAACATGCCGAGGTACACGGCTCGGTATTCGCTCAGTCCGTCCGGGCCTGAGATCTGGTAGCCGACACGTGCCGCTGCCGCGCCAGGGTCGACCAGGGCGGCGCCTGCCTCGATGAGAAAGACTGTTGCCACACCGACAAGGAGGAACTGGCGAACTCGATTCCTCGTCACTGCGCTCCCCTCTCTCCGCCCAACGACTGTTCGGCGGCCACCGATCTGACCCCGAAGAGTCGAATAGTACTCAACCCTCCGAATCTCGGGCTCTCTCCGCAGAGGGCGGGGTGGAGGTACTGCGAGAGGCCGCTCCGTGGGAGGGCCTCATGGGTGCCCCAGCATGTCAGACGCTCCCCTGGATCGGGTGATTAGAATGAGCTCTCAGGAGTAGTCTGGAATACGTCTACGGCGATGTGGGGGAGGCGCTTCACACCCAGAGGTGGGGTCGAAGGGTGAGTTCTGGGGCAGATCGGGGCATTTGGACGGTGTCCGAACCCAAATGGGTTGAAGACGGCGGTGAGACGCCGATGCGGGAAGAGTTGCAACAGCACCGGCCCGTATCCTGTTGCCCTGTTGGTCCCGGAAGAAATGACGTTGTTGGCCGGTGCTGTTCGCACGTGACTTCGGCTCCCGCCCGATAGCCCCTGTGGAGCGAGGGGCACCTGCGGCCTGGGCTCGGTCGCATTCTCCTCCCTCGCAACCCGTAGCGGGTTGCGGACTCGCTCTCGTCCACGAGTGCCGAGAGAACGAGCGGGCACCCGGCGCGCTCAATCAAATCACCCCCGCTGCGTACGCAGCGGAGGTGGAGCAAGACAACAGGGAAGCGGCCGACGTTCATGTCGTATTACACCTTGGGACTGGATGCGTTCCGTTGGGCTTGCCATTGGATCTGGTTGAGACTGA
>JAPYTP010000124.1 GCA_029941885.1 Myxococcota bacterium
GAAGAGGGCACCCCGGCCTGGCTGGCGACGATGGGCGACCTGATGAGTCTCCTGCTCGTCTTTTTCGTCCTGATGCTCTCCTTCGCGAATACGGACAAACAACTCTTCCCGGAGGCGATGGGTTCGATCCAGGCGGCGCTGGGGGTGGTGGAGGACAGCCCGGGCAGGCTCGACATGAAGGCCTCGAGCATGATCGAATGATCGGAAAAAAGTCGACTCCCTTTCTCGACATCATGGACGTCGAGCAATCCAAGGAGGCGCCTTTCATCGATCAGAAGATCATGCAGCAGGTGCAGCAGTCGATCGCCGAAAACAACCCCTCCCGGGTCGTCGAGGCCGAGTCCTCGGAGCGGGGAGTCATCGTTCGGGTCAAGGGTGGTGCGCTCTTCAAGGCGGGCTCGGACAAGCTGCTTCCGCTCTCTTTCGTCTTTCTGGACGAAATCATCCGACTCACTGAATAATTCCCCTACGAGCTCTCCATCGAAGGCCATACGGACGACGGAGCGATCAACACTCCACGTTTTCCCACGAATTGGCACCTCGCGACTTCTCGTTCGATTGCCGTGCTGCGGTAAATGATCGGTGCAGGCGATATCGATCCCAGCCGAATCGCCGCCTCCGGTTACGGATCGACTCGACCGTTGATCCCGAACGACTCGGCCGAGAGCCGCGCCATGAACCGACGTGTGGAGTTCGTCTATAAGCGCGACCCCATTGCAGATCGCACGACTCGCTCCCAGCACCGAGTTCGCCGCGCGGAAGCGCGAGCTGAATCAGCGAGCAAGGCTGCGAACTGAAATGCGCGCGAAATGAGCTCGTGTTTTTGATCCGATCTCGTTAGTCCATTCCGGACGTCATCGTTCCATGGTTCCCCTGAGTTCCAAGCGTTCCGCATTCCAGACTGAATCATCATTCAGTCTTGCTGCAAAATTGCACGAATAATGCTCAAGGAGTCCCCTCTGAGGCCGATTGTTGAAATGTTCGCATCATTGTGGATTGCATTGCGAAAGGGAGGCCGTCGTGTTGAAAGAGCAGGTCGGCAAAGATTTCCTAGAATCGCGGAATGGTCGATACGATCGTCGAAGGAAAGCGTCTCGCGACGCGATCCATATCCTGGTTTTGGATTCCGTTCTCGGTTCGAGGTTCTCTCTGGCCCAGGCCTCCTCTCGATGGGGCTATGTCGTAGACGCGGCGGCGACGATCGAAGACGCTCGCAGACGTCTCGACCGACTTCGATATTCGCTGATCATCGTCGATCATGAAGTCGAAGGCGGCCGCGGGCTGGATGTTCTGTCCGAACTTTTCGAGACGCACCCGAGCGTCTGTCGCGCGCTCGTCACGAGCGAGTCGGGACTCGACTTCAAGATGGCCGCGATCAAGCAGGCGGACCTCTCCTTCCTGCTGACGAAACCCTTCAATCCCGAAGCCCTGCGTCGGACGATCCGTGGACTGCTCGGCGGAGAATCCGAATACGCGGGCTGGGATCTGATTCCCGGGAAGCAGGCTCAACGGTCGGCGTTCTCGGATCGACACTCCGAGACCTTCGATGCGAGCCGCTACCACGAGGTGCTGTTGCGCGGACTCCTGGCGGGGCTGAACTCTTGCCAGGTGGAGAACGAAGTCTTCGAGCTCGTTCACTCCGAGTTGGGCGAGGCCTTTCGGGTTTCGAAGTGGCTGTGGATCGATGAGGAGAACCGGTGCGCCACCCGCGTCTCGGGCGACTGGCCTGTCGACGATGGAATCGGGCTCGACGACCTCTCCCAGGAAGAGGATCACTTTTTGCTGCAGGCGCGTCACACGCCTCCACGAGGGTCGTCTCGACGATCGCGGGGATCGAGATCAGGGGGCGGGCCTTGGTTTGGCGATTCGCGTCGGAGGCCGACGCACGATCACCTGCCTGATCTGGGTGGAACGTCCCTTGGTGTCCGCGCTCGTCTCGATGCTGCGGGAACTGCAGGTCGGTCTCCAGATGGCATTCGGCCGAATTTGTGATGCCGAGGCACGCGCGGTCGCCGCGTATGAGCCGGCGCGTCGCGTGTCCGAAGAATTGAGAACACCGGTCGGTGCTCTGACCCATGCGATCGACCGATTGCGCGGCGAGGCAGAGCGGGCGGGGCTCTCGACCGAATGGGTTGATCGGGCCTCGTCGGAGTCGGAACGTGTGGTGCGCGTCGTCGAACATCTCAACGATGAAATGTTCGCGAGCTCCGCGGCGCCTGGTTCAACGACGAGTTGAAGCAAATTTACAATCTCTTCGATTTCCAGGAATCGAACGAGCTGCATTGGAGGAACACGAAGGGTGGCCAGGATTTTGATCGCGGATGGGGAAGATGGATTTGTGAGGCAGGCGGCGGCGACGTTGCATCTTCAGGGCCATGAGGTCATTCGCTGCCGAAGCCTCGATGAGGCGGCTCGCACGATCGCGAAGACGGTACCGCAATTGATACTCGCGGATCTGAGGCTCGATGGGGGCGGTGGACTCGAACTCCTCGACCAGATTCGGCGTCAGGGCATCCGATGCGGTGTCGTCGTGACGACGGAACTGGGCAGTATCGAGAGTGCCGTCGAGGCGATCCAGCGCGGCGCGGTCAACTATCTACGCAAGCCAATCGACAAGGGCGACTTGATCGGAGTCGTCGAAGAGGCCCTCTCCAAGTCGGGAAGCGAGGGGCGCGCCACGACGAGTCCGGCCACCCGAAAGGGAGACGATCTCTGCACCCTGACGGGAATCGTCGGGAGTTCACGTGCGATGGAAGAACTCCTCGAGATGGTCGAGAAGGTTGCCGACACCGAGAGTTCCGTTCTGATTACGGGTGAAACCGGAGTCGGCAAGGAGCTGATCGGGCGCGCGATCCATCGGCTTTCAGGGCGATCCGAGCACGTCTTCTGTGCGATCAACTCCGCCGCATTTCCGGAAACCCTTCTCGAGAGCGAACTCTTCGGTCATCGGCGTGGCGCATTCACGGGCGCGACGAACAACAAGAAGGGGCTCTTCGAGTTCGCCCACGAGGGAACCGTGTTCCTCGACGAAGTCGCGGAAATGCCGCTTTCCATGCAGGTCAAGCTTCTGCGGTTCTTGCAGACCGGCGAGGTTCGACCCGTTGGCGATGAGGCCACGCGCTACGTGGATGTTCGATTGGTGGCTGCGACGAACAAGAATCTCGAACGAGCCGTCGCGACGGAAACCTTCCGAGAGGATCTCTACTACCGGCTCGCAGTGATTCCGATTCACGTTCCGCCTCTTCGCGACCGCCCGGAAGACGTGCGGGCGCTGTCGACTCATTTCCTGCAACGATTTTCAGATCGAGCCGGGAAGGGCGTTCACAGCATCTCGAACGACGCGATGGAATTGCTCGCAGGCTACGCATGGCCGGGCAATGTCAGGCAGCTCGAGAACTCGATCGAACGCGGGGTCGTTCTGTGCCAGACCGACGAAATTCGAGTCGAGGATCTACCGGTTCGTCTCCGGGAAGAGTCGATCGTTCGTGAAGGCGAGACGATTCACAGTCTCCAGGTGATGGAGCGATCGCATATCTTGAATACCCTCGAGCAGGTCAACTGGAACCGAAAGCGTGCAGCGGGCCTGCTTCAAATCTCGACGACGACACTTTGGCGACGACTCAAGGAATTCGGGATCGAAACGGATGGGTCGCGTCGCCCTGCGGCCGCTACGGCGATGCAACGGTAGGGGAACGGACGCCTTCATTCATGATCCGAACGCGCCGGGATCGATTGCCCCGGCCGTTCAACACAGAAAAATCCCGGGGACCGAAAGAGTCTGCTCGAACGGAGTTGATCGATGGCAAAAGATAAAAACAAGTGACCCAACCCCCAAATCTTGATCCAGGGCTGGTGTGATTTTTCTCATTTAGGATGGGAGAATCAGATCATGAGGAAGAGTCGATTTTCAGATCAGCAGATCGCGCTGGCGCTGCAGCAAGTGGAGCACGGGGCCTCGGTTTTCGAGGTCCGCCGGAAGCTCGGGATCAGCGAACAGACCTTCTATCGATGGAAGAAGAAGTTCGGCCAGATGGCTCCCCGCGAGATCAAGAAGATGAAGCAGCTCGAGGACGAGAATCGCCGGCTGAAGGGCCTGGTGGCGGACCTCACGCTCGATAAGCAGATGCTCCACAGGTGCTTCGAAAAAAAGACTGAGGCCAGTCGAGCGACGTAGGGAGGTTCGCAGCCTTCAGGCGAAGCTATGCGTCAGCGAACGACGCGCGCTGCGCGTGCTGGGCTGGCCCAGAAGTACCCACCGACACAAGAGCAGCGCGGCTGATCAGACGCCGCTTCGCATGCGCCTGCGGGAACTCGCTCTGGCGCGGCCTCTCTACGGCTACCGAATGTTGACGATCCTTTTGCGACGGCAGGGCTGGAACGTGAACGCGAAGCGGGGCTCACGGTGCGCGTGAAGCGTCGGAAGAAGCTCGCAAGCCATGCCCGAGTTCGACCGCCGGCTGCAAGCCGTGTCAACGAACGCTGGAGCATGGACTTCGTCGCCGACTCTCTCTCCGATGGACGCAGGATCCGGGTACTCACGATCATCGACAGCTTCACTCGAGAATGTCTTGCCTTGAAGGTGGCGAAGAGTCTGCCCTCGCAGTCGGTCACCGAGGTTCTCGACGGCGTGATTGAGCAGCGCGGCGCTCCTCGGACCATCCAGGTGGACAACGGAACCGAGTTGACATCCAACCACTTCGACGCATAGGCCTACTTCCGCGGGGTCGATGTGGACTTCATCCGACCTGGGAAGCCCGTTGACAACGCGCACATCGAGTCGTTCAACGGTCGTTTTCGGGACGAGTGTCTCAACTCGAAGTGGTTCGAGAGCCTTGGCGATGGGATTACAACGAAGTGAGACCGCACTCCTCGTTGGGGGACATGCCCCCTTCGGCCTTTGCGGAACGGATCCTGGGGGTACAGCCCGATGCGTGTTCTCAAGCCTGAGAAGACGCACGCCAGACTGGACCAATCAAGGGGTCAGGCTGGGGCTCAATCCCTTGCTCGATCCTCGCAAGCGAGCTGGATCGATCTAAGGGGGGCAGGTGAGTTTTCGCAGGTCCTGACGGACGTGATGGAAGAGGACAATGGATTGCTCCTCCGTGTCACGGCCTTTGAGCGAATGATGGAGGAAAGAGAAACCCCGTTTGGATGGACCGCACGGATCCTCGACCTCTTTCGACGACGATCAGGGAAGATCTTTCGTCTGCAACGCGTCGCTTCGGAGCCCATGATGGAAGGAATGAAGAATGTCACTCACCAACGCGCTGTTCAGTAGCGTCAGCGGTCTCGAGATCGCATCGACACAGATCTCGGTGATCGGCGACAATATCGCTAATGCGAACACGCCGGGCTTCAAGGAGAAACGAGCGGAGTTCTCGGCCGTCCTCGGTCAGAGCATCACGGCGGGTTCTGGCTTTGCTCAGATCGGTGCCGGAGCGCTCGTCAACGATATCCGCACGGTCTTTTCCCAGGGCGTGTTCGAGACGACCCAGAGGAATACGGACCTCGGGATCGGGGGTCGTGGCTTTTTCGTGTTGGACGGCAGTTTTGGCCGAACCTATAGCCGCGCCGGCAACTTCGGGTTCGATTCCGACGGCTTTCTGACCGATCCGACTAACAACCGCCTCCAGGGCTTCGGAATCGACCCAGCGACGGGCTCATCGAACGGGATCCTCGGGGATATCCAGGTGAACCTGCCACTGTCTCCGCCTAAGGCGACGGGTTCGATTACGCTCGGCATGAATCTCGGTGCGACGGACATCGTCCCCATCGCCGGCCCCTTCGATCCGGCGAATTCCCAGGCCACGTCGAGTGCTCGTGAGGGAATCACGGTCTTCGACTCGCTCGTGACCTTCGTGGTCGATCCCATCGCGGGCGTCCCCGCCGGGGAGATCCAATTCAACTTCAAGACCGCGAACGGCGCACAGCAGCTCCAGAACGTCGCGTTCAGCATGGGACCGGTCGCGGGGTCCGGATCGACCTCGGGGATCGCGACGACTCAGTTCAATCAGCCCGCGGTGACGAACCTGCTCTCCCAGGACGGATTTCGTCCGGGAACGCTGAGCGCGCTGGAAATCGATGAGAATGGTCTGCTGAATGGCGTGTTCACGAACGGGGTGACTGCGTCACTTTCGCAGATCGCACTGGCGAATTTTGGCAACGTCGAGGGATTGACGGAAGTCGGGCGGAGTCAGCTGATCGAGTCGGTCGAGTTCGGCGCCCCGGTCATCGCCGGCGCCAACAGTGGCAACCTGGGTTCGATTCGCTCGAGCTCGCTCGAAAAGTCGAACGTGGACCTCGCCCAGCAATTCGTCAACCTGATCGTCAGTCAACGCGCCTTCCAGGCGAATACGTGGACGGTCTCGGTGGCAAATGAGCTGCTCGCGAATCTGGTCGCCCTCGGACACTAAGCGTGCGGGTCTCTTCGTGCGCTCCGCAGACTCGCCTCTGCGGAGCGCGCATTGGCGCTCGACTCTCTGACACGGCCTCTCCACGTGGTATCCTCGTCGAGCCAAGGGGGTGGATCTTTGATCGGTCATCGCACGCGTCGTGTCCGCGCGATCAATCGGAATTCAATTCGCGGCGATCTTGCGTCGCCGCTCGGGGTCGCGGCTTCGGGTCTCCGGATCCGGACGATTTTCGCCGCGTTTGCCGCTTTCACCGCGGCCCTTGCGGTGGTCGGCCCCGCTGTTGCCGAGAACGTCGCGAAGGAAAAAGGCGCTCTGGATCGATTCGATCTGGTTGTGCTGGATGCCGGTCATGGCGGGCACGACGAAGGGGCGATGGGACCCTCCGGTCTGCTCGAGAAGGATCTCGTCCTCGACGTGACCCGGAAACTCGCCGATCGCCTTCGCCGGAGGGGCGTCCGGGTCGTGCTGACCCGCGGTGGTGACCGCTTCCTCTCCCTCGAAGAACGTACGGCGGTCGCCAACGATGCACGGGCCGACCTCTTCCTGTCGATTCACGCCAACGCCTCCCGGAGTCGCAAACCGCGGGGCATCGAGACCTATTTCGCTGCGCTCGAAGCGACGGACGACGAGGCTCGAAGAACGGCGGAGCGGGAAAATAGGGCCCTCGGTGCCGCGGCTCCGAGCTTCGAGCGAGATGATCCCCTGGCCGCGATCCTCGGCGACCTGATCGAGACGCAGCACCTCCAGGAGTCGAGCGAATTCGCCAAGCTCGCTCAGCACGAACTCTCCGCCATTCGCGCCGCGCGCTCGCGCGGCGTGAAACAGGCACCTTTCGTCGTCTTGATGGGTGTGCAGATGCCTGCTTCGCTGGTCGAGATCGGGTTCATCACGAACCCGGACGAGGAGAAGGTCCTGCGCCGCGCCGGCCTCCGGGATGCGATCGCCGAAGCGCTCGCGGACGCGATCGGCGTCTTCGCCGATCGATACGATGCGCGTCGGGGTGTGCGAAAGTTGGGAGCCACCGGCCACTAGCCGGGCGGGGATGGCTCGAAAGAACAAGGACAGGGAAGAAGGTCATGCGTAGCGACGGACGACGGGTCGACGAATTACGACCGATGCAATTCGAAGTGGATTTCACGGAGCAGCCGCTCGGTTCGGTGCTGTGCTCGATGGGGGGAACACGGGTTCTGTGTACCGTCTGCGAGGAGCCTTCGGTCCCGCGCTGGATGAAGGGCAGCGGCAAGGGCTGGCTCACGGCCGAGTATTCGATGCTACCGAGCGCGACCAACACGCGATCCGATCGGGAGTCGACGCGCGGCAAGGTGTCGGGGCGGACGATGGAGATCCAGCGACTGATCGGTCGCAGCTTGCGCGCGGTCGTGCAGCTCGAAAACCTGGGCGAGCGGACTCTCTGGGTCGACTGCGATGTTCTCCAGGCGGACGGAGGAACCCGCACCGCTTCGATCAGCGGTGCTTTCGTCGCGGTCGCCCTCGGGCTCGCTCGGCTCGATCGTGAGGGTGCCTTCAAGGCACCGGTTCTGCGCGACCAGGTCGCGGCGATCTCCGTCGGCGTCGTCGGGGGACAACCGGTCCTCGATCTTCCCTATGCGGAGGACTCGACCGCCGATGTCGACATGAACGTGATCGCCACCGGCTCGGGACGTTTCGTCGAGGTCCAGGGCACCGGCGAAGAAGCGACGTTCGACCGCGGGGAACTCGATGCGCTTCTCGACCTCGCGCTTGGCGGGATCCGCACGATTGCCGAGCGACAGCGCGAGTCCATCGAGGGAGCGGGGTTCAAGCTCGCACGTCTGCTCGCCCCGGAAAAATGACGTGATGGCCCCGGATCTCCGGATCGTCGTGGCGAGCGAGAACCCTGGGAAATGCCGCGAGATCGGTCGCATCCTCGTGGGCTATTCGGTGCTCTCCCTGGATGGATTCGATCCCGTCGCGTTTCCGGAAGAGGGCGGGGACTACGCCTTGAACGCCCGCGAGAAAGCGGTCGCCGCCGCGCGTTCGACGGGGCTTCCCTGCGTCGCCGATGATTCGGGGCTAGAGGTCGAATCGATGGGCGGCGCGCCGGGGCCCTACTCGGCCCGATACGGCGGGCCGGGACTCGATGACCCCGGGCGGGTGGAGCGCATGCTCGAAGAACTCGCGGGCGTGGCTCCCCCGCGATTCGCTCGTTTCTATTGCGTGGCCGCGTGTGGCTGGCCCGACGGCACGAGCGAGACTGCCGAGGGGGCCTGTGAAGGTGTGATCCTCGAAGCGCCGCGGGGAGAGTCGGGCTTCGGCTACGACCCGATCTTCCAACCGCAGGGCTTCGATCTCGCGATGGCTGAGATCGATCAAGAAGAGAAGGATCGCTTATCCCATCGCGGCCGAGCGTTCCGGGCTCTCGAACCGGCGATGGCTCGACGAATCCGCCCCGACTGAGCTTGTGTTGACCCGCGTCGCGCCGAGCGCGAGGGACGCTCTAGATCTCGAGCATCTCCATCCGATCCCGGACGAATTGCGAGATCCGATCATGCGCGCCGGGAGAGACGTCGTCGAATCGAACCCCCATGCCGAGGGGAAGATTCGGTCGTTGGAGATTGCCCGGTACGTTCGCGAAGATGACGACTCCCTCGATCTCGAAGGAACGCCCATCGAGATCGAAGAGCAGATTCAGTCGTGCACCCTCCATGCTGGCCCGCGCGGATTCGATGAAACAGCCGCCCTCGGAGAGGCTGTAGAGGACGCCCGATTTTTCCCGGCCACCAACGATCACCCGGATCGGTGTATGGATCGGTGCGCGATGAGATTCGCGAACGACGGATGGACTGTCTCCCGAGACGAGCCGGTTGACCTGGAAGCGGAGCATGCCCTCGTCGTAGCCCTCCCAGAGGGCAAGCAGGACACCGACATCGCGAAGCAGCTTGGCCTGCGCGGCCTCCGGTTTCTTGCCATACGCCATTGCCGGCAGGACCGGTTCCCGGAGACGCATGCTCTTCATGGCCTTGTGGAGCGGCTTGCCGGGGAGGTCCGCGGGCAGGATGATGGCCGCGAACACATAGTGCTTCGATTCGATCGCGGCGAGGGCTTCGGAGAGGTCGCTGACCCGGATCGGCTCGACGCCGAGCCGCACGAGTTGTGTCGCGAGAGTTTCACTTCGGCTCGGATCGGACTCGATCATCAGGATGAAGTGGCTGGCCGGCATGTATCCTTAGTCGGGCCATCCCAGCCTGTGCTTGAGTCTCGGCTGGTCAGCCGCTCTCCGCCTCTTCTGGGGTCGGATGGTGGGGATCGAAGCCGAGAATGCGCTTTTCCAGACGTTCTCGGGGGCGTCCCTCGAGGTGGATTCCCTCCTCCGCGAGGAGTGAGGACAGGTGATTCTCGATGAACACGTGGGCCGGTGGACGGGTGAGGTCGTCGGGGTCTCCGCCGGCTTCCCAAACGAGCAGCCACAGGCCATCGCGGGACACGCGTTGGTCGACCGAAACGTAGATTTCGCTGTAGAGATCCTTCTGACCTTTCTCGTGCGGGGGTGGATGGCGCGTCCGATTCGCGCTGCGCTCGTCGCGGCGGCGGCCTCGGGAGCGCTCGGCGGGATCATCGTGCATCTCAGCTGCGATTTTCTCGGTCCACGTCATCTGTTGATCGGCCATCTGACCGTGCCCGTTGTGTTGGCGCTGCTCGCGCTCTATCCGCTCGGTGTACTCTTCCGTCGTCTGCGCCACTGAGCACCGGAGGGCTCGGACACGGACATTTCTAGGCCGCCGCCCCCGGGTGTCGCGCTAGGGTTCCTCGCGATGTCCCCACCGAAGACCCGACTGCTGTTGATCCGTCATGGCGAGACGCCCTGGAACCGGGCGGGTCGTTGGCAGGGTCACGAGGATCCGGGGCTGACCGACCAGGGGCACGCACAGGCGCGCACCGTCGCTCTCGCCCTCGCGACGGAGTCCATCCGACCCTGGACGCGCATCGTCGCGAGTGATCTCCTGCGGGCTCAGCAGACCGCGGCTGCAATCGCCGAATCGCTTGCGCTCACGATCGAAAGCGACGTGCGCTTGCGTGAACTCGATGTCGGGTCGTGGGCTGGACTCACGCGCTCCGAGATCGAGGATCGGGATCGCGAAACCCTGCGCGCCTTCGAGCGGGGAGAGCCGGCGATCCGTCCGGGCGACGGCGAGTCGCGGATCGATATCCGCGAACGTGCCCAGGAGTTCGTTCGCGACCTGTCCCGGCGCCGCTCCGGAGAATGCGTGATCGTCGTAACGCACCTCGGTGTGATCCGTGCCCTCGTTCCGGGGGCCCAGCCCACCAACGCCGAGCGGATCGAGGCCGTCGCTGAGGAAATCGTCGCGCGGGGTGTCGATCGCGCGCAGCGTCGTGAGCCCGGCGCCCTCTGAATCATGCGGGGGAATCGGGCTCGATCCCTCGCAGGACTCGGAGCCCTTCGAACAGGATCCACAGATCGAGGGCGAGGATCAATGTGCCCGAGATCGAGAGCAGCCAGAGCGTTTCGAAACTCGCATAGTAGTCGAAGAGGTTGCCGACCATTGCCCAGGCGGTGACCGCCGATACCGCGACCATCGGGATCAGTGTGTAGGCGTAGGGTCTTCCCTGTTTCTTCAGCCAGATCGACACGATCAGCAGCGTCACACCCGCGACGAGCTGATTCGTGGTTCCGAAGAGTGGCCAGAGTGCGAGCCCTCCTTGTCCGTCTCCCTGGGTCACCGCGAGGAGCAGCGCGGCGCCGACGCCGAGACCGCCTGCGACGAATCGATTCGAGAGCGGCCTGATCCCGTAGGCATCGGACAGTTCAGCGAGGACCAATCGTTGGATTCGGGCACCGGTGTCGAGGGAGGTCGCTGCGAAGGCGATGACCATGACCGCCATGAAGGTTCGCGCGGTCTCGAACGGGATTCCGAGGGCCGCGACGAAGCTTGCGCCGCCGCTCACGAAGGCATCGAGTTTCGCGGCGAGTCCATTGGCCGCACCCCAACTCGAATAGTGTGACCACCAGTCGGCGGAGGTCTCGAATCCCGCCGTCGCGGCAAGTACGGCCATCAATCCGAGAAATCCCTCGGCAAGCATGCCGCCGTATCCGATCGGGCGTGCGTCGGTCATGCGCGAGAGCTGTTTCGAGGTGGTCCCCGAGGAGACTAGACCATGGAATCCCGAGATCGCGCCACAGGCGATCGTGACGAAGAGGAAGGGAATTAGCGGCGGCGCCCCCTCCGGTGCAGCATTCACAGCCGGGGCGACGATCACGGGCTGAAGGACGAGCAGTCCGGCGGAGAGGACGAAGAGACCGGTGACCAGTTGGTGCGAGTTGATGTAGTCCCGGGGCTGGAGCAGCAGCCAGACCGGCAGCACGCTGGCGATGAAGGAATACGCCAGGAGCAGACAGACCCAGGTGGTGACGGAGAGGCTGGTCAGGGAGGGGAAAAGGTTGGCGACCGACTCGCCGTAGTAGATCGCGAGCAGGAGTCCCGCATAACATACGAGTGAGGGGACGAACATCGGGATTCCGCGTCGGTAGACGAGCCAGCCGAGGGCCATTGCCACGAGAATCTGGACGTTGATCGGGAAGATCGAACTCGGATTCGAGACGAAGAGGGTGGCGATGATGAACGCGAAGACGGCGAGGACCACCCACACCAGCAACGAGATGATGATCAGGAAGAGCGTGCGCACGCGGGGGCCGACGACGCTTCCGGCGACATCACCGATCGAACGCCCCTGGTGGCGAGCGCTGATGACGAGGGCCGAGAAATCGTGCGCGGCGCCCATGAAGATGGTGCCGACGCAGACCCAGATGAGCGCCGGGACCCATCCCCAGATGACGGCGATCGCCGGGCCGACGATCGGTGCGGCCCCGGCGATCGAGGCGAAGTGATGTCCCCAGAGCACGTGAAGGCGGGTGGGGACGAAGTCGACGCCGTCCTCCAGTTCGTGGGCCGGGACGGGCTCATCGGGTAAGAGAACGAAGATCCGGCGGGACAGGAATCCCGAATAGAAGTGGTAGCCCAGGGCGAAGGCGACGAAGACCAGGGCGGCGAGCAGGGCGGCGTTCAATCGGGTCTCTCCGTGACGGCCCAGCGGCCGTGGCCGACCAAACGTACCAGATTGGGCAGCGAGCCCGGGATACCCCGGATCGCATGAGCTCGCGATCCACCCTCGCAAAACGCCTTCAGATGGAGGCTTCTCTCCCGTCGGTCCCGCGCATGCGCCGGGCGATCAGGACCAGCCCAATGACCGAGATGGCTCCCCCCGTCACGTCGATCAGCACGTCATAGGGGCTTCCGGACCGAGTGTTCGAGAAGGCCTGGCGTGCCTCGTCCGCGGAGGCGAGGGTCGCGACCAGAAAGAGCGCCACCCAGGCTGCGGTTGCGAGCTGATTGCGCGGGGCGACCAGCAGGGCCGCGCGGAAAGTCAGGATCGCGAGGATCGCGTATTCGATGAAATGGGCCGACTTGCGGACCGCGAAGAAGATCTTGTAGCGGGTCGTGAAATCCACGTCGCCGATCAACCACTGCAGCCAGGGGTAGATCGTGCGGCTCGTCTCGGCGAGGGAAAACCGGTCCCCGCCCAGGACCCAGATGACGGCGGCCCAGCAGGCGACCCACACCCATGCGACGATGATGCGCCCGCGTCCCCTCGACGGGTCCACCGGAGAAGGGGGCGCCGGTCGATCGCTGGGATCGGAATCGCCGGATTCACTGGCCGCCAAGGCTCGCCTCATCGCGCCGCGCTCCGGTCCAGCGCCGGTACGGGTCTGGACTGGAGACTCATGGCGGAAGCGTAGCTCCGATTGAAGGCGGCCTGGGCTCGGTATCGTAGGGGCATGCGTTCTTTCCAGATCGGCCTGATCTTCGAAACTTTTGAGACCTATCCACCCCGTCCGGGAGATCCCGTGGATGCCCAGGTCGAGTTCGAGCCCGAGTCGACGATCGAGGCGCTCGAGGCTGCCCTGGAGAGCCTCGGGCACCGCCCGCGCCGGTTGGGTTCGCCCGCCGCACTGCTAAAGGAGGTGGCGAAGGGCGGTCTGGATTCGGTCGACGCCGCCTTCAACCTGGCCGAGGGGGCCGGCGGGCGGAATCGCGAGGCATGGGCGCCGGTCCTGCTGGAAATGGCGGGAATCCCGACGATCGGCTCGGACGCACTCTCTCTTTCGCTGTCCCTGGACAAGGCCTGGGCCAATCGCTGGGTCGAGGCGGCGGGCGTGCCGGTGGCGGCGCAGACGACCTGCGCGAGCGCAGGCGAGGCCGAGACCCTCGCGCTGCCCGCGGAGTTCCCCCTCTTCGTGAAACCACGATGGGAGGGGACCGCGAAGGGAATTCGGCGGAGTTCCCGGGTGGAGACCCGAGAAGAACTCGTTCGGGAAGTCGCGCGCGTGGTGGCAGACTATTCGCAGCCCGCACTCGTCGAAGCCTTCATTCCCGGTGCGGAGTACACCGTCACCCTGATCGGGAACGAGCCGCCGATCGCTTTTCCCGCGATCCAACGTGCACTCGAAACCGAGACGGGAATCGGCTTGCACGCACTCGAGGGGCCGGGCGCCGAACCGACGGGGGCGCCGCTCGAGTACGTCATTTCCGGCGTTCTCCAACCCTCTCTCGAGGAGCGAATGGCGGCGCTCGCGATTCGAGCCTTCGAGGCGCTCGAATGTCTCGACTTCGCGAGAGCCGATTTTCGGCTCGATGAAGCCGGAGAGCCCGTCTTTCTGGAGATCAACCCGCTTCCGACCTTTGCGTCCGACGGGACCTTCGCCATTCTCGCGGAACTCGAAGGGTGTTCGCTCGAAGAGATACTCGGTCGCTGCGTCGACGCCGGCCTCACGCGGCTGGGGCTCGTTGAGAGATCAGCGGGTGGGAGAGGAGAGCCGGAGTGAGCACCGCAGAGCACCGAACCCATACGCATGTTCGCTCGGAGGCCGGTGTGCGCTGGCCGCTCGCATCGAGCGCGCCGCCGAAGGGTGTCTCCCAGGAGGATTGGTCGGACTGGGGTTGGCAGATGCGCCACCGCGTCCGCAGCGCGGAGGGGCTGCGTGAATGGGTCGAGGCGACCCCCGAAGAAGAATCCGCGATCGTCGATCTCGCGAGTCGCTTTCGCTTCGTGATCACTCCCTATTATGCGTCGTTGATGGACCCGCGTGATCCGGATTGTCCGATCCGACGCCAGGTCGTCCCGACGGGTGCTGAGTTGCTCGACGACGCGGGGCTCGCGGATCCCCTCGACGAGGTGGCCCATTCCCCGGTGAAGAATGTGATCCGCGTCTATCCGGATCGGATCGCGTTCTGCGTGAACAACGAATGTGCGCTCTACTGCCGTTTCTGCCTGCGCAAGCGAATGGTTGGTGATGAGGGCTGGGCGATGCAGAAACGCGAACTCGAGACCGCGCTCGAGTGGATCGCGGCGACACCGGAAATTCGCGACGTGCTCCTGACCGGCGGCGATCCGCTGGTCTTTTCCGACGCGCGACTCGAGTGGCTGCTCACGCGACTTCGGGCGATCCCCCATGTCGAGTTGATTCGCCTAGGCACACGTCTTCCCGTGACCTTGCCCTTTCGAGTAACAGATGAGTTGTGCGCGATGCTCGAGCGTTTCCATCCGATCTGGGTGAACACCCATTTCAACCACCCCAAGGAGCTGACGGCGGATGCGGCGGCGGCCTGTGACCGGCTGCTGCGAGCGGGAATTCCGGTTGGAAACCAGAGCGTATTGCTGGCCGGGGTGAACGACTCCCTCGACGTGATGCAATCGCTCTGCGAAACCCTCGTGCGGATGCGGGTGCGGCCCTACTACGTCTACCAGGCACAGCTCCTCGATGGGACCGAGCATTTTCGCGTCCCGATCGAGGAGGGGATCGAGATTTTCAGGCGCATGCGGGGTCGGACGAGCGGCTTCGCGATTCCCCAGTACGTTCTGGACACCCCCCACGGCAAGGTGCCCCTCGATCATTCCTTCGCGAAGGGTCGGGACGGAGACCACTTCGTTGTGGAGGCGTGGGATGGAGCGATCTGGCGAGAACCCAATCCGCGGTGAACGCGACGGCCGCGGAGGGCGTCGAGCGTGAGTGACGCGGGGCGAAGGGTCGCGAGCGCGGCCGGCCTGCTCGCTTCGAGCGTGCTGATTGCGCGGCTGCTCGGATTCGCGCGCGACGCGCTGTTCGCGAATCAAGTCGGCGGCGGAGCCGCGGCGGATGCCTACTTCGCGGCCTTCCTGATTCCCGACATTCTCGGCTACCTGATGGCCGCGGGCGCTGCGGCGGTCGCAGTGACTCCGCCCTACCTGCGACGCCTCGAGGAGGGTGGGCCGGAAGCCGCCGCCCGCTTTGCGTCGGTCGTGGTTGGCAATGTCGGGTTGATTGCGATCGGACTGACCGTCGTTCTCTGGTTCGCGGCGGAGCCGCTGCTGCGGTTACAGTTTCGTGGGTTCGATGAAGCGACCCTTGCCGAGACCCTGCACCTGCTGCGCATCGTCTTGCCCGCCCAGATCTTCTTCCTGACCGGCGGTGTGTTGCGCGGAGTCCTGATGGCGCACGGCCGTTTCGGGCCCCAGGCCCTCGCCTCGATCGTCTACAGTGCCGCGCCGATCCTGGGTGGTTTGTTATCCGCACTCGTTTCCGAAGCGGGGCCTGCCGGGAACGCAGTGGGAACCGCCGATGGTTTCGCCTGGGGCACGTTGGTGGGGGCGGCGATCGGGCAATGGGCGATTCCGGCGATCGCGCTCAGAAAAATGCCGGGCACGATCGGACGAATCCGCGTCGGACTCTTCGACGGAGACTTCCGTGAATACGTCTGGCTCGCACTTCCGCTCATGCTCGGCGTTGGGCTCACGACCGTGGACGAGTGGTACGAAAAATGGATCGGTGCCAGCCTTGCTGTCGGCTCGATCGCATCGATCACCTATGCAAGAAAATTGATGATGGCCCCGGTGGGCATCGTCGGGCAGGCGGTGGGCGCGGCGCTCCTGCCCTCACTGACCTCTTTCCATCAACGGGAGGATCGGGCCGGGTTTGATGCGCTATTCACGGCGACGCTGCGCACGACCCTAGGA
>JAPYTP010000125.1 GCA_029941885.1 Myxococcota bacterium
TCGACCACACCGGGCAACACCAGCGGGGAGAGGACGAAGAAGCCGAGCTCGATGATCCCGAAGAACACGACGAGCACGATCGCGGGATGCTTCGAATACAGCTCGACCTCGTGCACCACGAACGACACCAATGCTCCGAGCGCGGTAAATGCGACGATATGGATGACGCTGAAATAGAAGACCGCATCGAGCCGCACCGCGCCGACGTCTGCGGCCTCGGCACCCAGGACGAGCACACTGCCCAGTAGCGACGGCGTGAAGAACGGCTGCCCGGCCAGGATGTCGGTGAAGAGAAAGAAGATCGCCACCGCGGAGCCGCCTAAAATGCCGGCGTAGATCGCCTCCAGGAGGTACTCACCCGGAGTCTCGGGCGTAGACGTGATCTTGAAAATCTTCGACGCCATGGGGAACCCTCCACCCACCCCGATCCGTCACCGTGTTGCGTCGTTGCCGGCAACGCGATGGCGAGAATCGGAGATGACCCGAGTATCAACGGCTCACCCCAGTTTATCTGTCGTTCTCGAAGGGGTCAAGAAATAGGACTCTCCAGCGTCCTGCTGGGCCGGAGCCGACGGCGTCTCCGCGGTCATCACACGGGTCACCTCGACCTACGACCCTCGGAGGCTGACATCCCGTGGGGAGTCGTAATGACCGAAGGCTCGCGGACCTCGGTACCCGCCTGAACGCGGCGGCTCGATCGGTTGCATCGCGAGTGCTCGGCGACGCAGCCACCAGACGAACCCGCCGATCAGACCCAATGGCAGAAACGTCATGAACGCGGTCGTCACGATGAATGCGACACGGGTTTCATCCTCTTTGCCCGTCATGCACACTGCACAAGCGCTTGCAAGCTGCGGCGACAGCACGATCGCGAGCGCAATCACGAAAGTGAGTCGCTTTGCCATCGCCCTCATAGATACACCAAGAGGTAGAGCACCGGCCACAAACCGACCACGAAGTACCAGAAAACCTGAGAGGCCACGAAGTGACTCGGTACCAGCAAACCTCTGTGCAGCTTCAGCGCGGCGTGCGCTAACACGGCGAGGCCAGCCAACGCGTGCAGGCCGTGCGCTCCGACGATCAGGTAGAAGAAACTGCCGTAGTTGCTCGACGTGAGCGTCAGGCCATGACCGATCAGCGAGAGCCACTCGTAGCCCTGGAAGCAGACGAAAAACGCACCGAGCCCGATCGCAGCGAATAGCGGCCGCTTGGCGCTCGCGCGATCGAGCAAAAAGGCCCGGTTGGCGTGGTAGAGAACCCCCGCACTGGCCAGCAGCATCGCCGTGTTGAACGCTGTGGCCTCGACCGGCAGCCGCGGCTGTCCTGGCGGCGGCCAGCCGAGCGCGCCGGCCTTGACGATCGAAAACGCGCTGATCAGGCCGCCGAACATCATCAGCTCGGCGATGACGAAAATCAGCGTGCCCAGTACCGGGCTCGGCAGCAGCGGTCGCGGCCGGGGATCGGAGATGACTCGCAGCGACACGCCGGATGTTTGCGCCATGGATGTTTCCTCGCCGCGGGCTCTGCGGACCTCGCGCCCCCCGCTGCATATGTTCTTGGATTTCTTGGTGCGGAACGCGGACCCAATTTCTTGGGTCATGCTCCTAGTGGTGCACCGGAGCTTCGACGACTTCGACGCGCGGCTTGACCCAGTTCTGGCCATCGTGCTTCATCACGTCGGGCGCGGCGGCGGCGAAGAACAGAAATACGAACACGAGCATCGTTAGCAGCATATAGACCGCGTAGCGCGGCTCGATGTTCAGATGCATGAAATTTTTTGCCACCAGGTAGGCCTTGACGATCGCGATGCCGAACGCAGTGATCAGCGTGACGACCTGAATCTCGAGGAACGGACCCGCAACGCTGATTACCAGCAATACCAGAAGGATCTGCCAGATCCTGATGTAGTTGACGTGGTGGTGATCGGCGTGCGCTGCGTGTTCAGACATGCAAAACCCTTCGTACTACTTCGCGATGTAGAGCAGCGGAAAGAGGAAGATCCAGACTATGTCGACGAAGTGCCAGTAGATCCCGATCAGCTCCACACGGTGGAGCTCTTCGTTGCGCTTCGCGGTTTCGGCGACGATCAACATGATGACCCCACCGGCGATCACGTGCAGCGCGTGCAACCCCGCGGCGGTGTAGTAGAACGACCAAAAAGTATTGGCGGTAATCGTGTAGCCGGCCTGAATCTCGGTCGTCCATTCGAACGCCTTGATGCACAGGAAGGCCACCGCGCCGAGACACGTAAAGTAGAGCAGTTTGGCGGCCTTCTTCCCGTCACCAGCAACTGCGGCCTGGTGGGCCAACACGGCCGACAGGCTCGAGGTCAGCAGCACAAAGGTGTTGGTCGCGCCCAGCCAGACGTTCGTGTGGGCGGCGTAACCAGCCCATTCCGGATTGCCGAGACGATACATGACGTAGGAAGCCAGCAGGCCGCCGAAGATCACGATCTCGGATGCGACCACCCACCAGACCGCCAACCGGCCTGTCGGTATTCCAGCTTCACTGCGGGTATTCGCGATGGGTCTCATTCGTATCCTTCGGCTTCGGTGTTATTCGCGGACCCGCGGCTCAGGCGGGCAAGTTCTGCGGGAAGTAGTCGTCTTCACGGCCGGGAGTCCCGTACTCGTAGGGCCCGCGATAGCAGTGCGGCAGCTCGGGGAAGTTGCCATGCGGCGGCGGTGATTCGGCCACCCATTCGAGCGTATTCGACCGCCACGGGTTCTTGCCCGCATCCTTTTCCTTCTTCCGCCAACTGATGAAGCAGTTGTAGAAGAACACGAGCTGGAATCCGAGCATCACCAACAACGAGATCGTCGCGAACACGCGCAGGTCCTGGAACTGGGGTTGCGCGAGGTCCGGGAAATTCTCGTAGCTGTAGATGCGGCGGTGCTGACCAGCCGAGCCCAACATGAATAGCGGAATGAAGATGCAGTTGAACGGGATGATGGTGCCCCAGAAGTGGATCTTACCGAGTGTCTCGTTCATCATCTTGCCGAACATCTTCGGGAACCAGAACGTGAAACCCGCAAAGGTTCCGATGATCGCGATCGGGAAGAAGGTGTAGTGGAAGTGCGCGAGAACGAAGTAGGTGTCGTGGAAATAGACGTCGGCGCCACTCGCACCGAGGAAGATGCCGGTCACCCCGCCGATCAGGAACTCGGCGACGAATGCCAGCGCCCACAGCATCGGAGTCGTCAGGCGGATCGAGCCGCCGTATAGCGTCGCGATGTAGATGAAGCACATTTCGGCGATCGGAATCGAAATCAGCAGCGTGGTGACGGTGAAGATGTTCGCCATCCGCGGGTCGATGCCGGCGACGAATTGGTGGTGGGCCCAAACCGTGAAGCTGAGCACTCCGGTGCCGAACGTGGTGTACAGGAACGTCTTGTAGGCGAAGAGCTGCTTGCGTGCGAAGGTGCAGATGATATCCGCGCTGATTCCCATCGCCGGAAGCAGCACGACGTAGACCTCGGGGTGGCCAAAGAACCAGAACAGGTGTTGCCACAGGACCGGATCGCCACCTCTGTCGGGGTCGAAGAATGCGGTGCCGACGTTCTGGTCCATGAAGAGCATCACGGCACCAGCGATCAGCGGACCCACCGAAGCCATGAACAGAATGCTCGCGATCACGATCATCCAGACGACCATCGGGATGTCGTACATCCCCATGCCGGGCGCTCGCGCATTCATCGCTGTCGTGACGAAGTTGATGCCGCCGAGCAGGAAAGCGACGAACTCGAGTGCGACGGCAACCAGCCAGAGCGACGAGCCAAGTCCCGTCAGGCTGTACTCAGCCTTCGCCGATAGCGGCGGGTAGGCCGTCCAAGCACCGCCGAAGCCACCGCCCTCCACGAAGAACGAGACCACCAGCACGATCGCGCTGAGCAGGAAGATCTGGTAGCTGAGTCGGTTGACCTTCGGAAAGACCATGTCGTCGCAGCCAATCATCAGCGGTATCAGGAAGTTGCCGAACGCCGCGATCAACACCGGCATGGCTACCCAGAAGATCATGATCGTGCCGTGCAGGGTCACCAGCGCGTTGTACCTGGCGGGCGTCACCACGCCGTACATCGGAACCTCAATGCCGGGAAACGCCAGCTGCATACGAAAGGCGTAGACCATGAAGCCACCGATGAGCGCCATTGCCATGCCCGTGAACATGTATTGCATGGCGATCATCTTATGATCGGTGGAGAAAACGTACTTGCTCCAGAAGCTCTGCTCGCCATGGTGAGCGTGAGCGTCGTGGGCTTGTGCGGATTCGGGCTGATCGGTTTCGGGCTTAACGATTTCGGCCATCTCTAGTCCTCGACAGTCGATGCGGTCGCCGTTGCGACGAGTTGAAATGGCGATTTTTCAGCCATCCATGCGGCGTGACTCTCGGGCGATTCGATGAAGATTCGCGCGGCCATCAGACCATGGCCGATTCCGCAGATCTCGGCGCATTGGATGTCGTGCTCACCGACACCGGTCGGTTCGAACCAGCCCGTAATGATCCGCCCGGGAATGGCATCCTGCTTCAAGCGGAAGACCGGGACCGAGAAGCTGTGCAGAACGTCTCGCGATTCAAGCTTGAAGTGATAGACCTTGCCGACTTCGACGTGAAGCTCGTCGACAGTCGTGATGTCGTCGGCCGTGTCGAGCACGTGGTCCGGACCGGGGTGTACGAAGGTCCACGCCCACTGTTGGCCGACGATGCGAACCGTTTCGTGCGGTTCAGGCAAGTGCTGCTTGATGTCGTACCAGACTTGCACGGCGCCGACGAGGATGAACAGGTCGCAAACCAGGACGAGAATGTGCGGGTAGCTGATCCAGCGCTTGTGTCTCTTGTTCTCGCCGGTGATGTGCTCGGTGCGGACACCGTCTTTTTCCCGGAAGCGAAAGATGAAGTAGAAGAAGACGCCCTCGCACAGGACGAGCCAGAAGCCGACGAGGACGGCGATCAATAAAATGAGGTTGTCGACGTCGCGGGCGTAGGTCGACAGAGCTTCGAGATATAGCTGGGGCATCGCGGATTCCTACAGGACGAAGAGAAAGACGCAGGCGATGAACAGCCCGATGCCGACCATCGAGATCGCGAACACACGGCCGACCAGTTCTTCTGGGGTGTATTCCTTCGCCATTGCCTTCTCCCGAGCTACTTCGCTTGGCTTATTTGGACAGGGTCATGATGTGAGCGACGACGTCTATCAGCGCCTGCTCGTCCGGCAGCACCATCGACATTGGGCCCATCATGGCGGCTATGGGATTGGCCGGATTGGCACCGCGCACTCCAGCGCGGAACTTCTGCATCTGGGACAGCAGGTACCAATCGCTGGCGTACTTGAACCCCGGCGCGTTCATCGCCGGGTTGCCCGCGCCGTCTACCGCATGGCACGAACTGCAGAGCGCGTAGTGGGTCTTGCCTCGTTCGGGGTCGCCGCCATCGATCTCCCGCTCTGGCTGCGTCGGCGGCAGGCTGGCCACGTAGGCCGCCACCGCCGCGAGGTCCTCGTCGGTGCGCAGGGTCCGCGCCATCGGGGCCATCCGCATCCCGGCAACATCTTCGGGATGCAACCCGCGCGAGCCGCTTCGGAAGACCTTGAGCTGCGCCTCGATGTACCAGCTCCCCAGCCCGGCGATCGCGGGTGCGAGGAAGAGACTGTTGCCGCCGGCATTGTCGCCGTGGCACTGGGCGCACAACGCGAAAATTTTGCGGCCATCCTCGAGTTGATCCGCAGCGGCGTCATCGATCGGTGCAGCCGTGGCGAGGAGCAACCCCGCAGCGACGGTCGCTAGCGTTCTACGCACTGACTTCATGTCCTCCAAAAAATTCTATTCGCCGTCGCGCGACCCGATCAGCCAAACCGCGCGCCAGCCTCCACAACCCTCTCTCCGAGATGACCGAGATGGAGGGTCGTAGTGCGGCGGAGCATTTACGGGGGAAGCTTCTATCAGGCGAACCCCGCAATACAGGGGTCGGTCACCGATCGCGGGCATTTCCGGCCCGTTTGATAACCAGTTTCAGCACACTCGTCAAGGAAAAGCGGGGCTTTGCGCCGCCTTGGCACGTCTATCGAGATACTCCTATACCCTCTTTGAGATCGTCGGAATGAGCTTCTTCCTCGTAGTCCCGCTGGTGGCGGTCAGGCGCGATCGAGAGGTTGGGAATCATCCGGATGTTGTGCGCAAGCCCACCGGGGCCGCGTGCTTCTTCGTGTGGTCGCAGAGCGAGCTGCCAGGTGAGGCCGTCTCGAGTGTTCCAGCGGAGCCCGACGCGTCTGACTAGACACGCAGAGTTCCGATCCGCCCTTGGCCGTGTCGATAGCTCTGGACCTGCGTAGAGTTGCTTGATCGACCAATCGGTGCTGGGGTCCGGGATGTTCGCTTTCGGACCACCAACCAGCTGGGCATGCTCCGAACGGTCGATGTCGACGCGCTTCGTTGGACAGGCGGTCGCTCCAAATTTGATGGCTCTTTGGGCTGCCTCACCGCTGTAGTAGCCCCTAAGCGCTGCAATGACGGTCGATGGCGAACGAGCCTCGAAGATGCTGATTGCGTCGAGACCGCTCTCGGAATGCAGCCAGAGATCGATCCCTCCGTAGCGCTAGTTGAAGTCAGACTCTTCCTCGACGGCCCGCAGTCCGTCGAGACACTCAACGCAATAGCGGCGATCTCGGAACTCGAGGATCAGCGTGTCTGCTGATCTTCGGTCATTCTCTACGATCAGCAGTGTCCCTTGTCCTTGGCTCACCACGCTGCGGCGACCACCGAGTGCAGCGCCAAGCTAGGAACTTCCACGAGATTCCAAAGCCCAGGATCCCCTCGCTTCTCCGACATCTCTGCAGAGCTCCTCGAGGTTGGTGGCCCATCGCACCTAGCAGAGCCGCAACGAGGCGCTCCCGAGGACCGGGATTGGCCCCCAGGAGGAGGAGATCCGCTGCAACGTTTTGCTGCACGAGGGCGCCGCCATCAGGCGATCGATGGATTGAAGGGATAGAGGAGCAGATAGATCAGCACGCCGGTCACAGAGACGTAGATCCAGATCGGCCAGCCGACCCGCGCGATTCTCCGATGCTTTTCGCGCTCATCCTTGAGTCCGAGTCGAATCAGCAGGATCGCGATGATCGGTACGGTCATCGCGAGCAGAACGTGGGATCCGAGCAACACCAGGTAGGCCGTCTTCGCCCAGCCTTCGACGTTGAACGTCGTGTTCTCGAAGTTCCGTGAGACCTTGTGCCCCACATATAAAAGCAAGAAGAGGCTCGAAACAGCGAACGCCGAGAGCATCACCCGCCGATGACGCTCGAACTCGCCGCGCTTCGCGAGTCGCCGGCCCATCACCAGCAGCACCGTCGCCGTCGCATTCAGTCCCGCATTGATTGGCGGTAGAACCGAAAAATCCATAGTTGACGGGATCTTAGCAGCCTCGTGTCCGGCCAGGACGCAACCTGCAGCTGCGCGGACCCAGCGCGTGGTGGGGTGGGTCGGGCCCCATCCGAGTCAGCCGCCCACCAATCGGCGGAAGGGCCACCCCGCCAGGCGACTCCCGCCCCGGAAACGGTCGCTCCCCAGGGCTCCTGATGCTCCCAACGGTCGGGGAGCGGCTAGAGATACGTGAGCGCTCGCCGGAAGAGTCCGACCGTCGTCGCGTGGAGCAGGTCGCCGATCTCGCGATCCGCCCGGCCCGCGCAGGCACGCGCATGGGTGCCTTCGAGAATGATCCCGAGCCGGTAGCAGGCGAGGACGACATACCAGTCGATCGCATCGAGATTCCGTTCGGAGCGAGCGCCGTAATGTTCGATCATCTCGCGGGCACTCGGCAATCCGTCGAGCACGCCGCTTCCACTACCGAGCGGGGAGTTCCCCTGTTCGTCGGGCCAGCTCGCCACGAGCGCGCCGAGATCGAGAAGCGGATCGCCAACCGTGGCGAGTTCCCAGTCGATGATCGCAGCCAGTTCGGGGCCGTCGTAGGAAAACAGGACGTTCGCAATGTGGTAGTCGCCATGAAGAATACCCGCTCGAGACTGGCTCGGACGATTGGCCTCGAGCCAATTGGCGATCGACTCGACTCCGGGAATCTCGGGCCCGGGATAGCCCTCCAACTCGGAATAGCTCTCGAGTTGATGGCGCCATCGCGAAACCTGGCGCTCGAGATAGCCCTCGGGTCGTCCGAATCCCTCGAGCCCCACCGCGAGATAATCGACCGCAGCGAGCGACGCGATTCCCTCCGCCATCGAGAAACCCATGTCTCGTCGAATATCACGATCACCCTCGTGCAGTTCCGGAAGACCCGTGCCCGCGTTGAATCCGTCGATCGGCTCCATCAGATAGAAGGCCGCACCGATCAGGGCCTCGTCCGGACACGCCGCAATCAGCCCCGGGTGCGGAACATCCGTTCCCTGAAGCGCCGCGAGCACCCTCGCCTCACGCCGCATCGTCTCATCGCTATTCGCTCGTTTATGGATCGGGGGGCGACGAAGAACATAATGACGGCCGCCGCGATCAAAGCGCAGCAGAATGTTCTGGGTTCCGCCCAACAGACGATCGACCAATCCGATTTCGCCCTTCGGCAGCCTCTGCTCATCCATCCACGCATCGAGAATCTCGAGATCGACCCCCTCGATCTCCTTGCTACCGGTTGCGCTCATTCCGACCTCGCTCTCGTTCTGCACGATAATGCCAGAACGTCGCTATCCAATCTCGATCAATTCGTCTTCGTCCGCGGCGTCGGCCAGGTTTTCGTCGGTCGAGGGCAGACGATCGATTTCGAGTCCGCGATAGCCCGCGCGAAATCCCGCCCGCACGAAGGCGTCCCCGAGCGCCGAAGCACGCGCCGTCTCCCCGTCGATCTCTTCGACCGAGAGTCGCTTTCGACCGATTCGACCCACTCCGCGTGCCAGCGCTCGCAGTGCGTGGTCGAGCCTCTCCGCCCCGCTCGCCTCCGACTCGTCCTCGAAGCTGACGATGCGCGCCCCACCGCCGTCCACGAAGAGACTCGGCCGCCCATCGACGAGCACGACATACGCCCCGATGGCGCGACGCGGTTTCCCCGACTTGCCTCGCCCGGGACGGCGCGCGATGGGCCAGGGAATCTGGATCCCATAGGGCTGTGCGGGATCGGTGGCCGAGAGCAATACGGCATTCGGCTTCGGCGGTCGCTCACGTAGCGATCGCAAGCGGTCGACGGCACCCGGAACCGCCAGCTGCGCGCTGGTCATTCCCTCGACGAAATGCCCGCGCCGGATCCGTCCCGTCTCCTCCATTTCGCGCAGGACCGGATAGATCGCTCCGAAGCCACCGACCTGACTCTCCACCGCCATCGTCTCTCGCGACACAATTCCATGTCGATCGAGATAGAGGAGTGTGCGCGCATGCAGTCGCTCCGTCTCGCTCGGCGGTTCGGCAACGAGATGTGCAACGAGTGACCAGCGGCCCGCGGTCGCCAGGGGCGGCGCGCGACGACCGCGGCGACGACCCGCAGCCGGCCGACGACCCAACGCGCGCAGAGGTCCGAAAGTGTCGTTCGTAACGAGCCCGCGCCAGACAAGTTCCCATAACGCGCGAAACACCTCTTCACTCGCCTCGACCTCGATGCCGTGCGCGAGATCCCCGAAGAAGGAGGCACCTCGCGCTTCGAGACGATCGAGGATCGTTTGATGCACCGGGCCGAGTGACTCTTCGTTCGGGTCGATCTGGGGCCGGTCCAGCAGGGCCGCGATGTGCTCGCGGCGATAGAGCGCAACGCGTCCATCCCTCTCGCCGATCGCACGACACCCCACCCAGACGAGCCCTCCCTGCGCGCCGCGTTCGTCGAGCATCTGTGACTCGTAGCCAGGCAGGCGCGCGGGCAGGATCGATCGCTCGAGCTCCGCAAAGGAAAGCGGGAGCCCTTCGAGCAGATCGATCACCTCGTCGAGTCGCGAATCGCCCTTTCGGCCGGAACCGATGCCGTGCCAGTCGATCAGGAAGCGGCCCAACACATCAGCGCCGACCGGCGAAATCTCGTTGCGCAGCCTCTCGAGGGTTCCCCGCTTGATCCGACGGAGAATTTCGGGCTCGACCCATTCGCGACCGCGACCGCGTGGATCGAATTCGCCCGAGACCAGCTTGCCCCGGGTCGCAAGCGCCATGAGGACGGGTTCGAGTTGCCCCGCCACGAGCCCGAAGCGCTCGGCGATCTGCTCGGTCTGGAAAGGGCCCCGGGTGCGCGCATAACGCATCAAAAGTTGCTCGAGCGGCGCCTCTGCCCGCCCCAGGAATGCGGCCGGCAATCCCGCCGGCAGGGACACGCCGAGCGCATCGCGATAGATGCCCGCTTCCTCCGACGCGATCCGTCGCCGTACTCCCGCGACTTCGATCTCGACGATTCGACGCGCGGCCACCAGTTCCTCGATCGCCGAGCGAGCCGAGACCGGGTCGGCCTCGTAGCGCGCGCCCAGCTCTTCGTCGTCGAGATCTCCGACGCGGCGCAGCGTGTCGTGAAGCCCGTCCACATGGCGCGCACGCGTTTCGGGGTCGAGCCCCTGCCGCCGTGCTTCGACCCGATCGATCACTTCCTCGTCGAGCAACTCGCGAAGCGCCTCCGCTCCCAGGAGTTCGCGCAACATGTGTCGATCGAGGGAAAGCGCCTGGGTCCGACGCTCGGCAGCGGGCATATCGAGCTGATAGAGATACGTCGCCGTGTACGAGAACACGAGCGAGCGCGCAAAGGGCGAGGCGGACGGCGTCTCGACATCGTCGATCGTGATCTCACGCGAACGAATCCCTGTCATCAGCTCGACGAGCCCGGGTAGATCGAAGACGTCCTGCATGCACGAGCGGTAGGTCTCGAGCATGATCGGAAAGTCGGGGAAGCCGCGCGCGACCGCATGAAGATTCTGCGACCTCAGGCGTTGAGCCCATAGGGGTGTCCGCGCGCCCGGCCGACGCCGCGGCAGCAGCAGCGCCCGCGCGGCGTTCTCGCGAAATTGCGATGCGAAGAGTGCAGAGCCCGCGAGCTGTTCGGTCACGAGTTCTTCGATCTCGTCCGGCCCGGGCAGGAAGAGATCCGTCGGAGGCAACCGATCCGCATCCGCGAATCGGAACATCAGGCCATCGTCGGTCCACAGGGGTTGGGCATCGAAGTCTCCAAGCTCGGCCAGACGCGCGGAGATTGCGAGGGCCCAGGGCGCATGGATACGGGAACCGAAGGGCGTGAGGATGCAGAGTCGCCAGTCGCCTAGCTCATCGCGAAAACGTTCGATCGTGATGCGACGATCGGTGGGGCAGCTGCCCGTCCACTCGAGCTGCGTGTCGAGATGGTCGAGCAGATTTTTCGAGGCGTATTCGTCGAGGTCGTGTTCCACACGCAACCACTTCGCCGGCTCGTCGTGTGCCAGCACTTCGCGCGTGAAGCGACCCAGCGCGCGACCGAGTTCGATCGGCCGTCCCGGTCCATCCCCGCGCCAGAATGGCAGTCGACCGACCTCTCCCGGCGCCGGCGCGACGATTACGCGGTCGCGAGTGATCTCGAGGACGCGCCAGCTCGAAGCCCCGAGGGTTACGACATCCCCGGGTTTCGTCTCGTGAACCATCTCCTCGTCGAGCTCGCCGATGCGCGGCCCGTCCGATCCGAGATGAACGGCGTATTGGCCGCGATCGGGAATCGTTCCACCGGAGAGCAGTGCGATCCGGCCCGCCCCTTCTCGAATCTCGAGGATATCCGTTTCGCGATCCCAATGTAGGCGCGGACGAAGCTCCGCAAAATCCGTCGAGGGATATCGCCCCGCAAGCATGTCGAGCACCGATTCCAGAAGCCCGCGACCGAGGGACGAGTAGCTCTCGGTTCGGGCGAGCACGGCCTCGATCTCGTCGATCGAGATCGCTTCCTCCGCGACGATCGCCACGATCTGCTGCGCGAGCACATCGAGGGCGTTGTGTGGGATCTCGATCGCCTCGACGGCTCCGTCCCTCATCCCCTTCGCAACGACCGCCGCCTCGAGCAGATCACCGCGGTGTTTCGGAAAGACGACCCCCCGGCTGATTTCGCCGACCGCATGGCCGGCTCGACCGATCCGCTGCAACCCTCGCGAGACCGCTCCCGGGCTCTCGACGAGCATCACGAGTTCGACCGACGACATGTCGATTCCGAGTTCGAGCGAGCTCGTCGCGACGATCGCCCGAAGTTTTCCCGCGGCGAGGGCTTCCTCGATCTCCTTTCGCTTGGCGTGGGCGAGACTGCCGTGATGGGCACGCACGAGAGGTTCTTCGGCGAGCTCGTTCAGACGGTGGGCCAGGCGTTCGCAGAGCGCGCGACTGTTGACGAAGAGGATCGAACTCCGATGCCCACGAATCAGCTCGAGCAGCTCCGGATAGATCGCGGGCCAGAGGCTGGTCTCGGACTCACCCTCACCGACCGCGCGCAACGGACGATCGCGTTCCTCGGGATCACGACGCCCACCCACTTCGGGGCGCGTCATGTCCGGAACCGGGACCGAGACCCGGAGATCGATCGAGGGTGCGCGACTGGTGTCGACGACTTCGACATCGCGGTCCCCACACAGGAAGCGCGCGACGGCTTCGGTCGGCCGCGCAGTCGCGGACAGCCCGACTCTCTGCGGATCCCCCGTCTCGCAACGACGGGCCACGCGCTCGAGGGAGAGCATCAGATGAGCACCCCGCTTGGTCGGGGCGAGGGCATGGATCTCGTCGATGATGATCGTTTCGACGCTGCGCAGAGTCTCGCGTTGTCGGGATCCCAGGATCAGATAGAGGGACTCGGGGGTCGTGACGAGAATCTCGGCGGGGTCGCGGCCTTGCTGTCGGCGCTCCCGGGGCGTGCTGTCGCCGGTCCGGATCGCAACGCGGGGCGGTCGGAAGTCCGCAGCGACTCCCGCTCGCTCCGCGAGATTCGTCGCTTGCGCAGCGATCCCCGCGATCGGGGCACGCAAGTTCCGTTCGATGTCGTAGGCAAGGGCCTTGAGCGGCGAGATGTAGAGCACCCGGACGCCGGGCTGCATGTTCTCGGGAAGTCGGCCCAGACGATCGATGGAGGCCAAGAAGGCCGCCAGTGTCTTGCCGCTCCCGGTCGGCGCGACGAGCAACGAGTTCGAGCCGGCCGCGAGCAGCGGCCAGCCCCGTTGCTGAACCGGTGTCGGCGCTTCGAACTGCGCGTCGAGCCAGGCGCGTGTTGCGGGACCGAAGCGATCGGGCAAGCCTTTCATGGGGACAACGTAGCGTCGTCCCCGAAACCTCCCTCGCTTGCGTCCGGGCGCGTCGTGGCATCGGGCGTCGCCCGGGGAACCGCAGCGAGGGCCTTTCGATGGCACCTCACCTCTCGGAAGGCCCTATCCGGGCGCGTGACAGACCGCCTCGACATTATTCCCGTCGGGATCCAGCACGAAAGCCCCGTAGTAGTCCGCGTGATAGACGGCACGTACTCCGGGAGCGCCGTTGTCGATCCCCCCTGCTGCAAGGGTCGCGACGTGGAACGCGTCCACGCTCGCGCGATCCGAAGCGGTGAATGCGAAATGACGCCCTTCGACCGACATTTTCGTTTCGATCAGCCAGAAGACAGGGCGGCCCGGCCCCCACGCGCAAGTCCTTCGCTCGGGGAACTCCGAATCCCAACTCGCGACCATTTCCATCTGGAATGCGAACCCAAGACTCTTCATCGCGGCATCGTAGAAAGCACGCGACGCAGGATAGTCCTTCGCATAGGTACTGATGTGATCGATCATCTTCGATCCTCACCCCTCGCCCCGGGAACATCGCCCAGGGCGCTACAACAATTGGATCTTCGCTCCCTTGAGCTCCCGCGCGACCGGCTCGAAGAGCGCTTCCTGGCGTCGGCATCTCTTCTGGAAGAACTGCAAGAGTTCCTCTTCCTTCGCGGCCCCGTGCTCGAGGACGAACGTCTCGAGATCGGCTTCTCGATCGAGTGGCTGGGTCACGCGCCCGATCAGCGCATCGATCTCCGACGCTTCCTGAAGCTCCATCTCAGGCCACATCGACTCGACTCGCTTCAGATAGCTGGCGTTGCGCCAGGTCGTATCCAGCTCGTATCGCAAGAAATCATCGTTCGCGCTGCGAAGACTGCCGAGCTTGTCGACGAGCAGATCGTGCGCGGGGCCGTAGAGGGTCTGGGTCGGCTCGGAGATCTCCGGTATCGGCAGGGCAATCCCGGCCATGTCGGCCATGATCTCGACGCTTGCGCGGGACCAGACCCAATACCAGGCGAGATACTGGATGTAGTCGACTGTATCGGGCGGGGCATGAACGATCGGGGCGCACGTGGTCGGTGTCGCCAGATTGAAGCGCACCGTGTGATAGTCGATCACCTCTTTCGGAATCGGCTTGCCCGTCTTCTCGAAATAGCGTTCGAAGGCGGGCTTTAAATCTCCGATCGGCTCCGCGAGGTCTCGCCCGCGCATCCCTGCCAGATCCGCGGCGGGATCTCCCAGGCAGGCGAGTTCGAGATCGAGAAAGGAGGTGACACGCCCCTTGTCGAAGAGGAATTGCGCTGAATCCACCTGCAGACACGAGACCTCGTAGCGCTCCGTCGGCACGTTGCGCCGCAGCCAGCCGTAGATGAACTCGATGATCGGCTCGGGACGGTTCTTCGCATCGCGAAAATGCTTCTCCCAGCGAGCCAGATCCGCGAAACCCGCGGCCTCGGGGTCCTGGGGTTTCTCGACGCCGATCTCCTCGAAGCGCTTGGGATCGATCGCATGAAGATCCGCGAGCAGATCCATATAGTCGTTCAGCGCCGAGACACGCTCGCCTTCGTTCTCCGCGGTCGATAGGTCCACACGCCCGGGCATCTTGTCCATCACGATCATCTTGGGGTCGGGGCTGATCCCATAGATATGCGGTACCGGCAGCCCTTCCGACTCCATCACCTGCAGCACGCGTGCTTCGTGTTCGAAGGGATAGGCGCCGTGGTCGAGTTCGCCGCGCTCACCCCGCAGATAGAGCGGAAGGCTCTCGCCGTCCCGTAGCGCCTCGACAAAGAACGCCGGGCGCCATCTCGGCTGCCGTTCGAAGCTGATGATCTCGGCAGAGAGTTCCTTTTCGACCCATTCGAAGGCGCGCTGCCATTGCGGGTCGAGTTCGGCACGAGACTGGGGGACACCCCGGGGTTGGTTTTTCGCGTCGGATTCTTGCGTCATTCCCAGATGCTAGACGAGATCCCGTTGCCTGCCGATCCCGCCCGCGACGCCCGAGGACGCGCCTGTGGCATACCGCCGCGCCCACGCGCCCAAAGAAACGAGGAACCAACGTGCCGGACGAGTCGCCAGCCTCAGCGTGAGCGAGGCACACGCCTTCACGAAGAAACCCGTCGGGGAGGGACGCCTGCTCGAGGGGCTCGGCGTCGAAGGCGACGCCCATTCGGGCAGGACCGTGCAGCATCGCTCGCGGGTCGCGATCGATCCGACCCAGCCCAACCTGCGACAGGTCCATCTGCTTCAGTCGGAACTGCTCTCCGAACTCGAAAAAGCGGGCTACGAAGTCGGTCCCGGTCGGCTCGGCGAAAATGTGCTCACGGAGGGCCTCGACCTGCACGCGCTTCCGACCGGAACCCGGCTCGAGCTGGGACCCGATGCGGTCATCGAGTTGACCGGTCTCCGGAATCCCTGCGCTCAGCTGAACGACGTCGGTGAGGGCCTGATGCAACGGCTCGCCTATCGCGGAGAAGAAGGGGCACTCGTGCGGCGCGGCGGCGTGATGGCGGTGGTGCTCGTCGGCGGAAACGTGAAAGAGGGAGACGCGATCGAAGTCGCGCTCCCTCCCGAACCTCATGTCGCGATGGGACCGGTCTAGAGCGTTCGAGCCTCTCCGACTTCTTCACGGAGGATCTGCAGTTCGACACGCCGCCGCTGCGCATCCGTGGCTTCGAGAGAAGGATCTTCCTCCCCGAACCCGACGCGCTCGAGGCGATCGGCCACCACGCCATGGTCGTTGACCAGGACCTGCCAGACCGCGATCGCACGACGTTCAGAGAGCTGCTGGTTGTAGTCCACGGCCCCGGACGCATCGGTATATCCCGCAACCCGAAACCGCGTACCCGGGAAGTGCCGGTTGAGAACCTCGGCCGCCGCCTCGATCTCGGGTGCGCTCTCGGCGTGAATCTGCACCGAATCGAAATCGAAATGAACTTCGAGCTCGATACTCGGCCGACTGACACCCGCCACCAACTGATCTTCGAAGGTCTGGCGCATCTGGTGGGCCACGAGATTGACCCGTGCGCGGTCGGAGCCCGCTGGATCCGGCGTGGCTTCGCGCGCTGGATCCGAACCCAGAACCTGCGCCAGGACATAGCTCGGAACCTGGACCTGCTGGGCCTCGGCCGAATTCGTGACGAGCAGCGCCCAGATGCCGATCGCGAAGATCGCGAGGCCCCAGGCCCGGATTCGAACGCACGAGTCGTTGG
>JAPYTP010000126.1 GCA_029941885.1 Myxococcota bacterium
TGTCGACGGTGGCCGCGATCGTCCCGACGTCGCGGCCATCACGGGTCGCGATGAAATAGGCGACGCGGGCGTGCGCGAAATAGGGATTCTTCCGAGGGTCGAAAAATTGCTTGCGCTCGAAGAAGAGAGGCGGAACCCAGTGGGGATCGCCCTCGTAGATCGTGAACCAGGTACGGACGAAGCGTTCGGTTTCTCGCGGTAGCGAGATCGGAGCCACCTCGACTGAACCCATTCACACCTCCGAGTCGCGAGCGCGATGACTCGTCGCCCTCTCGCCCTGCCAATGTACTTCAGACGGGCGCTAATCGCCCCCGTCCCATCTCAACCCATGCAAAAACGGGGGGATACCACCAAGAGTTTCGAGCGCCGAGCAGAGTCTGCTCACGTGAAGGCAAGGCCTTCACCGCTCTCGGCGAGTTCTCCACGAACCGTCGCACCGTCCGCGAATTCCCCCTCGAGGATCCGCATTGCCAGAGGATCCTGTACTTCCCGCTGGAGCAGCCTCTTGAGCGGACGCGCCCCGTATTGTGGGTCGTAGCCACGTCGGGCGAGGAAGTCGCGCGCCGCTTCACTGAGTTCGAGCGCAATCCTTCGATCCGCCAGGCGCGCCCGCAATTGCTCGAGCTGGATGTCCAGGATATGACTGATCTGCTCGGCGCGAAGCGCACGAAAGATCACTACGTCATCGACCCGATTCAGGAACTCGGGTTTGAAATGTCCTCGTAGTGCGTCGGTTACTCGAGTCCGCATTTCGGATTCGTCCTCGATGCCCAACTCGACGATATGCTGACTGCCGATATTCGAAGTCATGATCAGGACCGTGTTCCGGAAGTCGACCGTCCTCCCCTGGCCATCCGTGAGGCGTCCGTCATCGAGAAGCTGGAGGAAGATATTGAAGACATCCGGATGGGCCTTCTCGATCTCGTCGAACAGTACGACACTGTAGGGCCGCCGCCTGACCGCCTCTGTCAAGAAGCCACCCTGGTCGTATCCAACGTAGCCGGGCGGCGCTCCGAGGAGACGGGAGACCGAGTGCTTCTCCATGAATTCGCTCATGTCGACACGAACCATCGCCTGCTCGTCGTCGAACAGGAACTCGGCAACTGCGCGAGCGGTCTCGGTCTTCCCGACCCCGGTGGGGCCGAGGAAGATGAACGAACCGATGGGTCGGCTCGGATCCTGGAGACCCGCACGCGCCCTCCGGACTGCGTTCGAGACCGCTGCGAGCGCCTCCTCCTGGCCGATCACCCGCTTTCCGAGACGGTTCTCCATTTCGAGCAGTTTTTCCTGTTCCCCTTCGAGCATCTTGGAAACCGGCACACCGGTCCACTTCGAGACGATCTCGGCGACTTCTTCGCTCGTCACCTCCTCCGAGAGAACACTGCCATCCGCCTGGAGCGTCTCGAGTTCTTTCTGCTTCTCGGCGATCTGATTCTCGAGTTCGACGAGCTTGCCATAACGCAGTTCCGCCGCTCGTTCGAGATCTCCTGCTCGCTCGGCCCGTGCGTACTCGGCGGTGAGTGATTCTCGGCGCTCCTTCGCCTCGCGGACCCCCGCGATCAGCGCCTTCTCGATCTGCCAGCTGCCCTTCAGGGTGTCAGTCGCTTCGCGTAGATCGGCGATCTCGAGTTCGACCGCGTCGAACCGCTGCTGGCTCGCGTCGTCGGATTCCTTTTTGAGTGCCTCCCGCTCGATCTCCAATTGTGTGCATTTGCGCTCCAGCTGATCGAGTTCCTCCGGCATCGAGTCGATCTGCACCCGAACCCGGCTGGCCGCCTCGTCGATGAGATCGATCGCCTTGTCCGGAAGGAACCGATCCGTGATATATCGGTGGGAGAGCGTGGAGGCCGCGACGAGTGCAGCATCCTGGATTCTCACGCCGTGATGCACCTCGTAGCGTTCCTTCAAGCCACGCAGAATCGAGACCGTGTCGTCGACGGACGGCTCTCCGACGAATACGGGTTGGAAGCGCCGAGCCAGTGCGGCGTCCCCCTCGATGTACTTGCGATACTCATCGAGTGTCGTCGCCCCGATGCAGCGCAGCTCTCCCCTCGCGAGCGCGGGCTTGAGCATGTTCGCAGCATCCGCCGAGCCCTCGGCGTTTCCGGCACCCACGATCGTGTGAAGCTCATCGATAAACAGGATGACCTGACCGTCGGCCTCTGAGACTTCGCGCAGAACCGCCTTCAATCGATCCTCGAACTCACCACGGTATTTCGCCCCAGCGATGAGAGAACCGATATCGAGTGAGACGACCCTGCGATTCTTGAGCGTCTCCGGAACGTCCCCGGCGACCACGCGAAGGGCCAGACCTTCGGCGATCGCGGTCTTACCGACTCCGGGCTCACCGATCAGAACCGGGTTGTTCTTGCTGCGACGGGAAAGCACCTGAACGACCCGTCGGATTTCCTCGTCGCGCCCGATAACCGGGTCGAGCTTTCCGAGGCGAGCGGCGTCCGTGAGGTCGGTGCTGAACTTTTCGAGGGCCTGGAATTTGGATTCGGGTTCCGGGTCCGTGACCCGGACGGAACCACGAATCACCGCCAGGGATTCGAGGACTCCCTCGTAATTCGCGCCCACCCCGCGCAAGGAACGGCCCGCAGCGTCACTCTCGTCACGTGACATCGCCAACACGAGGTGCTCGGTCGACACGTATTCGTCGCGAAGGGATTCGGCCTCCGCAAAGGCTCCCTCTACGATCCGGTTCAGGCCGACACTCATCTGGGGCTGTGCGCCGCCAGTCACTTTCGGCTGCTGCTCGAGAAGACGTTCGACTTCACCCGCGAGCGCGTCGATGGAAACGCCAAGCTTCTGGAGGACGGGGACCGTGATGCCCTCGGATTGCGCAAGAAGTGCAGCAAGCAGATGGATGGCCTCGATGCTCTGATGGCCCCGTTCCGCACACTGGTTCTGGGCTTCTTGAAGAGCTTCCTGGCTCTTGATGGTCAACTTATCGAAGCGCATCGGCACCTCCCATCGAACGGGAATCGTCCGATGGCGAGTGAGATCGGCGCGCCCAGACGGGTGTCAAGCCGACGAGCGGATTTCGGCGCTCAGATGCGCCATGTCAGCGGACGCAGGAAAATAGGCAGCCGAAGCGACTAGATCTCGATTTGAACCGAGACGCGTTCAGCCAGCACCGGCATCAACCGTTTCTTCAGGAAAGCCTGGTGCTCGGGATGATTCACGTAGGTCTCGAAGCTCTCCGCATTCTCGAAGTCCGCGACGACGCCGAAGTCGAAATTCCCTTCACGCAATCCGAGATCTCCACCGTACTCGTAGTTCGAGATCTCGGAGATCGTCTGCGCGATCAGGGAGAGGCCCTCCTCGAGCGCCTGTCGCGTGCCTGCGGGAGCATCTTCCTTCAATCGAAACAGCGCGACATGACGAATCATCGGGGCTGATCCTCCGTATGGCATTTTCAGGTCGGCGAATGCACGTTCCTCGCGCATCCGCCCTGCGCGAATCGATCAGCCGCGGCCGATCTTGCGGTGCTTGAACTTCTGCGATTTGGCGCCTCCCGCTGCGGCGAGTCGCTTGGCACGCTGCTCCGTGTAGAAATCCCACGAACCACTGCAGAACTCGATCTCGCCATCCCCCTCGAATCCGAGAATATGCGTAGCGACGCGATCGAGGAAATAGCGATCGTGGGTGATGACGAGCGCACAGCCGGGATAGGCCAAGAGCGATTCCTCGAGAACGCGAAGGGTCATCAAGTCGAGGTCATTCGTCGGCTCATCGAGAATGATGAAGTTCGACGGCTTCCGCAGACTCTTCGCCAGCTGAAGACGATTGCGCTCCCCACCCGACAAACGTCCGACTTCGGTCTGCTGAATCGAACCGCTGAAGAGGAAGCGCGCCAGATAGTGTCTGACGGAGAGCGTCTTGTCGCCATACTCGATCACATCGGACCCGTCGGAGACTTCGTCGTAGACCGTCAAGTCGTCTCGCAGGGTCTGGCGCGTCTGATCCACGTAGCAGAAGTTAGTGGTCTCACCGACTTCGATGGTCCCAGCGTCCGGTCCCTCTCGGCCCACGATCATGTTGACGAGTGTCGTCTTACCGAGACCGTTCGCGCCCGTCACACCGACGATCGCACCGGGCGGCATATCAAAGTCGAAATCGTCGATGAGCACGCGACCGTCGTACCCCTTGGTGACCCCTCGCAGACTCACGACCTTGCTCCCGAGTCGCGGCCCGAAAGGAATGCGTAGATCGATTTCTTCCGCGGGCTCGATCCGACTCGCCTTCTCGACGAGATCGTCGTAGGCCGAGATACGCGCCTTCGATTTGGTGCGCCGCGCCTGGGGCGTCGATCGAATCCACTCGAGTTCTCGTGCGGCCGCCTTCAGGAGATTGGCATCGGTCCGATCGTTGATCTCCTGCTGCTTTTCCTTGGCCTCGAGGAAATTCGAATAGTTGCCCTCGTACGACCTCACTTCGCCGTGATAGACCTCGAGCATCCGGGTCGCGACGCGGTCGAGGAAATATCGATCATGCGTGACGAGCACGTAGGTTCCGGAATAGCCGTCCAGAAAAGTCTCGAGCCAGGCGACCGTATCCGCATCGAGATGGTTCGTCGGTTCGTCGAGGATCAGGACGTCGGGGTGGGCCAGCAGCTCCTTGCAAATCGAGACGCGCCGCCTCTCGCCGCCCGAGAGAGAACGCACATCGCGCTCGCCAGGAGGCAATCGCAAGGCCTCCATCGCCACCTCTATTCGATTAGCGAGGGCCGCCGGATCCATGGCGTCGAGGGCCTCGAGCTCGCCTTGGACGTTTCCCTGTTCCTCGAGGAGCTTGTTCATTCTCTCCTCATCAGCCATGACGTCGGGATCTTCCCAGGCCTCGAGGATCCCCTCATAGCGCGCGATCAGGTCGCGCGTGTGCCTGACCGCAACCTCGACGTTTTCGCGGACACTCTTGTCGAAATCGAGTTCGGGCTCCTGGGAGACGTAGCCGACCGTTGCGCCCCTCGCGATATGGAGATGCCCCTCGTATTCCTCGTCACGCCGCGCGAGGATCTTCATGAGCGTGGACTTGCCAACCCCGTTCGGACCGAGCACGCCGACGCGATCGCCGGGCTGCAGGCTGAACGAGGCGCCCTTCAAGATGGCGCGATCGCCGAAGCGACGGCCCAGGCCCTTCGCCGTCAGGATCGGTTGCCCGGGATTGAGACCCTTCATGCTGCTCCCTCGCTCGCTTCGATCAAACGAGCGCCGATTCGATCTTCTGCTTGACGGGTTCGGAGCATGGCTCCGTCGGTGGTTCGAAGCGCGCAATCAACTCCCCATCTCGACCGACGAGGAATTTCGCGAAATTCCATGCGACATCACCCGCGTTGTCGGGCCCGACCTCGACGCTCGTCAGCCATCCGAAGAGCGGATCGCGCGCATCCCCGTTCACCTCGACCTTGCTGAACATCGGAAACTCGACCCCGAAATTCGTCTCACAGAATTTCGCGATCTCGCTCTCTGTCCCCGGTTCTTGCTTCCCGAATTGGTTGCAGGGGAACGCGAGGATCTCGAGCCCCCGGTCCCGATATTCGGAATAGAGACGCTGCAGGCCGTCGTATTGGGGCGTCAGGCCGCAGGCCGAAGCCACGTTCACCACGAGGCAGACTTTGCCCTCGAAGGACGAGAGAGCACAGTCGTCACCCCGAATGGTCTTCGCTTGAAAATCATGAAAATTGGCCATGGTCATTCTTTCTGATGCGCGACTCAGCGAGAGAGTGCGCGGCTGACGATTTCGTAGACATCTTTCGAGAGCGATTGGCTCGACGCAATCCGCTCCAACTGGACCTGGATCGCCATCTGGCGATCCTCGTCGTAACGACGCCAGTCGTTGAAGATCGAAGCCATCCGTGAGGCAACCTGGGGATTCGATTCATTGAGCGCCAGGACGTAGTCCGCCAGGAATACGTACCCCGCTCCCCGCGCGCCGTGGAACCTTACCTGATTCCCGGAACAGAAGGCACCGATGAGCGATCGGACCCGATTCGGATTCGCGAGATTGAAATCCGGGTGCTCGGAGAGTTCTCGAACGCGATCGAGGGTATCGGGACGACTCGAGCTGGCCTGGAGGGTGAACCATTTGTCGAGAACGAGAGGATCGTCCTTCCAACGCTCGTAAAAAGCCGCGATGACGTCGTCTCGCCGCGCGTGATCCTGATCTGCGAGGACCACGAAGGCGGCCTGGGCATCGGTCATGTTGTCGGCCTGCTCGAATTGCGACCAGGCCGCCTCGATCGCCTGCTCTTCTTCGGTCACCGCGAGCATGCGAAGTGCGAGGTTGCGAATACGCCTTCGATCGATCTGTTCGCGCTCGTGGCGGTAGGGTGCGTTCGTGGCGAGGTCTCGATACAGCGACCACAGCGCAGCACGGTGCGCCTCGCCCAATCCGCGCAGCATCGCCTCCCGCGCGTCATGGATTGCATCCGGGCGAATCACGTCCATCTCCTGCGCGATGACTCGCTCGGCGGGCAGGATTAGCGCTAGGGAGCGCAGGGTTCCGTCCTGAGAATCGTCGCTCAGGAGCCCGGCCCAGGCCGCCGAAAATGCTGGATCGAGCCCAGGCGTCCCCCCGGCATGAATGATCTCGGCGGACTCGACCAGCAGACCGAGAGCGAGTTGTTGCCCGGCGTCCCAGCGATTGAAGGCGTCTTCGTCGTGAGCCATCTGGAGCGCTGCGGACTCCGCGCTCCGATCCATCTCGAGCCGAACCGGCGCCGAGAATCCGCGCAGCAGCGAGGGCACCGGCTCCTCCTCTATTCCCTCGAACACGAAGGTCTGCTCGGCCTCGGTCAATTCGAGGACTCGACTCGTTTCACTCGTCGCCCCCACCCGGTCGCCCTCGAGCCGAATCGGAATCGATGCCCCGTCGGGAGCGATCAATCCGACGCGGACGGGCAGATGCAGCGGCTTTCGCTTGGCCGCGTCCGTGATTTCGAAGGCGGTCTCGGGGTAGTCCTGGGCCAGGCTGAGTCGGTACTTATTCGTGTTCGAATCGAAACGGCCCTCGGCGCGCAAGCGCGGGGTCCCGGCCTGAGCGTACCAGCGCTCGAATTGGGTCAGGTCACGACCGTTGGCGTCCGCCATCGCGAATCGAAAATCGTCACAGGTCACGGCCTGACCATCATGGCGATCGAAATAGAGGTCCATTCCCTTGCGGAAGCCGTCCTGCCCGAGCAGCGCGTCATACATCCGAATCACCTCCGCGCCCTTTTCATAGACCGTCGCGGTGTAGAAATTGTCCATCGAGATATAGGAATCGGGGCGGATCGGATGAGCCATCGGCCCCTCGTCTTCGGGGAACTGTCGTCCGCGCAGCTGTTTCACATTCGCGATCCGAACAGCCGCTTCGGAAGTCATGTCTTCGCTGAAACGTTGATCGCGATAGACCGTGAGACCCTCTTTCAACGTCAGTTGGAACCAGTCACGGCAGGTGACGCGATTACCGGTCCAGTTGTGAAAATACTCGTGGGCGATGACCGATTCGATCCCTTCATAGTCATCGTCCGTCGCTGTCTCGGGTAGCGCGAGAACATATTTCGAATTGAAGACGTTGAGTCCCTTGTTCTCCATGGCCCCCATGTTGAAGTCGCCGACCGCGACGATCATGTAGATATCGAGGTCGTACTCGAGGCCGAAACATTCCTCGTCCCATTTCATGGCGCGCGTGAGCGAGCGAAGCGCGTGATCACAGGCGTCGACGTTTTGGGGCTCGACCCAGATCTCGAGTCGGATATCGCGGCCGGACGCAGTCTGATACTCGCCGCCGTGGCAGCGGAGATCTCCGGCGACGAGCGCAAAGAGATAGCTGGGCTTCGGGAAGGGATCCTCCCAACGTACGCGATGGCGCCCCTCCGCGAGTTCCTCGGCCTCGATGCGATTACCATTCGAGAGCAGCACCGGATACCGTTCTCGATCCGCCTCGATCGACACCGAATAGCGCGCCATCACGTCCGGACGATCGAGGAAATAGCTGATCCGCCGGAAGCCCATCGCCTCGCATTGCGTGCAAAAATTGCCACCACTCTTGTAGAGCCCCGACAGCGCAGTATTCGTTTCGGGGTGGATCGCAACCAGAGTCCGCAACTCGAATCGCGCGGGCGGCGACTCGAGGACCAGACGATCCGTTTCGACGCGGTAGGCGGACGCGTCGAGGGGCTCACCGTCGATCTCGATCTCGCGCAATTCGAGATCCTCGCCATCGAGCACGAGGGGCACGTTCGTCCCCGGAGAGAGCGAACCGTCCGATCGTCTGCGCACCGAGAGCCGAGCCTCGACGAGGGTTTCGTCCTCGCTGAGATCGAAGGCGAGGTCGACGCGCTCGATCAAGTAATCCGGAACCTGATATGCGCTCCGCAGAACGGTCTTCGGCTTGGCCCCACTCATCCGCGCTCTCCCTTCGACCCCGCCGGGTCGCCGAATCGGCGCCCCATGCGGTCGGCGACGCAAAGTAGAAATTGGCGGTTCGCCGTGCAAGGCAGTAGCTTGCTCCAACACTCGCGGAGGACCCCGTGACCAGCCTAGACCGGCCGATCCCCGAGAGGCGCCGCCTCGATAGACCCCGCCGGAGACCGTCGCGCAGACCGCCCGAGAGCCGGCTCCTGGCGCGTGGGGTCTCCGCTTGTCTGGGCTCGATCCTCGCGTTGGCGATCGCGGGGGGATGTGCCGGTCCAGGCGCGCTTTTCGACAATCGCCCGGTGCTGCGCGTGGGCATCTCGCCGAACTATCCGCCCGTCATCTTCGAGATCGAGGGTGAAATCGTCGGCATCGAGGCCGACCTCGCGCGAATGGTGGGCGATGCACTGGACCGAAAGATCGAGTTCGCCCGTTTTCCCTTCCCAGAACTCCTCGACGCACTCGAACGCGGCGATGTCGATGTCGTGATGAGCGGACTCTCGATCACGCCGGAACGCTCCGACCGCGTGGCCTTCTCGATTCCCTATATGGAGGTCGGCCAACTCGCGTTGATTCGCTCCCGCGACATCGCCCGCTTCGGTCGGATCCAGGGAATTCGGCGCTCCGGCGCGCGCGTCGGATACCAACGTGGCACCAGCGGCGAACGCTACGTAGCGACCAGCCTGCCCCGATCATCGAGCTTCGGATTCGGCAATGTCGAGGAGGGCCTGCGCAGTCTCCGGGCCGATCGGATCGACTATTTCATCCACGACGCGCCGACCGTCTGGCGTCTCGCTGGAGACATCGAACAGCGAGACCTCCACGGCCTCTACCGACCACTCACCGAGGAGGAACTCGCCTGGGCGGTCCGCCAGGAGGACAGGCAGCTACGCGGTCTGCTCGATGCCACGCTATCGCACTGGAAACGGGAGGGGATGATCGGCCCGATCGTCCAGCGATGGATCCCGGTCCGGGTCACGCTTCGCTAGGCGCCAAAGCTCCGCGCGCCACCGCAGGATCGGCGCGTCGGTTCCCGACTAGCGGACTTGCAGCGCTTGGAGGGTAAGCGTACGGATCGCCCCGGCCGTCGGATGGGCCTTTCGTGCGCGCGCGAGCAATCGCATCGCCTCTTTTCCTTCGCCCGTCTCGAGCAGGATTTCCGCGGCCGCGACCCAGGCGTCGAGGTTCTGGGGCTCTAGCTCCCCGCGCCCTCGGACTCGAGCAACCGCTCGAAGATCCGAACCATCGTCTCGACTTCGCCGATCGGCACGAACTCCCGCGCGGTATGCGCGACGCTGATCGAGCCCGGGCCGAGTACGACAGCCGGCACACCGGCCCGCGCGAAAACGCCGGCGTCGGTGCCAAAAGCGACGTGCCCACACTCCCCCGCCAGTCCGACGGACTCGAGGGCTTCGGCCGTCGCCCGCGCCGCGGGACCCTCGGGATCGGACTCGAGCGGTGGCTTCTCTTCGGTGCAGCTCTCGACCGTGACCTCCGCCTCGATGCCCGCCTGCGCGAGGCTCGCTTCGAGTTGGGTTCGCACGATCTCAGGCGTCTCACCGGGAAGGGTTCGGCGGTCGACCCAGATTTGGGCCTGATCGGGAACGATATTCGGCGCCTGGCCGCCGCGTACGATCCCGATCGAGAGCGTCGCTGGCCCGAGTTGCGGATGGGGTCGCTCGAGGAAGATGGACGCGCCCGCCTCGATCGCCAGGATCGCTTGTGCGAGCAGAACGATGGCGTTTCGGCCCTGGGTGGGCTCCGAGCTATGACAGGCGCGACCACGCGCACAGACCCGGGAGTGGACGACTCCCTTGTGAGCATTGATTACGTGGAGATCCGTGGGCTCCGTTGCCAAGACCCAATCGGGTCGGCGATCGCCCAGGTGAGCCAGCACATCGGAGACGCCGAGGCTGCCGAGTTCCTCGTCCGATTCGCCCACGACCACGATATTCCGCTTCAAACGACCGTGTTCGAGGACTCGCTCGAGGGCCTCGAGGAGCGAGGCCATCCCGGCCTTGGTGTCGCAGGACCCACGTCCGAGAAGCGTTTCGCCCTCGACCACTGGATCGAAGGGGTCGATGACCATGCCATCGACGGGCACGGTGTCGAGGTGGCTCGCAATCAGAAGCGTCTCCGCGCTCGACGAGACGTGTGCTTCTGCAACGACGCTCGTGCGGCCGTTCTGGCCGATCAATTCCGCATCCATCCCGAGGCGATTCAGCTCGGCCGCAACGTGCTCGGCCAGCGCCTGCTCACCCACGATCTCGGGTGGAAGATCGTCGCGGCCCATCGGATTGACCGAGGGAATGGCGACGAGGTCCCTGAGATGTCGAATGCATTTCGAGAGATCTGTCATCGAGTGGTGCTCCGGCCGGCGAGTCTACCCGCGGCGGGCGGACCCGGCCAAATCGTGACAAGATTCGCACTCGGCATCGCGCCGGCACGAAGGGAACCGATGCAGCGCGGCGCCTTGTTGATGATGCTGAGCGCCCTCGCCTTCAGCGTAATGACCGTCCTGGTCAAGCTCGTCGGCGAGCGAATCCCGAGTCAGGAGATCGTGGTTGCCCGTGCGATCGTGAGCCTGGTGCTCAGTTGGTCTCTGCTTCGCCGAGCAGGCCTGTCACCCTGGGGCGAAGATCGGCTGTGGCTATGGATCCGCGGTGGGCTCGGCTTTGCTGGACTCTCGTGCGTATACGGAGCCGTCACTCATCTGCCCCTGGCGGAAGCCACTGTCCTGCAATATCTGCATCCGCCGCTTACGGCGATCTTTGCCGGCCTGTTCCTGCGCGAAGCGATTACGCGGCGGGTTCTGGTCGCCACCTCGATCAGCATGATCGGCGTGGTCCTCGTAACGCGACCGACACTGCTCTTCGGGGACGGTGCTTCCGACCTCGATCCCTTCTGGGTTGGCGTCGCAGTCGCGGGCGCGGCCTTCAGCGCCGCCGCCTACGTTGTCGTGCGGCGCCTCAGCCGGAGCGAGGATGCCCTGGTCATCGTCTTCTATTTCCCACTCGTCACGGTCCCGGCCGGAATCCCGACGATGCTGCCGAACTTCATCTGGCCCGAGGGCTCCGAATGGGTGTTTCTGCTCGGAATCGGCCTGGCGACCCAGGTAGGCCAGGTGAGCTTGACGCGCGGACTCGCGGTGCTGCCCGCCGCCCACGGAACGGCTCTTTCGTATCTGCAGGTGGTATTTGCCGTTGTCTGGGGCGTGCTCATCTTCGGTGAGCAGCCGGACATCTGGACTGTCGTGGGTGGCGCCCTGGTCATCTCGAGCGCGCTCGGTCTCGCCCGGAGAAGAGCGACCGGAAAGACCGCGACGTTATCCGGCCCGACCCGACTCGAAACCGTTCGGGTCCGTCGACCGAGCGGTGTGCTTCGAGAATCCGATCAGGAAAGAAGGCGCTGCCGCAACGGGATCGCATGACTCGCAGCCGGAGGAGTCCGGGCGCTGCCCGATAGACAAAGCAGGTCGTGGACAGGCCCGCACAGATCGGCCGCGAGGAAGGACCGCGGAGCCACGGCGGCTGCGCCCGCACGCCACGCACGAAGTCCGAGCCTCGGCGCCGAGTCGTCCGCGACCACGATGATCGGAATGCCTCGGGAAGCGGGATCGTTCGCGATTCGTTCGCAGACTTCGAGGCCGTCGAGCGCGGAAAAGTATCCTGAGAGAACGACGAGATCCGGCGAGTCCTCGACCGCCCGCTGCAAGCCCGCGAGCATGTCACGCGTTTCGATCACATCGAAGCCCTCGCTCTGCAGCACCACCGCCGCCCAATCGCGAAACTCCTGGCATTCATCGATCACGAGAACTCTGGCCAAATCCGGTCTCCACACGAGAGGGTAAATCCCCTCTGTTTTGGGATTTTCATCGACCATTTCAAGAAATGAGTAATGGAGAATTTCATCAACCGGCGAATAATCCGGCCCTAAACCCACCTTTACCACGGGTCGTTCTCAAGGATTCACTCCATCTTCGAGTGAAAAACCCCACTCCAGGTAAAACCTGAATGATCGACGGTCCATCAGGTGAACTGAGTCGGTATTTTCTGGACGCTCATTCGAAACATCCCGATTTCGGACTCGCTGGGTCGGCTAGCGGCGGCCTAGCGGCGGGCTAGAGGCGGGCTAGAGGCGGGCTAGAGGCGGGCGTGTCGCAGCTCGGTCTCCAGGATCGCGACGCAGCCAATCCCTTCGAGCGCGTCGATCACACGCTGGGTCGTCGATTTCTCGACGAGCACCTTCACAGCCAGCCAGGCGTGGTCCTGAAGATATCCGACCGTGGGCGAGGAGAATCCCGGCGTGATTCGCGTCGCCTCCTCGATCCGATCCGCCGGACAGTTGTATTCCAGCAGGGTGTATCGAGCGGCAGCGAGCACCCCGTCGATCCGCCGGAGCAACTGGTCCGAGAGTTCAGCGTCCCGAGGCTCGGCCGAGCCGATCAGGACGGCCTCGGCCTCGAGAACCTGTTCGAGCTCGATCAGATCGTTCTCGACCAGGCTGTTGCCGGTCTCGACGATCTCAACGATGCCGTCGACCAGCCCCAGCAAGACCATCACCTCGACAGCTCCCTGAATCTCGATGAGTTGGACGTTCGCGACGCCCTTGCTCTCGAAATAGTCCCGCGCGAGGTTCACGAACTTCGCGCCGACCACCTTCCCCGCCAGATCGGCACTGGAGCGGTAGGGCGCGTCCTTGTGGACGGCGATCGAGAGCCGGCAGCGTCCGAACCCCAGGCGACGATGCTCGACGACGTCGACACGCTTCTCGAGAACCTGATCACTGCCTGTGATGCCGAGATCGACGACACCCTCCGCGACGAGCACCGGGATATCCGCCGTGTTCGTGAAGATGATTCGGGTACCGGTATCCGAGCAGACCGAGAACAAGCGCCTGCCCGAAATCTTGAAACGGAGTCCCGCACGTTCAAGGGTCGACAGCGCAGCCTCGCGCAGCCGGCCCTTCGAAGGAACCGCGATTCGGAGCCGTTCGTCCGGAATCATTTTCCCGCGTCCGTGCCGGGCTGTGCGGCCGTCGTCGTTCGAGAGGCTTTTTCCTCTAGGCCCCCCAACCCGAGACGTCGCTCGAGTTCCGCGTAGACCGCGCTTGGCTCGACACCGCGAGAGGCGAGCAGCACCCAGAGATGAAAGAGCAGATCAGCCGACTCGTGGGCCAACGCTCGATCGCTCTCGTCGCGCGCGGCGTCGACCACTTCCTGCGCCTCTTCGCGCAGCTTGGCTTCCATCGCCTCCCAGCCGCCATCGAGCAATCCCACGACGTAGCTTCCGTCCGGGCGCTCGTCCCGGCGCGCCTTCACGACGTCGAAGAGTCGATCGAGGACATCGGCCGCCGAACGGGTCCGATTCTCTGTTTCATGGCGATTCGAAATCATCTCACCCGGAGCTCCACACGTCAGGGCGCGCGAGTCTAGACCATGGCAGCCGGCCACCAAAGCAGGGAAGCGGATCGGCAGGGGATGCTGCTCAGCGTGGGACCGTGGGTCCCGTGAACGAGCCCGGACCGAATTCGGCACAGCCCCTGCGCCCGATTCGGCGAAATTCCTCGGGATCGAAATCCGGCCGTCGGGAGAAGAGATCGAGGAAGAGCGCACATTTCTCGGCCTGCTCGAGCTCCGGCTCGGCGTCCACCGCGGCGATCACGTGGTCCCTGGACAGCGTCGTCCGTGCCACCCGGATGCCTCCGTCCGACGGGCTGTCGAGGATCAGGAGATTTGCTGCCCCCTGCCCAGCCGTCGACCAGCGCATCCACTCGGGAAGGTCTCCTCGCCCGCCCCGGTCCGGCTTTCCGATTCGCGCGAACTCGGCCCAATAGCCCATCATCTCCTCGGCCAACCGCTCACGGTCGGCCCGAGTCTCAGCCGGAAAGAGCAGGCGGCTGAGCAAGGGGTCGCCAATATCGAAGGTCCCGAAGAGAAAGGGCAGCTCTAATCCGTGGGCTGCACCGAGCAGCACGGACAGGTCCTGCCCGAGCAGGCTCGGCAGTTCGTCCCAGTCGAATCGGTAGGCGTAGATTTCATCCCAGCCCGAATCGTGGATCGCGGTCGCGGGCCGCGTCACCGCACGCACGGCCCACAGATCGCTGTGATAGCGCGCACGCCGTTCGTAGTCGTCGAGATCTCGGATTCGGTAGATCAGCCCGAGACTCTCCCGCACGTGCTCCACGTCCTGTGAGAAGAAGAGCTTCATCTCGTCCCGATTCGTGCCAACCATCAGCGGCACACGGCTGAAATGACCGGATCGAAACACGTCGACCCAATCGCCACCGGGCAGGAGCACGCCGTCGCGAATCGGCTGAGGCACGTCGAGCCGGCCGGGATCTTCCGGATTTCGATAGGCGTTCAGGATTTCGCGCGCGGGTCGACTCCGCAGCAGATCAGCGAGATCCTCTGCCGGGAGTTCGCTGGCGTATCCGCGCGCGGCCTCGCGGTCCGGCACGAGCCCCGCGTCGACGAGCAGTGAGACCACGACCTCGGCCGTACTGTGACGCTTCCCCGGCGGTTCCCCGCGACTTGGATTCTCTGCTTCGGCGCGACTCACGGAGTCCGTCGAACCACTCTGGGCAATCGCTCGATGGAAGAGCCCGCGTGCGGCATCTGCCAACAGCAGCGCGAAGACGTTCCTCGCCCCTGCCGACTCTCCAAAGATCGTGACGTTGTCCGGATCGCCGCCAAACTCTTCGATATTTTCCTGCACCCATTCGAGCGCACGAATCTGATCGAGGTTCCCGAAATTGCCCGACGTCTCCAGATCGCCGTTGGCCGTGGTGCGCAGCGCCGTGTGGGAGAACCAGCCGAGCGGACCGAGCCGATAGTTGAGACTCACGACGACGACGCCCTGGGTGCCGGCGAGTCGCGCACCGTAGGACATCGTCGAGCCAGCGTGCCCGATCGTGTTGCCGCCCCCGTGTATCCAGACCATCACCGGGAGCCTTTCGGCGCCGATTGGGACGTCATCGGATTCGACTCGAGGCGCCCAGACGTTCAGATAGAGGCAGTCCTCGGAGCCCCCGAACCCCTCGTCATCCTCCGCCGCAATCCCCCCGATCTCATCCGCTAGCTGCAGACATGCGGGGCCGAAAGAGAGTGCGTCGAGCGTATCTGCCCAGGCCTCGGCAGCCTTCGGCGCGCGCCAGCGAAGTGGACCGACCGGCGGACTCGCAAAGGGGATCCCGAGCCAGGCATGGGTATCGTGGGCATCCGCGAATCCGACGACGCTGCCCAGAGCGAGCAACCGTTCGGACGAAACATCGGCGATCGGAAGCGCCGTGGCGGGCCCGGAGTCACGAAATGTGCGGAGACCGAAGACGCCGGCGGCGAGGACGAGCAAGAGCAACAAGATCGCGACGATGACTGGAATCCATCGTCGGCTGCGGTGCCCTTGGGCCTGTTCCCCGCCCTCATCCATTCTTTGTGGTCCGTCCTACACATCGCCTCGAAGGCGCGTAATGGGGCCACACTATCACGTCCCGCTGCATTCCCGTTCGGCCCGGCACCTCCGAGGGCGATTCGACCTCGCGACCGTCCGCTGCGAAGCGAGACGTTTCGGACGGGAGGGCCCATCGTATTTCTCCACTCGATTCTGCGGGGCGACGAACGAACGAACACCGGCGACTGTTCTGAACGCACCGGATGACCGACGAACCCGACTCCTTCGTGGCCCACCCTGCTCCGTCGCCGATCGAAGTCGGTCGAATCACCGGTCGGCGATCTCGGATCGATCGAGAGCCTGCCCCCACCGATCGCGCCCATCGAAGTGATTCTCTTGTCTACCGCGACCCCATTTCACGAACTTCGAAGGCGGGCGACCTCGATCCGTTCGATATGAGTGGAGT
>JAPYTP010000127.1 GCA_029941885.1 Myxococcota bacterium
GGAATCCATGTCGACTACGGCGTGCCGCTCTTCGATGAACCGATTCTCGAGCGCCTGGTCGGTGAATCGTAGGCATTTGCCGCCGAGCGGTTCGCATAGAGCTTGATTTTCCCTTTGGAGACATTCGATCACACCCGACTGGATCTGATTCACCCAGCTGGCGAAGATCAACATCAGAAATTGCGGCGGCAGAGCTTTCATCAGCCCGAGTTCAGGCCAGCTTGTTCGAGTAGACGGACCAAAATCGCGGACCTCGCGCTCGCCTAAGCGACTGAGTTTTCGAATCTTTCTGCTCGCCTGCCTTCTTGCACACTACGGCAAGCCTATCTGTCACCCAGGGCTCCGTCGATCACTCGCAAGGCTCCCGCGCGCGGCCCTCCCGATCGCGGCGTTTGCCCGGTCGATGACGTAGGCCCGGATCGCCTCCACGAACTCATCGCTCAGGACGCCTTCGAAGTCCGGCATGCCGTTGTCCGAGCGCGAGCCACCGTGAACGATCGACGCGAATACCTCGCGACCATAGATCGAGGGGCTCGCGCGCAGATCGGGTGGCATGTTGGTCGCCCCGACCGCGTTGCCACCATGGCATCGAGCACATTGGGACGCGTAGACGATCCGACCGGTTTCTATCTGCGCGGCGCTCCCGACAGGAGGCGGCGGATCCAGCTCCGGGAAGGGAGGCGGCTCGGGGAGCGTCCCCTCCCCTCCGAGCTTGAAAGCCAGCACGCGGCTGATGTTGCGCTTCGGGCCGGAGAGGCGGGACTCCTCGCCCGAAGCGATCGCAAAGCCACCGCCCCAGCCCTGCAGCAACGCCACGTATTGCTCGCCGTCGACGCGGTAGGTGGCCGGTGCCGCGACGATGCCCCCATGCGAAGCAAAGGCCCATCGCTTCTCGCCGGTCTCGGCGTCGAAGGCCGCGAACTCGCCGTTGGCCTCGCCCTGAAAGACGAGATGCCCCCCGGTGACCAGCGTGCCACCGTTGACGGCCGTCGAGTGTTCTACCCGCCACACCTCCTGCTGGCGCACCGGATCCCAGGCCAGCAGGAAGCCCCGGTTCATCGCCAATACGCGCTCATGCAGCGCTTCGTCGACCGCCCGGAACCCCGGCAGGTCCGCGAGGCCGATGCCACCCCTCGTGCTCGTGTCGCCTTCGGTTTGGAGACCTGCGTACACCATGGGCGAAATCGTCACGGGGATGTAGGCCAGACCGATCTCGGGGTGATAGGCCATGGGTAGCCAGTTATGCGCTCCGGCGGGTCCCGGACTACCGAGGAACGGCTGCCCCGTCTCCCAGTATCGCGCCTCCGGTCGGACGACGGGTCGACCGTCGGCGTCGAGTTCTGGCTCGGCCCAGTTGATGGGGACGATCGTCTCGGCCGAGATGAGCTCGCCGGTCCTGCGATCGATCACGTAGAAGAAGCCGTTCTTCGGCGCCTGCATCAGCACCTTGCGCGTCCGACCCTCGATCTCGAGATCGGCCAGGACGATCGGCTGGGTCGCCGCGTAGTCCCAGGCATCCGCGGGCACCTGCTGGTAGTGCCAGAGGTACTCGCCCGTGTCGGGTTCGACCGCGACGATCGACGCGAGGAAGAGATTGTCGCCGCCTTCGGGACTGCGCTGCGACGGGTCCCAGGGGCCGCCGTTGCCAACACCGATGTAGAGCTGGTCGAGCTCGGGGTCGTAGACAATGGCATCCCAGGCGGTCCCGCCGGTGCCCGTCTTCCAATATTCGCCGGACCAGGTCTCGGCGGCCCTCTCGAGGATCGGAGATTCCTGACCGTCGGTGGGGTCACCTGGAACGGTATAGAAGCGCCATACGAGCTCACCGGTGTCCACGTCGTAGGCGCTGACGTATCCGCGCAGACCGTTGTCGGCGCCGCCGTTGCCGATGAAGACCTTGCCCTTCGCGGCCCGGGGAGCACCCGTGATGTTGTAGCCCGCGCCCGGCTCGACCGTGAGCACCTCCCAGAGCACCTCGCCGGTCACCGCGTCCACCGCCAGCAATCGCCCGTCGAGGGTCGCCACGAAGACCCTGCCCTGGTAGATCGACAGACCGCGGCTCACGACATCACAGCAGGTGAGTGCGCCGACGGCCCGATCGACCTCGGGATCGAAGGCCCATAACAGGTCGCCCGTCCTCGCATCCAGAGCCTTGACCTTGTTCCAGGCCGTCACGAGGTACATGGTCCCATCGACCACGAGCGGAGTAGCCTCCTGACCGCGATTGGTGTCGAGGTCGAACGTCCAGGCCAACCCGAGCTGGTCGACACTCTCCCGATCGATATCGTCGAGGGGGCTGTAGTACTGCTCCCGGTAGGTCCGCCCCACCGTCATCCAGTTGCCCGGCTCCGAATCGGCATCGGCGATCCGGTCCGTGTCAACGGTGGAGGTGAAATACGGTTTTTCGCGGGGCTCGTCTCGAGCGTTCTCGGGCGGCGCCGGCCGGCCACAACCGGCCGACAGCGCGAAGATCGCAACGAGCGCGCGGAGCGAACTGGTCGATCGTAAGCGCTCGATAGGCACACCTCTTCCCTTCATGTCGCTCGGGGCCCCTCCGGGCGCCGCAACATCCGGTGTAATATAACCTGTCAGTTCTCAGTATCGGTCCGCTGTGCCGCAATGCAGAATGTTCTGTTCGAGGAACTATCAAGGGCAGAGCGCGAGATTCAGACTCGACCTCTCCTCACTGCGATTGATCGACGGCTTTCACTGGCTCTCAAGGGCTCATCCGGTGTACCCTCGAAGCATGGCGAAAAGCAAAGACAAGAAACCCAAGGCGAAGACCAACAAGGCCAAACTTACGGCGAAGGAAAAAAAGGAAAAAAAGCTCAAGAAGAAGGAGAGGTAGGGCCTCCAGCCGGCCAGTACCGACAGGCGGCGAGTCACGGGCTCACGCGACCCCACCCGCTCGTCTCCACTTCGACTTCCCAAAGCCCCTCGCCCAAAACTCGGCGGAATCGCGGGAATTTCTTGGGCCATCGTCAGATGAAGGCGGGAATTCTCTGAAACCGCAGACTCAATGCCGGAGCCTGACGGATTCGAACTTCCGATTTGGTTTTGCGGGAATTCGCGAAACCAGGAGGCAAACTTTCAAACCGAATTTTTCGCGCCAACCGCAGCACCAAACCGAACCCCCTAAATAGCCCACAGAGGCAAACGAGCTAGTCAGCGTAAATCGCTGCTGAAACGGCCAGTCTCTGGTTCGGTATCGAACGATCTCAACCGCCAACATCCCGCGAATTCGCGGGAACTCGAACTGGGATCTAGGCCAAGGCGCTTGAGCGAATTCATCCAATCTTTCGCGCCAGCAAATGGGAAAACTCGACCGATCTGTTGTGTACCACCGGTGAGACAAATGGCCGGTTTCGTATCCGATTTCGATCGACTGAGTTCTTGCACAATACGCAGCGGACAAATATCGAGAACTCACAGCCGGAACATACCGGAAGCACGTCTACTGCGGCGGTCCTTATCGAGATCAAATGAGTCAGGGATGCTGCGCCGATGGAACGGGCGCGCCGCCACACCAGTTCAGCCCGCCGGTCCGAAGGATTCGGAGTGAATGCGCTCCGGCGCTACGCCGCGGGATTCGAGGCCGTCCTGGACGTCGGCCATGAATCGCACCGGACCGCACAGGTAGTAGTGGGCGTCCGGGGCGTCGACGAAGTCGCAGATGACCTCGGCCGTGACGCGACCCTCGACGTCGTAGTGCGCACCGAGCTCATCGTGCGGACCGGGTCGGCTGTACGCCACGCGGCGGATATAGAGTAGCCGGGGGCCGTCACCGACCCCGAGCCCTCGCCAGATCCGGACTAGGAGATTTCCACCATCCGGCTCCTCCGCTGATGCGGCTTGTGGTTACGCGCCCCAGATTCGAACTTTGATCCGAGGCTCGGGAAGCGGGAAGCCACGAAGCAGATCCGTGAACCGCTCCCAGTTGAGGCGCTTCTTCTGGCTCCGACGACAGAGCCACTTGTACCAGATTCGCTTCGCCTGCCCCAAGACGAGCTGCAAACTTCGGAAGTTGCCGCTCACCGCGAAGTAGTTGAGGTGACCCTGGATACGCCTCGTGAGAGCTTTGTGCTGCACCGCTACCGGAAGGTGTCGATCGCGTCGACACCAATCGTAGACGGACTGGATTGCCCGCCTTAGGCTCGCACTACGCGTCTTGCATAACATTCCCCAACGACCCTTTCGAGAACGCGCCCAGTAGAACGTGAACCCAAGAAAGTCGAAGGTCGCCGGACCTTTGCCACTCTTCTGCTCCGCCGGCGGACGCCGGAAGGGAAGAAGTCGCGTCTTGTCCGGATGCAGAGCCAGTCCGTAGCGCCCGAGCCGTTTGCCGAGAACCTCCATCACACGTCGCGCATCGACCTCGTCTTCGAAGCCAATGATGAAGTCATCCGCATAACGGACCAGGTTTTTCCTGCCCTGCAGCCGCGGCTTCACCTCTTGTTCGAACCAAAGGTCGAGTGCGTAGTGTAGATAGACATTTCCCAACAACGGCGAGAGCACCGACCCTTGGGCCGTGCCGGTTTCCGACGTGGAGAGTTCCACGCCTTCCAACACACCCACATGCAAGCACTTCCCGATGAGCCGCAACAGCGACCCATCGGCGACCCGAACCTCGAGCATCTCCTTCAGCTTCTTGCGATCCAAGCTGTCGAAGAAGGACACGATGTCCGCCTCGAGTATCCAACTCACCTCACCTCGGTGAACGATCCGGTCAAGGACACGAACAGCGTCATGGGCACTGCGCTTGGGACGGAAGCCATGCGAGCAGTCCAGAAAGTCCTGCTCGTAGATTGCCTCCAGCACCTCGCGCAAGGCATCTTGGACAAGTTTGTCCTCGAACGCCGAGATCCCAATCGGCCGTGTCTTGCCCTTTTCCTTTGGAATGTAGACACGCCGGATCGGTTGATGGCGATAGCGCTTTGCCTTCATCCGGTCGTGCAGGTCTCGGAGATTTTGCTCCAGGTCCTGACCGTAGTCATCCTTCGTGACCCCATCCACACCTACCGCAGCGTCCTTGCGCATGCGGCGATAGGCTCGTTCCAAGGCCGGCACATCGATCAGATGCGCCAGTGAGTGGAACCGTCCTTCGGATTCTTGTTGCGCTCGTTCCACTACCTTCAGCAGTTGCGGTGACATGCTTTCCAACGTCGATGCATTGGTCATGGTTCCCTCCTTAAAGATCACATCAACACGAGCCGCCTTTGCTCGGCCGGGTCCGAGTTGCCAACAAGTTCCCCGGCGTCAAAGCTCCTATGCAGCTCTCCGACTTCCTTGCCTCCGTGAGCCGTGACTTCGGTTCCCCTCGTCAACGACCTACCTCCGTGGGGCAGGCGCTTGTTCTGCCGATTCAATCGGCGACCGACACGTGCGCCCGCGAACGTGTCAGCTTTGGAGATGACGTACCGGCTCTCCGTCAGACCGGATCTCCCGAGGAAAGGCAAGGACCTCCCAGGTTACGGGGCCATCCTCTTCATACGTGCCGTGGTGTAACGCTTCGCCGGACCCGACCCCGCCTAGCCCACTTCTCGGTGAGAAGCGCAATGGAGAGATCGACATCGCCTTCGCGGAAAACAGAACGCTCGGCATCCGGAATGAATATAGTTTTCGAAGCCAAGAAACCACGGCCCACACGCTCGCGTGCCTACGCTTCGCCGATCTCGTTACCGAGACCGTCGCCAGGCTCACTACCGGCTCGGGCGGGCTCACCCCTGGCCGGGCGGGATTTGCACCCGCTGGATGACGAACGAAATTTCATGAAGTCATCGCATCCTCCAATCCCAATCGACCAGCAGGGCTCGGTCGCACAGGCAAAATAAGCAGCGTTTTCCGCCCCACCGATACTAGGTATTCTGACAAGCAGGCCCGAAGGGGCCCGTTCCGGAGGGATCTATACGGCCATGGGCGGATCCGACCACTCCACGGTCGAGGATCTCAACGAGAACACCTATGCCCGCTTCCCGATCCCCCGCGTCGGCCAGCCCGAAGAGGTCGCGCAGGTCATCCTCTTTCTCGCGACCGACGAGGCGAGCTATTCGACCGGGTCCGAGTTCGTGGCCGACGGCGGCTGGTTCACGGGCATGCGCAACCCGCACATGCCCTGCTCCTGAAGCCCCTCGTCACGGCGGCGCCGGGCTTCGCTCAGCGCGGGCGATCGAGCTCAAAGGCCTCTCGATAGGCCGCGAAACGCTCGCGGATCCGTGCGTCCGAGAGGCCGTAGTCCTCCGCTCGATAGCGGTGACGGCCATGCTCGCCCCGCGGATGGGCCGCGCGGTAGCGCTCGATCCGGCACGCCGACTCGTCGTCGAAGGACCCGCCCAACCGGGCCTGGACGGCGCGGATCGACGCCACCGGATCCCGCTGGAACTCGGTGAAATGAACGTCGTGGAAGCGCGCCGGGTCGTGACGCCGCCGCATCTCGAGCCCCTGATCGAGGATCTGCGCCCACATCTCGAGCTGCCAACGCCCTACCGCGCGGGGATCGACGTCGTCACTGTAGAGACAGCGCAGTCGATAGACCAGGCTACACAGCGACGGCAAAACGTCGACCGGGTCGCGATGGGTCTGGATCACACACGCGTCCGGATAGGTCTCGAAGAGCAGGTCGAGGTTGCGTAGGTGAGCCGGGTATTTCAGAACCCAACGCCGGCCCGGAGTCGTCGACTGCACAAGCGCCAGAGCGTCACGATGCCAGGCATAGACATGCGCTAGATCCTGCTCCCGAAACCATTCGCCATAGCGGGGCAGTGTCGCCATCGAGTCGAAGGTGTCGTCCAGGAAGTTGTGCCGAAAGAGGTGTCGGCACTCCTCGGGGCCCTCGGCGCGCATGTCGTGCAGCGCGCGCAGACCCGGATCCAGAGCGTAGATCGCCCTCAGCTCGCGGCGCGCGGCGCGCATCCGCGGGTCCTTGCGCGAGATCGCCTCGGTCGGCCGCGGCGTCGGAGAGGCCGCCAACCAGTATTCCAGGACCTGATGCGCCGGGTCCTCGGCCAACAGATCGTGCAGCGCGCTCGTGCCCGTCCGCGGGAGCCCTACGATGAAGAGCGGACGCTCGACCGGCGTGCTCCGCACTTCGGGCCGACGCTTCCACTGATCGATCAGCCCGAGACGGGCCGACAGCACGCCCAGCAGCTCCGCTCGAACGTTGATCCTCCCGAAGGCATTCAGCCCAGCCTCGCGGTCGTAGCCTTCGAGCAGGATCCCGAGGCCTTGCCGGAAAGCTTCGTCCCCGTAATCGTCGAGCCCGGTGCGGGCGCTGGCCTCCTCGAGAAGCTCCTCCTCGGCGCCTTCAAAGGGTCGCGCGCCTCCGCGCAGTCGCTGGGCGACGCGCGAATAGGCGCCAAGGACCCGATACGCGATTCCGCGAGGCGGCCGGGGTCCTGAAAACCTCGATGCCATGACTCGACCCCTCCTGGCGCTCGACGTGAGCGACGGCCATCGAACATAGCGAGCGATCCGAGCGCTCGGGATGGGACAGCGGCACTCCGGTCGGATCCGATACCCTGCACGCAGCCCAGCAGAGGAGGAACCAACGTGTCAAGCAATCCCGATCTCGCGGAGAGCGTCCTTGACGGTCGCGCTTGGAGCGAGTTCTGTCGCGACCTCGAACGCGCGGGGGCCCTGATCCTCGAGCGCTCGGCACACGACCCCCTGGAACGCGCCGAGGGCCTTCGCTATCTGAGCCGAATGACCCGGCTCGGGCTCGAGCGCTACGTGGAGTACGCGGATCCGCTCGCCCCCGTGCTCTACCGCCCCGTGCACGAAACCCAAAAATACGGCGTCGACAACCCGGACAGCTACTACCAGTGGGCGGCGCTACGCGGCGATTGCGAGTACCGGATCCGGGGCCACCGCGGGACCATCCACTACCTCGGGCTCGGCACCTACTACGGCGACTATGGCCGCGAGGGGCGCTCGGGATGCGGGGGCTACCTGGAGGCCGACCAGCTCGAAGTCGACGCCGACGGCGCGTTCGAGATTCGGCTGAGCCAGCACGAGCAGCCAGGCAACTGGCTGCCGATGGACCCGGAGACCACGGCTCTCATCGTGCGACAGAACTACCTGGATCGCGAAAACGAGGAGATCGCGCGGCTCTCGATCGAGCGGGTCGGTCGCGAGGGGCCTCCGCCCCCGCTGGACGCCACGGAATTTGCCGAGGCGCTGCGCTCCGCGAGCGCACACGCCACGGGGACGCTCGAGATCTTCCTGGAGTGGGGTGAACGCTGGGCCCAACACCCGAACGAGTTGCGCGAGCACGACGTCGCCACCAAACAGGCGGCCCACGGCGATCCCAACATCTTCTTCTACATGGGGTATTGGACACTCGGGGAGGGAGAGGCCCTGCTCGTCCAGGCCGATCCCCCGGAATGCGACTACTGGAACTTCGAGCTCTGCAACCACTGGCTGGAGTCCCTCGACTACCGCTACCAGCAGGTGGCGCTCAATAAGCACGAGGCCACCTATGCCGCGGACGGCTCCTTCACCCTCGTCATCGCCCACGACGACCCTGGTCTCCCCAACTGGATCACCACCGCGGGCCACCGCCGCGGAGGCATGGGCCTGCGCTGGGTGAAGGCCGATGCCTACCCAGCCCCCCGCACCCGCGTCGTGGCCCTGTCGGAGCTGTTGGCGAAGGGCCTGCCCGGCAGGCTCTGAATCGAGACGCCCGCCGAGACCGCTAGAGCCTGGCGGGAATAAGAAGTTCAAGTCCCCTTTTCCGCCCCACCGATACTGGACATTCTGACAAGTAGGCCCGAAGGGGCCCGTTCCGGGTTCCGCTCTTTCACCCGCCGCGGACTCACGCGCGGCCATGAAGCTCTCGTAGCAGACCAACTGAACCGCGGACGCGAGATTCAGAGAGGAAAACGCCTCACTCGTAGGGATCAGCACCTGGAAGCGGCCGCGATCGAGGTCGTCGACCCCGCGTGCTCGCTGGAGAATGTCGATCGATCCCATCGCCCGACGATCGGCGTCTGCGGACGGAAATCGACCAGGGCGAACCAGAACCAGACGAGTGAGCGACATCGTCTTCATGGCACGCGCGACCGCACCGATATTGCCGGGGTGGGCCGGCTCGACCAGGACGATACGAATATCTTGGAGCGCCATTGAGATCTCGAAAATACACGTTCCGGCGGAAGTAACGGGTGCCCGGCAATCGCGCGGAGAACTCAGGCCATCGACGCGAAACGCCCCGGCCCCGCCCGGACCGGACCGGAACACGCTTTATGGCTCCGCTCAGTCGGGAAGTGCGTACGCAATCAAAGCGTCGCCGGGCTCTTTGCCGAAGAGCATATGCCCCCCGGCCGCGATGACGACGTGCTGTTTGGCTTCCGGACGCAGGCGAAACGTCATCGGTGTCGCATGGCCACTGAAGGGCAGACGTCCGCGCCAGAGTTCTTCGCCGTCGGCGTTGTCGAAGGCGCGAATGTAGTTGTCCGTCGTCGCGGCGATGAAGGTCAGACCACTAGCGGTCGTGACCGGCCCCCCGAGATTGGGCACGCCGATCTCACCCAGAAAGAGCCAGATCGGGAACGGTGCCAGATCTCGCGCGCTGCCCAGCGGCACCTCCCAGCGGACCTCCCCCGTAGCGAGGTCGACGCCTGTCAGCGTGCCCCAGGGCGGCGGGTTGCAAGGGGCACCGAAGGGCGAGAGCAAAGGCTCGTGCAGCAATGCGAAGGGTGTCCCCTCCTGCGGCTGGTAGCCATAATCAGGCGGGCCGGCTTCCGCGAACATCGCGTCGAAGGTCGCCCGACGGATCAAAGTGACGAGCGCCGCGACACGCTGCGTATTCACGACGAGCATGTTGCGGTCCTGATCGATCGAGAGCGATCCCCAATTCACCCCCCCCACATTGCCCGGGTAGTGGATCGACCCCTGCTCCGAAGGCGGAGTGAAAATTCCCTCCGACCGGGCGCCGGCGATCTTGTCCCGACACTTGCCCCGATCCCAGAAAGTAAATCCGAACGCGTCCTCGGCGTGGAGGGTCGTTGGGTGAAGCGGTGGCGGCATCGTCGGAATCGGTTGGGTGGGCGAGAGAAAATCCCCTTCCGCGGCGCCCCCCGGTACGGGCCGCTCGGCCACGGGCAGCAGGGGCTCGCCGGTGACCCGATTCAGGAAATAGAGATGCCCCATCTTCGTCGCCGCAACGAGCGCGGGGATCGGACCCTCGGGCGTTGGGAAATCGAAGAGCACGGGCTGAGCCGCGATATCGTAGTCCCAGACGTCGTGATGCACCGTTTGATAGTGCCAGACCACATTCCCACTGTCGGCGTCGAGGGCCACGATTGCGCTCGAGTAGTAGTCCAGGCCTTCACGGTGCCCACCGTAATAGTCAGGCGAGGTATTGCCCGTGGGCACATAGACCAGGTTGCGATCCAAGTCGGCGGAGAGAATCGACCAGGCATTCGATGTCCCCCGTCGATAGTGTCGTTCGCCATTCACCTCCACGACGGGATCCACGCCCGGCGGCAGGGAGTCCCAGGCCCAGAGCAACTTGCCCGTACGCGCCGAGTAACTTCTCACGACACCACTCGGGGCATCGACGCGGCGGTTATCGAGGACCATCGTCCCGGTAACGAGTCGATCACCGACCACCAGGGGCGGCGAAGTCACGCCGTATTCCCCGGGCCGGGTCTCCCCGATTCCCTGCTTGAGATCGACCTGCCCGGCTTCCCCGAAATCCTCGCAGAGCGTTCCAGTCTCGGCGTCGAGGGCGATCAGACGAGCATCCAGGGTCCCCGTAATGATGCGGCGTGCACAGTGTGCACCGGCTTGCGCCCGGGAGTCCGTCCAGGCGCTGACGCCCCGGCAGTTCAAGGTGTAGAGGCCATCGAGATTCGCCTGGGGGTCGTAGGACCAGCGTTCGGCGCCGGTCTCGGGATCGAGGGCGATGACCCGATTGAAGGGCGTGCACAGGTAGAGCAGATCCCCAAAAAGGATCGGCGTGTTCTGGAAGGTCGAGGGCGCCAGACTCTTCGAGCCGTCGAGCACGTCTCCATGGTGATAGGTCCAGGCCACCTCGAGATCGGCGACGTTCGCGGGCGTGATCTGGGTGAGTGGAGAGTGTCGGCTGCCTCCGATATCCGCCGCATAGACCGGCCAGCCCGCAACGGGACCGGAATAATCGATGGGCGGGGCGCCATCACAGCCCTGCAGAATCGTGAGACAGAGGAGTAGACACAACGCGGCGCGGACGCCGGTCACATCGAGATTGGACATGAATCGTTCTCCCATGAGCACTCCCGGTGCGGATAGACAAAATAAGCAGCGTTTTCTGCACCATCGATACTAGACATTCTGACAAGTAGGCCCGAAGGGGCCCGTTCCGGGGCGGGTCCGCGAGCAATACCCTCCCCCGTCGAGAAGCGCGACATCACATCCCGCAGCTCGGCCACCGTCCTGGCCCGCCGCCGAATCCCGCCGTGCTGAACGCTGGACACAGAATGCGGGCTCAACGCGCGCCGCGAGTCGGATGAAAGTCGACATCGTCCGCGAGCTGCGCCGACGCGGGCTGCTGCGGGAGCGGCTCGACCAGATAGTAGGGCCGATCGAAAACGCTTCGATCTCCGTTCGGCGCGAACGTCGAAGAGAAGGTGTCGAAGACGAGCCCGTCGACGATCCCCTGAATCAGATGGGGCGAATAGCTGTTGTTGAACAGAATGTCGCCGGGCACGCTTCGGTGACGCTCGCCGTCGACGCTGTAGGCGACCGGTCCGCTCATGACATAATAGAACTCGGGGATCACGTGGCTGTGCTCCACATAAGTCGACCGAGCGCCCCAGCTCGATTCCGAGAAGTTGAAATCCCAGCGGCCATCGGCACGCGTCGCGCGAAAAATCGCCTTGTGTCTGGCAATTTCGATCATCCGATCGCCGACGGGTCCCATCGAACCCAGATCGTCGGAAAAGAAGAATCCTCCGCCTCTGAGCATTTCAGCCGAGGGCCAGGGAATTCGACTCTCGTGCCCGAAGACCGGCACGCCGGGATAAGGGTCGCGTTCGGGGCCGAGGGCTCTTCGCGCCGCTTCGAGCGCGCGGAGGGAAGATTCATAGGTCGACCCCGCTGGTGAGACAGCGATCGGCGATCGCGCGACCTCCACCGCCACAGTGTCGAAAACCTCGTCCCAGAAGAGGTAGCCGTCCGGGATATTCGCCTGCATCGGTTGGACGTGCTGGTTCGCACCCGTCAGATAATAGCCGGCGTCGATGTAGCGCTGATCGCCGCCGGGGGCCCAACGGATCCAGAGCAACCGAAGCGCGGCATCCGGAGAAGCCTCGAGCCGACGGATGTCGTAGGGGTCGATCTTGACCGTTGTTCCGGGCGTGACTCGCTGGGTCTCTCCCTCGACCGTGATCTCCCCCGCGCCGACGATCACGATGAACGCACCCGGAGCCCCGTCGGCATGCGCCGGCAGCAAGCCGCCGGCTCCGATGATGACCTGTGTGATCTTGAGATCGGGATGGTCGAAGCCGAGCCGCAGATGCACCGATTGCTCGAGCTGCTCGACTTCGAGGGGAGCGGTCTGCCGGAGCGAATCCCAATCGAAGGGTAGGAGCCGGTCGAGGGCACCCCAGGGTTGTTCACTGGTTCGGTGACGCGCGGCATAATCGTCGAGCGGACGAGGGGATTCTGGATCTGCCATGTCCCGCGCGCGGCGCGCTCGGAACTCAGCGTACTTCGCGCGGAAGGGATCGTCGGGGTCATCGTGCCTGGAATAGATCGAGGGATCGATCTCCTCCGATACAGCGCTCCCGTCACCGGTCGGCAAACAACCGATCGCCGCCAGCACGAAAAAGACGAGGCCGATCCGGTGAGCGCTCTGGATCTTCAAGCACTGCCCTCCTGGCACGGATCCAATCCTCAGCCCTGCCTCTATGCGGCTTGCGGCGAGTCGTCGGGGTATTCGGCGCCTCGCGGGCAATCTTCGCATGGCCCTTCGCCGGTGTCATCCTTGGTGGTATTCCCTACCGACCTGTGGGACCGTTCAGACCGGAGGCCCTCCATGGCAACAGCATCGCCGACCACGACCGGAACGACCTTGGCCGCCGAGCCCCATGCGTTCCGCAATGAAGAGGACCTCCAGGAGGCGTACCACGCCAACGGTTGGACCGATGGCCTGCCGAGATCGTCGCGCCGACACCAGAACGCGTCGAGGCCTTCCTGGCCGCCGCCGGACTCGAACCCGGAGAGCTCCTCGGCGAGGTGCCTACCCGCGAGGTTCGCGTGACAGCAGAGCAGGCCGCGATCAACGTCGTCATGGCGGGCTGCCTCCCCGAGTATTTTCCCGTCGCCGACGCCGTCGTCCGAGCACATCTAAACGAGAAGGCCACCGTGAATTGGGGCTCCTCCTCCGGACGCGCCCAGGTCTGGTCGAGCTGGGCGACAGCCGTCTCGCTGTTTTCGGGAGGTGATTCGCCGCGCGCACTAGCCAAGATTTCGGGAAACTGAGATCGCCCGTCGGTATCGCGCAATTCGAGCCCCACGATGTCGAGGGATCGTTGGCCAAACATCGATATTGCGCGTTCGGCTTTCGACGACCACGCCGGGTTCGAGGCGAAACGGAAAGAAGATGAGCAGTGGGGTTTCGGTCGTTTCGCGATAGACCTTGCGCGCGTGCCCCTCGAAACCACGTTCACCAAAGGCCTCGCCGTGGTCGGATGTGACCACAACGAGCGTATTGTCTGCGTAACCGAGATCGGCCAGCGAACTCAATAGCGTAGCCCGTCAGCAGGATATGGACTCCAGACCCGGAACGGGCCCCTTCGGGTCTTTGGTCAGAATATCTAGTATCGGTGGTGCGGAAAACGCAGCTTGTTTTGCCTATCCGCCCCATGCGCAGGTCAGATGCGAATTTCTAGCGACTCTTAGAATTCCGGCGCCGAGGCGACCGGTGCCAGCAGTGCATCCACATCGAGTTTGGCGAAAGCCTCCGCCCGTGTCCCCGCATGGAAATTGGTTCGATTCGAGTTGTCTCTGTCTGAACCAATTCTGGCCGCTGCTGGATCATCCATGGTTCATGTCCGCCTTCAAACGCACTTAATTCCAGCTCATCGTTGGCCCCCACCTTGCACTGTGCAGAGTAAACCGGGGCATTTGTCCTGTGATTCGCAGTTCTGACATCTCTCAATTGAGCGTCTCAATTGAGCGTCTCAATTGAGCGTCTCAATTGAGCGCACGATCCGAATTGTGAGTGCCCGTCTGCCCTTTGCCTAACAGGATGCGACATCTGAGAGATATGTCGCTAATCGCTTGGTGTGAGAAAGGGACTTTGAAAGAAATGAAATATCGTCAGACGAGTGAGATCCTATTCAGTACCACGACCGTCCAAACTAGAGACCTCGTGATGGGCGCGCAATGACCGAGTCATCGTTTTACCTCTTCAAGATTCGAGAAAAAGCGCACCGTTCGATCGGTGCCAGGAGGGCCTGATGAGGCTTCAACGAGAAAAACGAATCGCTCACAGCATTGGGCTCTATCGCCCGATGAGGGCTCTAAATCTGCACCTATTTCGGAGGGAAGCGCTGCGGTCGCAGCGGGTAGCCCAAGAATTCTACGCCGAGTTCCTGCGATCGGGCGACCTCGTCTTTGACGTCGGTGCAAACTGGGGGGATATGAGCCAGCTGTACCTTCGGCTTGGCGCGCGTGTCGTTGCGTTTGAGCCGATTCCCGACTGCAAGTGGGAACTTGATGCTCGCGTCGGCCCCCACAAACACTTCACGACGGTTGCATCGGCGCTCGGCGCAAGGGTTGGCGAGCTCCCCATTCACGTGAATCGGCATCGCGGAGCATCGAGTTTGGTGTCCTCCTGGAGCCCGGAATCAAATATCGAAGAAAAATTCATGGTCCCCATCACCACCTTGGATCTGATGATCGAGCGCTATGGGCATCCAGCCTACATAAAGATAGACGTCGAAGGGTTCGAGGCGGAAGTGCTTCGTGGTCTTTCGTCACCAGTGTCGTTGCTTTCGTTTGAATTTACACGCGACCACGAAACTGGCACGGAGGCCGTGCGGGACTGCCTAGAGCAGCTCGCGCAAATGGGCGATATCAGTATCAACATTACAAGGGCCGAAACGCCCGGTTTCTGTCTGAAACGGTGGCTTAGCAAGGATGAATTCCTGGTGAGCTATCCGACCGACTACGGTCATTTTGATTTTCGATATGGGGACATCTTCGTCCGGACAGCTGCTGTAGCAGGTCAGCCCGACGTGGACTCCCGACCCGCCTAGTCACACCTATGCCGACGTGCTGCGGCGCGAGGGTGGTTCACAATGGGCTTCTTACCAGACGCGGCGGTCACGTCCCTGAAAACAAAAGCGGCCCCCGCCAACTAGCTGAGACCGCTTATGTGCATAGCGCTGCTGTGTCTCAGGACATTCTGGACCGCGGCCGTTGCAATCGCAACGCCCCCGAACCCGTCTACCCGAGGCATACACCGCATCTCACTTCTCGTTTTTCCTTTATTCGTTTCTCGCGGACTGCCTCGCGCGCGTCGGCAAGCTTCTGGGCGACTTCACCGCCGATGCCGAAGAAGGCCTCGTCGGGAGTTTGCCCCTAGAACGCGGAATTAGTCGGCAGCTGCTATCCGAGCAGACGTCGCGCCGCGTCGGCCATCTCGCAGGCGTACTCGACGGCGCCGATCTGCTCGACGCGCTCCGTGTGGAAGGCCTCGATGCAGAGCGGTGCCTGGCAGCCGATGGCGCCGAGTGCTCCCAGCATCTCGTCGAGCTCGGCGACGCCGGCCCCGGGCAGGAGGCGGTGATGGCGGGTCGCTTTGCCGTACTCTGCGGGCTCCACCGCGGGGGCGTCGCTCAGTTGCACGCCCGTGACGAGCTCACCCGGGACGCTGTGGAGGTCGGTGAACTCGCCCGGACCCCAATGCACGTGCCAGGCATCGACCATCAAGCCGCCGTTGCTTCGACCTGCCGCTTCGACCACGCGCACCGCACTCTCGATATCCGCTGGCGTGCGGGCTCGACTGAACTCC
>JAPYTP010000128.1 GCA_029941885.1 Myxococcota bacterium
TCCCGCGCCGCTGGCGATTTACGGCGCCTGGGAGCTCGTCTCCACCAAGGCCGACCTCCTCGGCTACGGCATGGGCGAGGCCACCCTGCTCGAGATCGCACGTCGACTCGACGACGGGGGTGGACTCGCGTCGCTTCGGAATCTGCGGGGGATCGCCTATCTGCTCGGGAAGAACGAATCGCTTCCGTCGTTCCCGGAAGACGCAGACGCGGGCGGGTCGGAGACGATCGAGTTGCCCTCGTTCGAGGTCGTGCGAACCGATGGTCGCGCCTTCGCCGAGATGACCCGTCGATTGCATCACGAGACGAATCCACTGAATGCTCGGCGACTCGTACAACCGCACGGCGATCGATTGGTGGTGATCAATCCGCCGGGCGAATCCCTCGACGAAGCGACCCTCGACCGAATTCACGAGCTTCCCTACACGCGCCGTCCGCATCCCGGCTACAGCGAAAGCCCGCCGGCGTGGGAGACGATCAAGGACTCCGTCCAGATCATGCGTGGCTGCTTCGGGGGGTGCACGTTCTGTTCGATCACCATGCACCAGGGGCGCGAGATCCAGAGTAGGAGTCCCGACTCGATCATTCGCGAGGTCGAGGCGATGGCCTCGGCTCCGGATTTCAAGGGGTCGATCAGCGATCTCGGGGGTCCGACTGCGAACATGTATCGCATGCGCTGTACGAAGCCCGAGGTGGAGCGCGTCTGCCGCCGGCTCTCCTGCATCCATCCCAAGATCTGCAAACTACTCGACACCGATCACGCCCCGACGCTCGACCTGATGCGACGCGCGCGCAAGGTCGAGGGCGTGAAGCGCGTCCATATCGCTTCGGGGATACGCATGGATCTCGCGGCCGACGAACCGGAGTACCTCGACGAACTCGCCGCCCACCATGTCGGTGGGCATCTGAAGGTCGCGCCGGAACACGTCAGCGATCGCGTGCTCACGATGATGAAGAAGCCGACAAAAGGCAGCTTCGAGATCTTTGCGGAGCGTTTCGAGGCCGCCTCGAAACGGGCCGGCAAGGAGCAATACCTGGTTCCCTATTTCATCTCGAGCCATCCCGGGTCGAGCGCCGAGGAGATGATCGAACTCGCGGTGTTCCTGAAGGAGCGCGGCTATCGGCCTCGCCAGGTCCAGGACTTCATCCCGGCGCCGATGGACGTGGCGACCTGTATGTACTGGACGGGGCTCGATCCGATGACGATGAAGCGGGTCGAGACCGCCAGGCGAGTCCAGGACCGCAACGTCCAGCGCGCGCTGCTCCAGTTCTTCGCGCCAGAGAACTGGTCGACGGTCCGACAGGCGCTGCTCCGCGCGGGCCGGGAGGATCTGATCGGGGAGGGACCCGATTGTCTGATTCCGTCTCGCCCCCCGCGTCGAGGGCCCGGCGGCGGAAAACCCGGCTCGCGGAATCGGGGTGGGGGCCAGCGGGATCCCGTCGAGCAGAGCGGGCCCGCGGGCTATCGGCGGCCCTCGAGGGACCGCGGACAGGGGCGGGGAAGCGGATCGGGTGGCGGGCGTACGGGAGGTCGCGGGCCTCGCGGCCGCGGCGAGTGACCGCCGACGGTCGTCTTGCTGCGAAGCCACGGCGAGGTCCGGAAACGACCATCTCGTCGAAGGCGGGGCGCTAGATTGGTCACGTCGAACCGAACCAGGACCCTCGCCGTGGACACCTCCTCCGATCCTCTCTCTCCGCTCCGCCCGGAACTTCCGACGGAGACCTCTGCCCGCGCCGCGGAGCCGCTCGAGTCCGAGGGCTGTTATCGCGCCCTGCTCAGTCGGGACGCGCGCTTCGATGGACGCTTTTTCGTGGGTGTGACCTCCACCGGCATCTTCTGCCGACCGATCTGTCCGGTGCCGACACCGAAGGCGCGCAACTGCACGTTCTGGCGAAGTGCCGCCGCCGCTCAGGGCGCTGGTTTCCGACCCTGCCTGCGATGTCGGCCCGAAGTCGCTCCGGGGACGCCGGCCTGGCGGGGGACCGCGGCGAGTGTCTCCCGCGCGCTGCGCCTGATTGAGGCGGGGGCGCTCGATCAGGGTGGCTCCGTCGACGAGCTGGCCGATCGACTGGGGATCGGGCCGCGCCCTCTGCGGCGCCTCTTCGAGCAGCACCTCGGGACGACACCGCGGGCGGTGGCCAAGATGCGGCGGGTGCTCTTCGCCAAACAGCTGATCGACGAGACCGTGCTGCCCATGACCGAAGTGGCGATTTCCGCGGGTTTTGCGAATCAGCGTCGGTTCAACGCGTGTATCCGTGAGGTCTACGGCCGACCTCCGAGCGACCTTCGACGCGGGAAGCTGCGCCGAACGAGGGCGACTTCGACCGCACCTGTCCGCTCCCTCGATTCCGAGGGGTCCGCTCGCCAGATCCAGGTCACGCTTCCCTATCGCCCCCCGTTCGCCTGGGATTCGCTGCTCGGTTTCTTGCGACACAGGGCGATCCCGGGCGTCGAGCTCGTCGAGGGCGGCGAATACACGCGCACGCTTCGATCTCCGGCGGGTGTCGGTTGGGCACACGTCGCCCTCGATCGGGAGAAGAACTGCCTGCGCGCCGGGCTGCACCTGTCTTCGATCGGGGGCTTGATCGATGTGCGCGAGGGCCTGCGGCGACTCTTTGATCTCGACGCGGATGCGGTGGCCATCGATGCCGTGATGGGAGGTACGAAGGAACTCGCCGCACACGTTTCTGGCGTACCCGGCGTGCGGGTGCCCGGCGCCTTCGACGGCTTCGAGACCGCGGTACGCGCCATTCTCGGACAACAGATCAGCGTGAAGGGCGCGACCACCCTGGCCGGTCGCATCGTCGATCGCTGGGGCTCTGCGCTCCCCGATGAACTCGGCGCTCCCTCGCAGCTCGAGCGAGTCTTTCCCGCCGCTCCGGCCCTCGTCGAGGCCCCTCTCGAAGAGATCGGCCTCACCCGCTCGCGCGCGGAATCGATCCGTGGGCTGGCACGGGCGGTCCTCGCGGATCCGAGTCTTCTCGAGCCCGGCGCCGATCTCGACACGGAAACGGCGCGCTGGGAGGCGCTCTCTGGGATCGGGCCCTGGACTGCACACTATGTGGCGATGAGGGTCCTGCGGGAGCCGGACGCGCTGCCGGTGGGCGATCTGGGACTGCGCAAGGCGATCACGAAAAACGGTTTAAAACCGCGGTCTGCCGCGGATGTCGAGAAAACACTCGAGGCTTGCCGCCCGTATCGCGCGTATGCCGCCATGCGGCTCTGGGCGCAGCTGGGGGACGGCTGACGCAAGCTCCCGGGCCGCGCGAGCCAGGGGCACGCGGGCCGAGGTGGGAGGTGGGAGGTGGGAGGTGGTGAGTCAGCCCGATCCCACGCCGTCGTCGAGTTCCCTGCGGAGGGTCGAGATGTGGACGATTCCGAACAGGAAGGTCTGCCAGATCTCCCCCGCCAGCGGTCGAGGACTCCTCTTCAGGAGGCCGAGGAAGGCGATGCATTCGACGGTGTGGACGGCGGCGAGGGCCCCGAAAAGCATTCGGCCGAAGCCGCCGAGTTCGTGGGACTCGAGGGGCGGAAAAAAGCAGGCTGTGGCGAGCAGCCAGGTCGAGCCGATGACTGCCTTGCCTATGGGGTAGATGCCGTTTTCTGCCATGCGCCGGTTCTCCTGGTGTGCCCGGTTCTCCTGTCGGGTGGGCGGCATGATAGCCTTGGGCGCCCGTCGGCAAGCGCATTGGATGCCGGCGGTCTGGCGAGATCGATTTTCGACCGAGGAGTAAACCGGCGTGGGGCAGACGAGCGAGGAATGGCGAGCCGATCTCGAGCGCAGCGCTATTGGCGTGTATTCCCAGGGCGGGGAAGACGGTGTGCTCCTGCGGCTCTTCGAAAAGATCGGAGTGCGGCACCGGTCCTTCGTCGAGTTCGGGGCCTGGGACGGCGAACACCTCTCGAATACGGCGAACCTGCGGCTGAATCACGGCTGGTCGGGATTGCTGATGGAGGGAAGCGATCGCGCCGACGGCGAACTCGTGCGACGCGAACTCGTCGATGCAGAGAATGTCGAAGCGCTCTTCGACCGCTATGACGTGGCCCGCGATTTCGATCTGCTCTCGATCGACATCGACGGCAACGACTACTGGGTCTGGCACACGATCGCGCGGTACGCACCCCGGGTCGTGCTCGTCGAGTACAACATCTTCTTTCTGGCGGAGACCGCCAAGACGATTGCATACGACCCCGACCACGGTTGGGATCGGGAGCATTACGGCCTCTATCACGGCGCGAGTCTCGCTGCCTTTCACAAGCTGGCGCGATCCAAGGGCTACGCGCTCGTCTACACCGAACCCTACTGCCCGAATGCGATCTTCGTTCGTGAGAGCGAACTCCCTGTGGATGTCGAACTGCCGACCCTTGCCGAATGGACACGCTGGAATTGGCGCGAAGAGGACTACGTCGAGCCGACCCCGCGGCCCGGAGGGCGATGGGTCGAGGTCTGAGCGGCGACGTGCTTCGACGTTTTCGGGGGTTCGGGCGAGCCGGCGGGTGGCCGGTTCACGTGTGCGCGGAGGCCCAGCTTCCGGCGAGGATTGCGCCCGTGATCAGCAGCGCGATGAGTTGAGCTGCAAGGCTCGGGCGGGGATTTCGCGCGATCGGGAGCGCCATCACGAGTCCGGTCAGTCCTCCCGCCGCGAGTCCGAAGAGATGCGCCGTGAAATCCACCTTCGGCCCGCCGGATCCGAGCATCGCGACGATCGCGAGGCCCGCCGCAAAGGCGACCCAGGCGCCTCGTCCCGGCGGCGCCGTCTGGTGGCGTTGCCACGCGGCGAGTCCCGCGAGTACCCCGACGAGACCGAAGACCCCTGTCGAGGCCCCGACCGAACTGTGGGCATGGCCGTAGTACACCGCGTTCGCCAGATTGCCGAGGGCGCCGCTCACCAGGAACGCCAGCACGCCGCATCCGACACCGACCCGGCCCGCGAGTGCGGCCAGAAAAAAGCCGCCGAAGAGCGTGTTTCCCACCACGTGCGCGAGATCCGCGTGCAGGGTCAGGGCGGTGACCACGCGCCATCCCTCGCCGGCCAGAACCAGGGCCGCCTGGCTCCTGCCGACGTCCACGAAGAATTCGTGCCGACCCGCGGCCTCGAGCCCTAGATGGAAGGCGAGCAGGCACAGGGCGCAGGCGTAAGCGGCAGCCGTCTCGATCCGTGTGGCGCTGTCTGCAGGGGGTAGGGTCTTCCGGTTGCGTCGCTCGACGCGTTCCTGGCGCCAGGCCGCGATGATTTCGGCCGCATCCCGTTCTCGGCCCACCTCGACATCGACCCGCCAACCCTCGATCCCGCGCGCGACCTTCGGTTTGAAACCCTCGGCGACGAGCACGAGCGCCCATTCCTCCGCTTCGCGTTTGCGTGGCGTCTCGGGAAGCGGGGTCGGGCGATCTGAATCGGAGTCGTGCGTGTCTCTGGCGGCCATGATGCGCGGTCATGGTAACGTTGTCGCCGCCGTCCGAACGGTCGCCTGAGCGATGAGGAGCTGAAGTCCAGATGAGCGCACCCACGACACCCCGATCCCTCGTTCGTGTGGAGCGGATCGCCCTGCGCGGGCCCGGGGTGGTGATCCTCACCGGCCCCTCCAGCTGTGGGAAGGGCGAGGTGGCCAGTGCGCTCTGCGACGTGGTCTCGATCGACCCGCGCCGACACCTCTCGATGGGCGAGATCCTGCGCTCGACGATCGATCGCTCCAGGAGTGATCCGGGATTCGCACGTCTGCTGGCCGACAAGTACGCGCTCTCCCGGGAGTCGAGCATCTTCGATTGCATCGATTCGAACGACGAGCTCGACGAGAAGGTCAAACGTCATCTTCCCGATCTCGAGCGCCATTTCGGACGCGATCCGAGTCGATTCATTTCGGATGAGGTGAGCGGCAAGGCCGAGGTCAGTCAGCTCGACTGGCTCGAGTTTTGTACCGAGCGCGGATTGCTGATTCCGAACCGTTGGACCCAGGACCTGATCTCGGCGGAGATCGATCACGCCCTCGCGGCGGATACAGAGGGGATCGACAGCCCCTTCATCCTGGACGGCTATCCGCGAACGGTGGCCGCGGCGCAGCATCTTCTCGGATTTCTTTCGAGCACGCATCTGCCCGTGCTCAAGGTCCTCCATCTCTCGATCAGCAAGGCCGAGATGAGTGCGCGCGCCAGCAAACGCGGCCGCGCCGACGACAACGAAGAGGCGCTGCGGCGGCGCTTCGAGTTCTACGTCGAGAATGTTCAACCCTCCGTCGACTACTTGAAAACGGAACTCGGGGGCGATCATGTGGCTCTGATCGACGCCCATCAGCCGTCCTACGACCAGGTGGCGGGCGAACGCGTATTCCATCTGCACCGATCGATCGAAAACGTCGTGACCTCGTCCCTGCGTGCGCTGGGTGTGCCGAACGTGATCGTGCGAGATCTGCTGGAGAGCCGTCGCGAACAGACCGAGGCGGGAGCGGCCGAAGGTGGCTGAGATCTCGGGTGAGGGGATGCCCGAGCCCGAGAGTGACGATCTGGGTCGCTATCTCGAGGATACGATCACCATCGATTGGCAGACGCCCGCGGTGATGGTGAAGGCAAAGGAATTACTCGTCGGGCGGGAGACTCCCGAGCAGCGCGTGGTTTCGCTCTTCGAGTTCGTGCGCGACGAAGTCGATCATTCGATCGACCATTCCGTCGACCCGAAGACCGAGAAGACGACCTGCCGTGCGAGCGAGGTGCTCGCGGAGCGCACGGGGCTCTGCTACGCGAAGAGCCATCTTCTGGCCGGACTGCTGCGCTACGCCGGTTTTCCAACGGGGTTCTGTTATGCCCGTCTGAGCGGCGGAACCGAACCGGATCGGTTGACGCTCCACGGTTTCAACGCCGTCTACTGGGCTGCGAGCGAGAGCTGGATCTTTCTCGATGCCAGGGGGAATCGCCCCGGACTCGAGGCCGAGTGTCGTTTCGAGGCGCCCTGGAGCCTCGTCTGGAAGCCGGATGCGGAGATCGGTGAGGCATTTCTACCCTTCATCTACAAGCGCCCCGCCAAGCGGATCATCGATCTTCTCGAGCGCGCCCCCGACTTCGCGGCGGTGCTGCGAAATCTCCCCGACACGCTCTAGCCCGGTGGGCGCGATCGCTTGCTTTTGGGCCGACTGACTTCGGGGTCGGGCGGCACCCGTGCGGTTGCGTCATGATTCTGCTCGTTCGCCGGTCATTTCAGGTGAGGAGACAAACGGATGGGATGGACACCGAGCAATCGCCACCGCCATGACGGGATTCGATTCCGGTTGCGCTGGCTCGCTGCATGCATTTCCGTGTTCTGCCTGGCGGTACTCGTGATTTCCCCGGTCTCGGGCCAGGCACGCGACGACAGCGACTCGGCCCTCGATTATTCACCGTACGTGGGTCGGTATCTTCCGAACCGGGTCTTCTTCGGGGACACGCATGTCCACACGACGAGCTCTCCGGACGCCTATTTGCTGGGCGTGCAGCTCGGGCCCGATGTCGCCTATCGCTTTGCCAAGGGAGAGCGCGTCAAGTCGACTCACGGCCTCGCTCTCCAGTTGATCCGCCCCCTCGATTTTCTCGTGGTCTCGGACCACATGGAATATCTGGGACTGATGCCGCGACTCTTCAGAGGGGACGCACGCGTGATGTCGACGGACTATGGGAGGATGCTCCACGATCTCGCGAAGTCGAAGGAGAATGGCTTCTACGAAGCGGCGATGATCCTGATCGGCGATCTCGCGGTGAACGAGAAGAAGATGAGTGTGCCCGAACTCGACTCGGAGATCTGGTCGCGGGTGGCGGCGACGGCAGATCGTCATGACCAGCCCGGCGTGTTTACCGCATTCACCGGTTACGAGTGGACCTCGATGATCGCGGGCAACAATCTCCACCGGGTCGTGATCTACAAGGGCTCCGCAGAGAAAACGGCGAGTGTTCAGCCCGTCTCGAGTTTCGACAGCCCGGATCCCGAGGATCTGTGGCTGTCCCTGGCGGATTACGAAGCCCGCACCGGTGACGATGTACTTGCGATTCCGCACAACGGAAATCTCAGCAACGGCATGATGTTCGAACCGAAGCGCCTCGACGGAAGCGAGTTCGACGCGGACTACGCCCAACAGCGTGCGCGCTGGGAACCCCTGGTCGAGGTCACCCAGATCAAGGGGGATGGAGAGACCCATCCGACCCTCTCCCCCAACGATGAGTTCGCCGACTACGAGACCTGGGACGATTCCAATCTGGGCGGCAGTGAATTGAAGACGGCCGAGATGCTTCCGGGTGAATACGCCCGCTCGGCCCTCCGGATCGGGCTCGAGGTCGAGGCCGAGACCGGTGTGAATCCCTATCGATTCGGCATGATCGGGAGCACCGACAGCCACACCGCGCTCGCGACCGCGCGCGAAGAGAATTTCTTCGGCAAACATTCCGGAATGGAGCCGACCCCGACGCGCATGACGGATCCCCTCGCCAAGGTCGGACAGACCGCCGTCTATGGCTGGCAGCAGGTCGCTTCCGGGCTGGCCGCGGTCTGGGCCGTCGAGAACACACGCGAGGCACTCTTCGAGGCGATGGAGCGGCGCGAGACCTACGCCACGACGGGGACGAGAATCCGCGTACGACTCTTCGCTGGCTTCGACTTCGAGGCAGCGGATCTCGCCGAACCCGACTGGATCGTGAAAGGTTATGCCGAGGGGACTCCGATGGGCGGTGTGCTCGGGAAGGCCTCCTGGTTTGCCCGGCCCGGCTTCCTGGTTCGCGCGCTGCGCGATCCGGATGGGGCGAATCTCGATCGCATCCAGATCGTGAAGGGCTGGGTCGGGAGCGACGGCGAGTCTCACGAGAAGGTGTACGACGTTGCACTCTCCGACGGGCGCGAGGTCGGGTCGGATGGAAAGGCGCCGCCGGTCGGCGATACGGTCGAGTTGAAGACGGCGACCTACCGGAACTCGATCGGCGCCGCGATGCTCGAGACCTTCTGGGAGGACCCCGATTTCGATCGCCGACAGCGCGCCTTCTACTACGCGCGGGTGCTCGAGATCCCCACGCCTCGCTGGTCGACCCATGATGCGCGGGTCTTCGGTTCCGACGTTCCGGAGGGGGTGGATCGCGTGACCCAGGAGCGGGCCTACACCTCACCGGTCTGGTACTCGCCGGATGGGGAGTAGCCAAATCCATTCCTTGCTCTTCTGATCGAAAAGGACCGAGCTGATGAATGGGGTGGATCGGTATTGCGCGGCGCTTCGAGAGAGCATCGAGAATGGGCGCGCCCTCGCCGCGGAGTGCTATCGCGATCCCGAATTCTTCGACGTGGAAGTCGACCGGGTGCTTCGACCCGGTTGGCAGCCTATCGCCCGCTGGGACTCGCTTCCGGAGCCCGGTGATTTCTCGGCACTCGACCTCTTCGGTGAACCCCTCGTGATCGTTCGAGATGACGATCGCCGGATGCACGTCTTCTCGAATGTCTGTCGCCATCGTGCGCACACCGTCGCGCAGGGTGATGGAAACGCGAAGAGTCTCGTCTGCCCCTACCACCGCTGGACCTATGGCCTCGATGGCCAGCTGCGAGGCGCACCGATCGCAGCAACATCGGAGCGCTTCGATTCCTCGAAATGCAATCTACCGGAGATCCGATCGGAGCTCTGGCAGGGCTTCCTGATGGTGAATCTCGATTCCCTGGCGCCGCCCCTGGCGGAGTCCCTCGCCCCGCTCGATCAGCGGCTCGAACCCAATCGACTGGGCGAGATGGTGACCATGCGAGTTCTCGATTTCGACTCGCCGTGGAACTGGAAGGTGATGATCGAGAATTTCATGGAGTCCTATCACCATCTGGGTCCGCACGTCGAGTCGCTGCACGGCACCCATCCCGCGCAGGGGACCCACGTCGCCGACGTCGAGGGTCCGTTCACGATCCTCGAGAATCCCTCCGTCGGCGATGCGTCGAGCTTCGTCGTCCTTCAGGTCTTCCCCTCGATGATCTTCTTCGCGGATGACGACGGGCTCTTCGGGGGCTGGTATCAGATGCGGATCGACCGCCCGGATCACATCGATCTCCGGATCCACGTGCTCGCGCCGCCGGCGGTTGCCAACGCAGAGGGCGCGGCGGAGGCGCTGGGCGCCGAGCTGACCCGGGTCCATCTCGAGGACATCCCGGTCTGCACCGCTGTCCAGAGGGGGATCGCGAGTCGGATCTGGGCGCCGGGGCAGCTGGTCGCGCAGGAGGCGGGGCTGACCCGCTTCCACCGGGATCTGGCCAGGCGCCTCGCGCCTTAGTTCAAGACCGATTTCTCCGCCCGATCCACTGTTTGCCCTCCGATCTGCGGGTCGCTGACGCCCTCTGCGCCGCGCCGCTGCAGCCGGATGGGTCCGGTTTTTCCGATCGGACGCCCCCTGAATGCCTGCCTCTTTCATCTCTCCTGCCACAACCGGGTGCCCGTGACCACTTCACAGCACCTCGCGTCCTCTCGATCCGCGCTGACTGCGCTGTCGGGGCGGTGCCTGCTGTGTGGAGAAGAGACTCATGCGCGTTCGGTTGTTGCTGCTCAGTTTGATGTTGTGGACGGGTCTGGTCGGACTGGCGGGAAATGCGCTCGCCATCTCCACCGAGACCCCGATGGAGCCTCCGCCCTCGTTTCCCGGCGAATTCACCCTCGAGCTGTCGGCCTCGGATTTTCTTCAGTCGAGCGTCATGCCGATGTTCGGAAACGTTCGCCGTTTCACGTTCGAGTTCGATCTCGCCGGTCCCCTCGAGTCCGGTCGGTATTACGAGAACGACGACATCCTCGACGTCCGGTATCTCGTGTCCGGCTCGTTGAATATCGATCCGCCGACGCCGTCCGGATTCGCCGCCTTCCGCTTGAACCGCCAGGCGAGCGGAGAGGGGACGATCTCTCGGGAGGAATGGGCGAACCAGGGGAGCGAGTTCCTGTTCAAGATCGTGCACGACGCCCATTTTCTCGATGGAATCCAACTGTCCGAGTTGGTCTCGCTGAACGCCGAAGGCGCGGTCCTCATCATCGATGCACGCGAGTTCAAACGACTCGATCGGGCTCGCTACCACCCCCCACAGATCATCCTCTACGCGGACGGAACGGGCCAGCTCCGAAACTCCAATAACTCGAGTGGCGGCACGGGCACGATGAATCCCGGAACCGGACTGCTGGTCGACGTGGCTTTCGGGGAGGAGTACATCACGAAGCTCAACTTCGACCCGTCCGCGATCACGATCATCGACGCTCCTGGGGGCACGGTCGTACCGGAGCCGGGGACCGGGTTGCTGATGGGCCTCGGGTTGGCCGGACTCGCCATCGCGGGGGGACCGGGCGGGTCGCGTAGGCTCCGCTGGCGCGGCTGACGTCTCTCAGGCCTCAGGCGTTGTAGAGCGCGCGGGCGCTCTCGAGCAGCATGTCTCGAAAGTCCGGGTGCGCGATCTCGCAGAGCGCGCGGGCTCGTTCCTGGACGGTTTTTCCTCGCAGCTCGGCGATCCCGAATTCGGTGACCACGAAATCGACGTAGGTGCGCGGGACGGTCACCGGCGTTCCCGCAACGAGGGTCGGCACGATGCGCGTCACGCGCACACCCTCGCCGCCGCTCGGAATCGAGCTCGAGGGCAGCACGCTGATCGACTTGCCATGCGGTGAATAGGCACCCGCCAGCATGAAGACCGTCTGGCCGCCCACGCCCGTATAGGGACGGTGGTCGAAGGCTTCGGCGGAGACCTGTCCGGTGAGGTCGACGACCATGGCATTGTTGACCGCGACCAAATGGTCGAGCTGAATCAGTCGACGGAGATCGTCTGTGTATCCGAAATCGTAGAGCTCGAAAACCGGATTCTCGTGGATCTTCTCGAGTTCGTCCCGCTTCATCGAGACGAGTGCGCTTCCGACGACCTTGCCCGGGTGGATCTCCTTGCGCAGCCCGGTCACATTGCCGGCCTCGACGAGATCGGCGATTCCGCCGGTGATCAGTTCCGTTTGGATGCCCAGATCATTTCGGAAATCGAGGAATTGGCCGAGTGAGGCGGACACGGTTCCGACGCCCATCTGCAACGTGTCGCCGTCGCTTACGAGTTCGACCGCCACGCTCGTGCAGATCGCCTCGACCTGGGAGATCTCCTCTTCACTCGGAGCTGCCTGTCTGGGACCCCCGATGGGCACCTCGCCCTCGACGAAGAGATCGATCTCATCCATGTGGATGGCATTCTCGCCGCCCGTGCGAATGAAGTCCTCCTGGACCTCGGCGATCACGAGCTTCGCCGCCCGAGCGGTCGTGGGCGACATCCAGACGCCGGGTCCGAAACTGCAGATCCCGTTCGCATCGGGTGGGGACACCGGTACCAGGAACACATCCGGGGCCTGTGCGAGTCCGTCCGGTAGTTCATGGGCTCGAAAGAGTCCGATCGGCAGGTAGTCGCTGTCACCCCGATGGCAGGCGGCTCGGTTCGCCGGTGTCGCGTAGTTGTCGCGGAGGCGGAACACGCCCTCGAGATCGGGCTCCGTCCAACACACCGCGGAGGCGAGGTGGTCGATTCGAACGTTCTCGAGACCGCCCTTGCGCCCGTATTCGATCAGGCCGTGACTGAGTGTCATGGGGCTACACGTAAACGGCGCTGCGGCCACGATCTGTCCGGACGCGACGCGGCTGACGGCCGTCTCGAGGGACACCAGCCTGCCACCTAGTCGCTCGCGCCATTCCATCCGTCTACCTCTGGAGTGTCCCTGGATAGGCCGCCCAGAATGCGATTCTAGCATGGACGCTCGAAGCATCTTTGTCGACACCCGTTCAATCGGGAGCGTTCGGCTTCGTGAATCGGCAGACGAAACGATCGGTGCGTCGACGGATAGGGTCATCGAAAACAGACGTCGTTCTGTCGTCCGCGGGATTGCGGAGTACGTCGGTTTCTCCCTCGAACTCGAAACCGGCGGCCTCGATCTCCCTTCTGGCGAAATCCTCGTCGATTCGGTGAAGGTCTTGCGCGGCTTCCTTTCCCGATTCCCGCCTTGCCGGTCCCACTCGAGACCAGGTCGGCCACAATCTTCAGGGAGGACTCGCTCTCGTTCATCGCCTCGCGGGCAGCGATCTCGGGTCTGCCCGCTTTCTCCAACCATGATTTCGATAGCGCATCCAGCAGATCCACGTCCGCCGCGTAGTCGCTCGGAATGGCACGGCGCAGGCTCTGCAATCGGACCGCGAGATTCGCCTGTCCGATCCGGAAGAGCTCCAGAAACCGCGCTTCGCCCGTCACCAGATAGCCGCGCTGTCCGGTCTCCATATCAACCATGTCCTTCATCACGGCCAGAAGAAGAAACCTTTCCCGGGCGTGGGCACCTTGTCGCAGAGCGGTGTCGAGTCGGATCGAAATCGTTCTCATCTCATCGAGGATGCCCTTTCCCGGCCCCTGGACCAGAAGTTGTTCGAGGGGTTCTGCGTCGATGGCGCCCTTGGCGACAGCTCTTCTACCTGAGATTCCCACGGAAGCGGCCACGGTGTGCCATTTCACGACCAGCCGATCGATTTCCGCAAGGCGCCCGAGCTGAGTGGGGTCGTCGGCGAGGAGTTGCCTGAGTTTCGCCGAGGCGACCCAAAATGCCTCGGCTCCAATGCGGTAGAGCTCGAGGAACTCTTCCCGCCCTGCAATCAGAAAGCCACGTTCGCCGGTCTCCATGTCGATGACGAGCTTCTGAAGCAGGTGTGTCTGGCTGTTCACCTCGTGGGAATGCGCGGACCGTAGCGATGTCTCCCGAACAAAGGAGAAGCCGAAATACGCGATCGTTGGAACGGTGAGCAGGAGGGCGAGTACCAGCGCGCTCGCCAGAGCGAATCGTGTTCGGAGTTTCACTAGACTCTCCTCTGCTATTCGTTGCAGCCCGTCACGTCCAGCCCCATTCCTCCCCGCCAGCGAGGAGGTCTCTGGTTCCAGAATAAGGGCGCCACGGAAGTGCCACGGAGATTCAGGATTCGTCGATTCCGGGCTCTCGATGTCCTTGCAGAGGATGGGGGGTGGGACGGCCCTGTTGCTCACAGTGTAGTTTCGGTCCGCACGAGGTCTTGATGGGAATCCCTGAGTTCTTCCTACTCTTATTGGGACAGAGCCGAGACCCAAAGGCTCTCTCTCCGTCAAGGCACGGTGGAATGTCCGACAATATCCTGGGCGATTGCGACCCGGCTGCCTGGAGCGAATCGCCAGGACGACGCAGGTGCGGATTTACGGGATTTCTCGATGTGAGCGGGACGAATTCCGCCGCGCACAATTTCCCTGTGCCTGCCGGAACGACACTGATGCGTGTCGCCTTCAACGGAACCGCTTCGTCTTCGGGCGGCGTCGACACCAACTACTCTCTTCGGGCATCGACCCGGCGACCACGATTGAATTCGATTGCGCCGCCACCGGCACCGTCGGGTTCTGTGAAATTTCGAATCCGATCGCCGACGTCTGGCATACGCTCGTCGATCAAACGCTCTATCAGGGCGAATACCAGGTGACCGTGACGCTCTTTGGACCTCCAGCCGTCGTGGCGGCGCCCGCGGTGCCGAGCTTGGATTCGAGTACGCGAATGCTACTGATAGGAGCCATGTCGTGTCTCATTCTCCTGGCTCTTGGTCGGCGTTCCCGAATTCGGATCCGAACAGGAAGCGGAACGCCCGCCCCTTGAGCCGAGCAGTCGCCGCACGCAGTGTGGTCGTCCTCGCCTTTCTTTCCGGAATTCCAGCTCTGGTCTATCAGGTCGTTTGGACTCGTCAGGTCGGACTGCTGGCCGGCGGTCAACTCGGCGCAATCTCCGTCGTCCTGGTCGCCTTCTTCGGTGGACTCGCGATCGGCACTCGACTCTTCGGCTCGATTGCGGATCGGAGCGCGTCTCCGCTTCGCCTCTACGGACGACTCGAAATCGGCGCCGGCGTCTTGGCGGCGACGAGTGCCTGGACTCTTCGGTGGCTCGGGAATCAGCCGGAGCTGGGAGAGTTGGCTCTGCTCGCGATCAGCGCGGGCGTCATCCTCCCCGCGACCATTCTATTGGGTGGCACGTTACCCGCTCTCCTGCGCTCCCTCGCGTCGGGGCCCGAATCGGCTTCCCGGCATAGCGGCCACCTGGTCGGTCTGAACACGGCCGGGTCCGTGCTAGGCGTCGGAGTGGCCGTGCTGTCGATTCCGATCCTTGGGCTACGCGCGAGTCTGCTCGGCGCCGCCGTGGCGTCCGCCGCCGTGGGTCTCGGGGCCCTCTTCCTCGCTCGCAAACAGCAGACATCGCCTGCCGAGACAGAACAGACGTCGAGAGCCCGCCCAGCAATCCTCGTCGCGGCGTTTCTGGTGGGTGCCGCCACGCTCGGATTCGAAGTCCTGGCCACCCGACTGGCGACTCTCCGACTCGGCTCCTCGCTCTACGCTTGGGGGCTCGTGCTCTCTCTCTTTCTGGTCGGGCTTGCCGTCGGCAATCTTGCCATGGCTCGTCGAGCGAGCACCACGAAGAGTCCCGAGCGCGACCTCGGCTGGCTCGAAGTGGTCGCCGCATGCGCGATCTTGCTGGGGCTCGCCTCTCTACGACCGACGTTCAACATGGCATCCGCCACGCTCAGCACGGCGAACCTGTTGCGGGTTGCGATCGGCGTCGTCCCAGCCGCGACCGCGATGGGGGCGGCCTTTCCGATACTGGCGCGGCTCACGATTCGCGACGCTCGGATCGGCGCTGCCTTCGGCCAACTGAGTGCGATCAACACGTTAGGCGGAATCGCTGGGGCATTACTCGCGCCTTTCCTCCTTCTGCCGACGTTGGGCTCGATCGGCGCCGGCCTCGTTTTCGCAGCGGTCAATTCGTTGGTCGGGCTGGTCTTTCTCGTCTCGCGCATTTCGCTTCTCCCCGCCCTGCCAGCGGTCGCCGTCCTGCTCATCGCGTGCATCCCGATCCTGCGATCGCCGCAAGTCGCGCAAGATCCCTGGGTTCTCTTCGTCGCGGAGGGACGTCAAGCGACCGCCGTAGTGACCAATGCCTGGG
>JAPYTP010000129.1 GCA_029941885.1 Myxococcota bacterium
CGAGTGCGGATGCACGGTCGCTGCGATCGGTCTCGCGTCTGAGCGCGATTAGCCCTGATGTGTCGTTCGCGGCGACGTCGGGTGGTTGACACCGAAATGTGATTGACAACTTCGAATGCCGATATACGGTAGAGGCGTACGTCGTTGCACGGTCGTGGAGGACCGAGGTTCTGCCTTCATTGACCTTCGACTGTCGGCGCCGTGACCTCCCGGGGGCCCATTGAACAGGGCTCTTCGAGCGGTTGCAGGGTCGGCCTTGAGACGACCGAAACAACTGCCGTGCAGGTGGCGTACCCGGCTTGAATCGCCGGCGCAGGGTCGCAGATGAGGGCGGGTCGATCCCGCTTGGGACGACGGCTTCTTGATCGGGCCAGAAGGCCGAATGAAGATTCGGTCAGGCTGAGCGAGCGCGAAAGACGAACCCGGGGAGGCATCCGACCTCGACGGATGAGCCGCCGAGATCAGGATGATGCAATCCGGAGTTCCGGGTCTGTCCACCGCGCGCGATGGCATCCGACGGGCGTTCGCCCACAGTCGGTGGCCCTTGGTCGACGACCCATCGTCGAGAAGTCGAGTACGAGTGGGACGAGTGCGGAGATTCTGCTGACCCCGGGAACCTCTCCACAGACTGGGCTTTGAAGCTGGAGGAGCGTGGCTCAGGCCACGGGCAACCCTCGCGCATGTTGCGATTCTGCAACCCTGCAATCAATGCGTGAACGAATGCCGCCTCCATGACCCACTCGTGCCCCCCAATTTGGATATTTGGAATTGGCGGAGAGGTCGCTTCGATCGAGCCCGATGCGTTCTGTCGGAGGGTCCGTGGAGTCGATAGCCGCCTCGGTCGGGGTTGGGTTTGGAAGTTGAGCGGGTGCCCGTCGCACGGGCGAGGCTGAGTGACCGATGATGCACGAGGGAGAAAGAAAAGCGCGTGGGAGACTCGCATGGCGATCGCGAAACGACTCGAGTGGTATCTGGAAGAGGCGGGGATCGAATACGAAGTCCTTCCCCACCCCCACTCCCACTACAGCGCGCAAACGGCGCGCCGTTCACGGGTCCCGCTCCACTGTCTCGCAAAGCCCGTTCTTCTCGAGGATGAATTCGGATACGTGATGGCGGTGGTCCCGGCGGCTCGTCGCGTCGACATCGAACGATTGGGCCAACAACTCCACCGGGATCTCGAACTCGCGACCGAGGCGGAGGTCGACGATCTCTTTCGCGACTGCGAGCAGGGTGCGATGCCCGCGCTCGGCACGCCCTATCGGATACCGACGGTCTACGACGACTCGCTGACCGGTCTCGCGGATATCTATTTCGAGGCGGGAGATCACGACGACATCGTCCACATGAGCGGCGACGCCTTCCTCGAATTACTCTCGGGATCACTCCACGGGCGCTTCTCCATGGCGCTCGGAGTCGTTCCCGGACGCTGACTTTCGTTGCCGAAGACACTCTCGATCGATCGGTCTTCGGCGTAGTCTTCCAGTCAGGAGGAGCGCCGCATGTCCCTTGCCCACACACTCGAATCCTATCTGTCGGACCGGCACGTGCCTTACACGATACAGCATCACCCCGCTTCGACCTCGAGTCTGGGGACGGCGCATAGCGCGCATATCGACGAAGACAGCCTCGCGAAGTCAGTTCTGTTGGAGGACGATCGTGGATTCCTGCTCGCGGTCCTGCCCGCTTCGCGCAGACTGGAGCTGGGTCGGTTGCGAAACGAGTTAGGCCGCTCTCTGCATCTCTCGCCGGAACGAGAGATGGGACGGATCTTTTCCGACTGTGCGGTCGGAGCCGTTCCGCCGATCGGGGCGGCCTACGGGATCCCGACCGTGTTGGACGCGAGTCTGGAGGACAGCGACGAGGTGTTCTTCGAGGGAGGCGATCACGAGACCCTGGTTCGTGTCGACGGGGGAATCTTTCTCGACCTGCTGGAGAGCGCCGAGGTCGTCGAGATTGCGAGCGAGTCACGGAGCCTGTGCGCAGCCCTCGTTCTCCGCGAGCGGCTCTACGACACATTGCTCGCGGTGGGGCGTGCGATCGCGTCGCCTATCGCTAGCGGATCACGCTGGAGCCATCGCCTGGAGCGCTCCATCGTGCGGCTCGCCCTGGCGCTCGACGAGCACGTGGCCGAGACCGAAGGACCCACGGGCCTGCACGCCGAGATCATCGATCAGGCGCCGCGACTCTGGCGTGAGGTCGATGGGCTTCGAACCGAACACGCAACGCTCAGTGACGAATGTGGAAGACTCCTCGAGCTGATCGAAAGCGGCGCTTCGGGGCTCAGCCTGCGCAAACATGGGCACGATCTCGTCAGGCGGTTCGAGGGACATCGTCACCGGGGCGCTGACCTGGTCTACGAAGCCTTCGGCGTAGATGTCGGCGGCGGGTGATCGTGCGGCTCGACCGGGGACCGTGATCGAGGGGGGGGAGGGCGGTGCGTCTTGGAGCGAGTCAACGTCCTCATCGCAGGTGGCGGCGTGATCGGATCCGCGCTGGCCTATTGCCTCGCGAAGCGGGGGGTGGGCGATATCCAGGTCGTCGACCTCGATCTCACCGGGGTTTATGCCTAGTCGGAGCTCAATGCGGGGGGCGCCCGGGCGACCTGGTGGCAGTCGGTCAACGTCGAGACCTGTCGAATGACCCTCGACTTCTTTCGAGCCCACCACGAGAATTTTGGATTTCGAGAGCAGGGCTATCTTTGGCTCTACGATGATGCGAGCCGGTTCGAGGTGGCGCGGCAGAAACGCGAACTCCAGCTCGACGCAGGACTGGGCGTCGAGCTGCTCGAGCCGGAGGCGATTCACGATCGCTTTCCGATCATCGACCGCCATCTGGAAGAACTCGTCGGAGCGACCTGGTCGCCTCGCGACGGATTGATCAATCCGAATGCGGTACGGCAATATTTTCGAACCGAAGCTCAGACATTGGGTGTCCGGTTTCTGAATAGACACTATATCGATGGCGTCGTCACCGAGAGGATTGCAGGCCTCTCCGGGCTGCGGCGGGTCCGGGCGGTCGACGTGATCGAGATCGAAGGCGGAGATCCCGCGGACGAGTCGGGACACGTTCGTGAGATCCTCACGACGCATCGGGTGCCGAGCGACCGACGGATCCGTGAGACGCGTGTATCCTGCGAGGTCGTCTTGAATTGTCTCGGCGCCTGGTCACCGATCTTCTCGGCGAAGATCGGTATTCGGGACGTGACGGAACCGGTCAGGCGGCAGATCCGCCTCGTGGGTGTGCACGCCGAGGATCTCGCGGACGGGGTCGATCTCGAATCCCTCGGAATGGTCGTGGACGCGAGCGATCTCTATCTTCACCCGGAGGCGGGCAACGTCCTGGCCGGTTTCTCGATTCCGGATGAGGCACCGGGCTTCGACTTCGACTACGACGGACGGGCCTACTTCGAGGAGTACGTCTGGCCCCGCCTGGCCCATCGTGCCTCGAGTTTCGAGCGCTGTGGACATCTTCGCGGGTGGTCGGGACTCTATGCCGTCACGCCCGATTACAGTGGGATCGCGGGTGCGGTCCCGGGCATTCCGAATCTCTTCGAAGCGCATTCCTTCACGGGGCGCGGGGTGATGCAGTCCTTCGGCATCGCCTGGGCTCTCAGCGAACGAATCGTCGAGGGGCGATTCGGGGAATGTGATCTATCCCCGCTCGGACGTGAGCGATTCGAATCTCTCGACCGATGGCTGCCGGAATCGCTGCATATCTGATCGGCGAAGACCGCGAGGCGCGCCAACGGGGCTCGGGTCAACGCCCCGCCGCAGCCCTTCCCGCCCGACGCCCGAAAAAGGTGCCGTCTCCGAGGGAGAGGCCGCTGCTGTAACCGCCGACCGCAAGTCCCGAGGTCGATCGACCCGCGCCGTAGAGACCCGAGATGATGCGTCCTTCCGGGTCCAGGATATGGCCGTCGACGTCGGAGGCGAGTCCGCCCAGAGTGAAGACCGCGTAGCGCGCATTCTCCGTCGTGCAGTCCACCGCGCCGAAGGGCGGCGTCTCGAGCGTCTTCAAATAGGGCTCTCGCTTTCCGAAGAGCGGATCCTCACCGCGCTCGGCGTGTCGATTGAACACCTCGATCGTCGATTCGAGGGCCCCTTCGGGCAGACCGAGCTCTCGTCCGAGCTCGGCGGGCGTCTCGCCGACCGCGGCAAGCTCGAAGCCGTATTCGGGTTCGACATAGAATCCGTCATCGACGATCAGCCAGCAGCGACCGTCGTGGCGCAGGAGCGCGTAGTCGCCGAGCCGCCCGTAGTAGGCATCTTCATTGATGAAACGCTGTCCCTGCGCGTTGACGAGCAGGCCGGCTTTCAGATCCCAGGGTTGGGTCACCGGCAGCGACACCGATACCTTGTCCATATGGCGCGTCCCGGCGCCTGCTGCCATGCCGAGACGAATGCCAGAACCATCGTCGCCTTCCGCCGCGACCCGCATCGAGCATTTCTGGGCCTCCGGGCGATGGGCGAGTAGCATTTCGTCGTTCAGTACGAAGCCGCCGGTGGTGATCACGACGCCGCCCCGAGCGCGAATGTGGCGTTTTTCGCCGAAGGACTCGATGCGCGCACCGGAGATCGCACCGTCTCGCTCGCGGTAGAGGGCGGTGCATCGGGAGTTGAATACGGTACGGGCACCGGAAGCCTCGACCGCCTCGCAGAGCGCGCTCATGACCTTGGGACCCGCCACACCCGGTACGGCGGCGACGTGTCCTCGTGGTGCGGGTCGTGCGATGTCACGGAAGGGGTGCACGTTCTCGGAACCGGACCAGACGAGACCGTCGTCCGTCGGCGGCTCGCCGGATTGGCCGTGGTAGAAAGTCTCCTTGTACGGAATGCCCTGGGCCACGAGCCAGTCGAAATGTTCGACAGTGCCATCACAATAGAGCTCGAGCTTGGCATCGTCGCGGCCCGCTCCGATCGACGCCTGCAGGTATTTGAGCATCTCCTCCGGCGTATCTTCGAATCCGCACGCCTTTTGGAGCGCGGTTCCCCCGCCGAGGTAGATGACTCCTCCAGACATCGCTGAGGTCCCCCCGCCCCCCCCGGCGCGCTCGATGATGAGCGTCTCGGCCCCGGCCTCGACCGCGCCGAGTGCAGTGGACGCGCCCGCGCAGCCGAGTCCGATGACCAGGACATCGACCTCTTCGTCGTAGGCGGTGATCGCTCCGGCGTCCAGCACTTCGGTCTTCATCGAAACTCCTGTGTTTTCGGATCCATGTCGGGATCTTGGGGACGAACTCGACGGTGTGAGCGTTTCCTCACGATAGCCCGAGTAGTCGAGCCGTGTTGTCGCGCATGACCCGCCGAGTTGCTGCGGAATCGAGTCCCTCGATCAGCTCGGCGAAGGCGTTCGGATCGGCGAGGCCCTCTGGATGAGGGTAGTCGGAACCGAACAGGACGCGATCGTCGCCGACCCGCTCGATCAGCGCTCTCACATCGTCTTCGGGGTAGGGCGTGAGCGAAAGGTGGCGTCCGAGAATCTCGCTCGGTCGCCCCTTGAAATACCCACCCGGCCACGGACCCTGTCGACCCATGCCCTTTTTCTTGTCGAGTTGCTTGAAGAGATACTGGACCCAGTCCGAGCCGTTTTCGATCGAGATGATCTGCAGATTCGGAAATCGTCCGAAGAGATTGTGATAGGTGAGGGCACCGAGAGTTTCCATGATTGGCCGGTCGCCGTGCATGAAGGCCCATTGAAACGCCGATTGGGTTCGCACCGACGGATTCGTCTCCTCGCCCCACGCGGCACCGAAGAGCGCGTTGTAGCCGGGATCGCCGATATGATACACGACAGGGATCCCCGCTTCGTGCGCGCGTGCCCAGAAGGGATCGAAGTGGGGATTGGCGGGCGAGCGCCCATCGATCGGGCCCGTCTGCAGATGGATCAGCCGGGCGCCGGCTTCGAGAACACGCTCGAGCTCTGCACAGCCGGCATCGAGGTCCCGTAATCCGATCAAGGGGACGCCAAAGATTCTCTCGTGATAGGCGTAGCCCCATTCGTCTTCGAGCCATCGATTGAAGGCGCGCAGCACGGCTGCCGTGAGGATGGGATCGTGTCGGAGAGGATGCTCGATACAGACCGCGAGGCTCGGCAGCAAGATCGCGGCCTCGAGGCCCTGCTGGTCCATGAGGGCCAGTCGGGCATCGCGATCTTGAAAGGCCGGGAGCATTTCGTCCGCGCTGAACGTGCTTGCGTAGCTACGGCCCGACGGATCGCGGAGCGATGCGAGCAAAGAGCCGGGTGGGTTGGTCTTCTCGAATTTGACCGGGGCGAAGCGGTAGGGTTTTCCGTCGGCCAGGAACACCTCGTCGCCGTCGATCATCGTCGTCAGGATCGATCGGTCTCGGTATCGCGATTCAATGTGCCGCGTGAAGGCGTCGCGGGTCTCGTAGTAGTGGTTGTCGGCATCGACGGTCGCGTAGGACGGGTTGCCGAGGTCACGGGAGTGTAGGGACATGTCGATTCTTCTCCTGGCCTTCGCACGAGGTACTCGGTTCGAGCCCGCGGCCCTCAGTCCGGTTTCCTGGCCTCACAGATCCGTGCGAACTCTTCGCGAAATCTGCGTTTGCAGGGCCCGACGACCTCCCGGACCCGTGTGGTGTCCACGACCCCACCCCGGGCGACTCCATCCGCGTTCGAAATCTGATAGGTCGGTTGCTTGCCGAGGATCTCGCCGGCCAACTCCGCCATCTCCTGGACCGTGAAGACCTCATCCGACGCCCAGTTGAGGATCGTCGCGGGAACGGATGCGGCCTGGAGGAGCGCCGGGATCTGTTCACACATGTCGTCGATGTGAATCAACGAGTAGGGATGGGGGTCGTGGGCTGCGAAGACCGGGCGATCGAGGGCGACGGAGTCGAGGACCAGCGTCGTCACGTCGATCGTCAGACCATAGGGCACGCTTGGCCTGACGATCGTCGTCGGAAGATCGAAGGCCTCCGCGCAGAACCGAGCGGTCGATTCCAGCGTAACCTTCGAGACCGGACTCGACGGACCCCATGGCGCTCGCACGAAACCGATGTCGTCGCCTTCCCGATAGGCATGGAAGGGGTCGTCGTGAATCGAGTAGAGCGTTGCCGCGGACACGATGAGCGCTGCTCTGGCACGATGACATCTCTTCAGGACGTGCCCCGGGGCGATCGAGTTCACATGAATGGCATCGTGAAATTCTCCGGAAGGGCGGCGCGTGTAGGAGTAGTGGAGAATGATCGAAACGTCTTCCGGAATGGCCTCGAGGTCATTCTTTTCGAGATCGATCCTCGCCGTGCGGACGCCGGCGTCTTCGAGTTCCTGGCGAAGCGCTGCGTCCGTGAAGCGCGCTGCCCCGATGACCTCGTTCTTCTCCGCGAGATAGCGTGCGACCGGAAGGGCGGCGGCACCGGTCGCGCCGGTGATCAGGATCTTTTCGCCTTCGAGAGGTGCGCTCTCCATCTGTTTCTGTCTCCACGTTCGGGTTGTGGCTCGATGATCGAAGATTCTAGAGCCGATACCCGCCGTCGACCCCGATGACCTGCCCCGTGATGGGCGCGCCGCCCGCGGAGGCGAGCAGGACGCACATGGGGCCGAGTTCCCCGGGCTCGAGGATGCGTCGTTGTGCACTCTCATTCTCGGCGCTGCGTTGCGCCTCTTCGGCGGACAACCCCTGCATCTTCCCCATCTGTTCGAAGGAAACGAGATCGGTGTTCGTCCATCCCGGACAGAGGCAGTTGACGGTGATCGAATGACGGGCGAGGTCCACAGCGAGTTGCTTCGTCAAACCGATGACGCCGTGCTTGGCTGCCGTGTAGGCGGGGCTGGCAGAGGCATGTTTCGACGCTCCGGATCCGATATTGATCACGCGACCGCCACCGCGCTCTCTCATCGACCTGACCGCTGCCTTGGTCGGCCAATAGGCAGCCGTCAGGTTGAGCCTCAGATTCGCTTCGAATCCATCATCGATCGCGGGGTCTCCGGAAAAGAGGTTCGGGTTGCCCCCCGCGTTTCCTCCAACGTTATTGACGAGGATATCGATCCCGCCGAATCGTTCGATGGCCTGTCGCACGGGCTCGCCCGCGTCGGTGATATTCGAGGCATCGGCGACAACGGGTGTCGCGCCGATCTCCGCGGCCATCTTTTCGAGCGAATCGCGATTGCGTCCCGAGATCAACACCCTCGCGCCGGCGCGGGAGAGGGCGAGGGCGAGGCCCGCGCCGATGCCCCGGGAGCCGCCGGTTACGACTGCGATACGGTCCGCTAGAAGATTGCTGGCGTCGGTCATGAATGGGGTCCCCCACGATCGGGTCTCGCTGTGATCGAAGCACGGGGCGCACCTCGTGTATCCGAACCGGTAGCCGATTCCAGGAAGTCAGAGTAGTCTACCGGCTTGCGGCTAGGCCGGCGTGTGTTCGAGCGGCGACTTGTAGTAGCGCGCCACGTCGGCCTCGACGACATAGACGACCCGGGTCGACCATTTCCTTCGCGGAAAGGGCTTGTTCAGATACTGATGTGACAGGGTGTCGAGCACCCGAAGGTCGTTGTCCTCTCGCGTCTCGACGACGCGACCCCGAATCAAGGCCTGTTCATAGGGGTTGTCGAAATCCGTGATGGCGAGGGCGACCCGCTTGTCGAGTTCCAGATTTCTTCCCTTGATGCCCCGACTGTCCGTCGCGATCAGCAGGTGATCTCCCTCGCGTCCGACCCAGATCGGCTCGACCTTGGGCGATCCGTCCGGCATGAGCGTCGAGAGCGCGGCGAAGTTGGGGGCGTCGAGGAGTCGACGAACGTCGGCGTCCAGGTGTTTTGACATCGATGGCTCCTCAGGCGCGGCGGCAGCTCACGGAGAGCGCCTCGCCCGTCATGTAGCTCGAGTAGTCGGAAGCCAGGAAGACGACCGCATTGCCGATCTCCCAGGTCTCCGCTGCCCGGCCGAGGGCCTCATTCTCTTCGATCATCTGCTGCAGGAACTCGGAACTCGAGACCTTTTCGAGATGGGGGTGAATCGCGAGGCTCGGAACCACGGCATTGATCCGAACCCCGAATTCCGCGGATTCCATCGCGACACATCGGGTCAACGCGAGGACTCCCGCCTTCGATGCGCCGTAGGCCGACTGTCCCGCCTCCGCACGCCAGGCGCAGATGCTCGACAGGTTGATGATCGAGCCCGACCCGCGCGCGTACATCGCCGGCAGCGCGGCCCGCATGGTTCGAAACGGGCCCGTCAAGTTGATGTCGAGGAGCCGTGACCAATCTTCGCTGGACGTATCCACGAGGTTGCGCGTCATGCCGAGTCCGGCGTTGTTGACGAGCACGTCGAGTCCATCGAGTTCGGACTCCGCTCGCTCGATGAGACGCTCGACATCGTTTCTCGATCGGATGTCGCACAACGCACGGGGGACGTCGCGACCGATCCGTTCGGCCAGCTCGTCGGCGCAGCGTTCGAGGCGCCCCTCGTGAATATCCGAGAGCATCACGGTCGCGTCTTCCTCCGCGCATCGCCTCGCAGTCGCAAACCCGATGCCCGTTCCCGCGGACGCGGTCACCAGGACGGATTTGCCGGCGAGGAGGCTGCGACCCTGGGGATAGGGGGGCGCCGGCGTCGCCTCGAACGCCATCGTCACGCGAGTAGACCGCCATCGACGATCAGGGTCTGCCCCGTCATGAAGGATGCGGCGGAGCTCGACAGGAAGCGAACCGCGCGGGCGATTTCGCGTGGCTCGGCGAGCCGACCGAGCAGATTCTGGCTCGCCATGTCTTTCTCGAAAGCCTCACGCTCGATTGGGTCCGTGGGCAGGATCATGTCTGTCGCGACCGATCCCGGAGTCAGGGCATTGACACGGATTCCGTCCTTCGCCCATTCCTGCGCGAGTGTGGAAGTGAAATTGATCATGGCCGCCTTGGAGGCACAATAGGCGCCCAGGCCCGCCATCGGACGATGCGCGCAGGCGGCCGTCACGTTCACGATCGCGGCAGACTCGCTCCGAACCAGCAGTGCATGCGCTTGCTGGCAGAGGAAGAGGGCAGCTCGCGTGTTGATGCCGAATACTTCGTCGAATTCCTCTTCGCTGAGCTTGCCCACACGGTGTGGTCGGAGAATGGCCGCATTGTTGATGAGGATGTCGAGCTTCGAGACGCGAGAGGAGACAGCGGCGATCAGGGTCTGGGCCGCCCCGGGAGCCCCGGCCTCGTAGGCGATCGCATGGGCGACGGCTCCCGCCTGCGTGATCTTGTCCGCGACGCTGTGGGCGTCCTCCGAGCTGCGCCCGGTGACGATCACCTCGGCCCCGGCTTCGGCGAACTCCTCCGCGATCGCCGCACCGATTCCGCGTGTGCTGCCGGTGATGAGCGCGACACGTCCCGTCAGCTCGAAGCAGTCGTTTTCGGATCCAGCGGGCATGGCGTTCTCCGGACGTTTCGGTGCGCGGTCAGGACGAAAGACGAGGTCGAGCCTAGGCGGGCTTCGGAATCGTCGGAGGCCACTCCCCACCGCCATAGACCTCGAGGGCGGCGCCAGAGACGTAGCTCGAGTCGCGTGCCGAGAGAAAGAGCACGGCGTGCGCGATCTCCTCTGCGCGGGCAAAGCGTCCAGCCGGAATGGCATCCGTGATGACGCTCTTCGATTTGGCGTCGCCATAGTGGTCGGCGGTGAGTTCGGTCTCGACGAGTCCTGCGACCACGCAATTCACCCGAATCTGCGGGCCCCACTCGACCGCAAGAGAGGTAGTCGCATTCATGAGTCCGGCCTTGGCTGCGCCGTAGACGGCGCCAGTCGGGGTGGGTCGGTGAGAGCTGATACTCACGATGTTGACGATCGCGCCGCCGTGCTCGCGGTCGACCATGTAGGGGTGGACCTGCGTCGCAAGCACGAGGGGTGCGTTCAGATTGAGTTCGAGGATCTTGTTCGTGAGCTTGGGGGGAGCTTCGGCGCTCACGACCGACGGAGCCCCACCCGCGTTGTTGACGAGCACATCGATTCCACCGCTTCGCTCCGAACAGCGCGCGAGCCATCCAGCTGTCGCTTCGGGGTCTCGCACGTCGATGCTCTCACACTGAATGCGATCGGAGTCGAAGGGGGTTTCCGGCGCACGGCGGCTGCAGGTGAAGACCTGGCCACCGGCCTCGGCAAAGGCTTGACAGATCTGGCGTCCGATTCCGCGTGAGCCGCCGGTCACGAGAACGGTCTGGTCGGAGAAATCGTATCGGGTCTTCCCTGAACTCACTGCGCTTCTCTTTGTCGTTTCGATCTCTCTTGTCGAAGATCGAGCCCTTCCACTCTCTGGCGGCGCGGGGGGATTGTAGTGCTTCGTGTCCGGCCGCAATGGGCGCGTCCGTCGACTCGAAGGCTGACTCGGTTGCGTCACTCGGCGGATCAGGCGCGCGGCTTCCCGACCAGGACGCCGCCATCGACGATATAGTCCGCACCGGTGCAGAAAGAGGCCTCGTCGCTGGCCAGGAAGACGACGACGTTAGCGATCTCGCGCGCCTCGGCGATGCGTCCGAGGGGGTAGCCGCCGTAGGCCTCATTGTACTGCTCATCGGTCCAGCCCTTGCGCTCGGTCATCTTCGTCCGAGTCGGACCCGGAATGACCACGTTCACGCGGATGCCCTTGGGCCCGAGTTCGATTGCTGCGGTCTTCGAGAGTCCCCGAATACCGAATTTGGATGCCGCATAGGCGGACATGCCCTCTCGACCCTCGAGGCCCTGCACCGAGGAAAAGTTGATGATCGAGCCACCTCCCCGAGCCTCCATCGGGCCCATCGCGGCTCGTATTCCGAGAAAGGCGCCCACGAGGTTCGTGTTCAAGACCTTCTGGAAGAGTGCGAGGTCGGTCTTCTCGAGGGGAGTCACCCGGATTATTCCCGCGTTGTTTACGAGTACGTCGAGCTTGCCGAAGGCCGACATCGTCTGGCCGACCGCGTTCTTCCAGGCCTCTTCGTTCGAGACGTCCAGCTCCGTGAAAATCGCGGAACCTGCGCGTTCGCTGTTCAGTTCATTGGCGAGGGCCTCACCCTCTTCGATTCGGCGATCTGCGATCGCGACCCTTGCGCCCTCGGCCACGAATCGGCGTGCGGAGGCCGCACCGATTCCCCGCGCAGCGCCCGTCACGAGGGCGGTCTTGTCCTCGAGTCTCATCGAGAGATCACCCGCTCTCCGCTCACGAACGCATCGCGTGCCGTGTCGCCGTCGCCCATGATATTGAGCTGATAGGTGTAGCCCTGTTCCATGCGGTAGTTCGTGTGCATCTCGTAGACGTCGAGGTGGTTGAGGGCGGCCTTTGCGAATCGCACGGCCGCGGGGGGCTTCGCCAGGATCAGTTCTGCGATTTCTCGGGCCTTGGACATGAGTTCGTGCGGTTCCGTGACGTAGGCGATCGTACCCCACGCGTGCAGCTCATCAGCCGTAGCCGGTTTGCAGGTGAGCGACATTTCGCGGAGCTTCATGGGGGCCACTAGTTTTGCGAGGTGCGATGCACAGCCGAGGGCGCCATTGTCGACTTCCGGAAGTCCGAAGCGAGCATTCGTTGCGGCGACGATCATGTCGCAGCTCGCGACCAGCCCGATTCCGAGCCCCATACAGAAATCATTGACGGCGGCGATCACGGGCACGCGCGTGTTGTAGATCTGATCGAAGGTCGCATAGCAGGCCTCACCGGATCCGAGGAGGTGTTCCCAGCCCTCGACGCTCTGCATCTCCTTGATGTCGATGCCGGCGTTGAAGCCCTTGCCCTCGGCGGTGAGGATCACGACCCGGACGGCGGGGTTCTCGTCGAGCTCCTTGAAGGTGTCCCGGATCTTCCAGGTATCCGCGACGGTGATGGCGTTGACCGGTGGGTGGCTCATCACCACAACGGCTATGTGATTTTCGATCTCGCATCGGATCGTCATTCGTGGGGGTCCTCGTGGCGTGTGGGCGGCGGAGCACCGCAGTGCGTACTCATTCAGTTTTCCACATTTGAATATTCTGTGCAAATTTGTAAAACTCCATCTCATGGCCACCCCTCTGACGAGCCGCGAAGACCAGCAACGCCGTCGCATTCTCGAGGCGGCTGGGCGTTGCATCGCGAAGAGCGGCTTCAAGGGAGCAACGATCGAGGAGATCGCCGCTGCGGCCAGCCTTTCCCGGCCCCTCGTGTACAAGTATTTCGAGGGCAAGGAAGCGCTGATCGATGCCGTGCTGGATACGACGTTCGATGAGTGGCTCGAGACGAATGCGGATTCGGCCGAATCGGCGGATCTGGATTGTCTGGCCCAGCTGAGAAGCAAGATTCGTCGGAGCGTCCGGTTGGCCGCGGAGAGGCCGGTTCTTCAATCGATTCTGCGTCAGGATCCCCGAGTGCTCGTCGCGGAGCACGCCTCGAGTTTCAGTCGCTGCCACGAACTCTCACTGGAACGAACTTCGGCGCTTCTCGATGCGGGGTTCCGGGCCGGCGAGGTCCGGTCCGATCTCGATCTGGCGAGTACCGCGCTCGCGGTCGAGATGGTCCTGTTCGCTCTCGTCGAGCGGGCAATCGGAATTCGCACAGATTATCCGTTCACTGACGAAATGATGGAATCGGCGCTGGACGTGATGATCGACGGCTTGCGACCACAGCCCAGTCGAGCATGATTTCGGTTCGGTTGCAGCGCGGGACCTCCGCGATTGGAGAAGCCAGTGGTCGAGAATAAGGGTGCCGCGAGTTCCGCCACCATCCCGAAGATCATCAGCGTCGACGATCACGTCGTCGAGCCTCCCCATCTATGGGAATCGCGGCTGCCCGCCAAATTCAAGGAGGAGGGACCGCGCATCAAGATCCTGCCGCGGGGCGCGCCGACCCTCGTCGATGGGGTCTGGATGGAAGAGCCCGGCGATTCCGACGAAATGGCAGCCTGGTGGCACTACGAGGACCATCGCTTCCAGCTTCGGCTGATGATTGCGTGCCCGGGTCTTCCGCCGGAGGAAGTGAAACCCATCGGCGTCACATTCGATGACATCGAGCCGGGCTGCTGGCAGCCCAAGGCACGCATCGCGGACATGGAGAGGAATCATGTCGAGGCGTCGCTCTGTTTTCCGAACTACCCGCGCTTCTGCGGCCAGCTCTTCGCGGAACGCAAGAACATGGAACTGTCTAAGCTCTGCGTCGAGGCATACAACGATTGGATGGTGGAGGAATGGTGTGGCGACAGCGAAGGTCGCCTGATTCCACTCTGCGTCGTTCCGCTCTGGGACGTTGAACTCGCTGCAGCCGAAATTCGACGAAACGCCGATCGGGGCGTCCGCGCTGTTGCGTTCTCGGAACTGCCCTCCTGGCTGGGTTTGCCCTCCATTCACGGCGACTATTGGGATCCCTTCATCCGAGCCTGCGAAGAAACGGGGACGGTCATCTCGATGCATATCGGGTCAGGGACGAAGACGGTGAACACATCGGAGGACGCTCCGACGATCATGTCCGCGAATCTGATCGCCTTGAATAGCGTTGCTTCGCTTCTCGATTGGATCTTTTCCGGGAAGCTCGAGCAATTTCCCGATCTGAAGCTCTTGTACGCAGAATGTCAGATCGGCTGGATCCCGTATTTCATCGAGCGAGCGGACGACACCTGGCACACCCATCAATGGGCGCAGGGCGAGGATCGGCTTCCGAAGCCGCCCTCCGAGTACTATCGCCGCAATATCTACAGCTGCTTCTTCAAGGACGCGGTCGGCATCGACCTGATCGAGCGGATCGGCCTCGACCAGGTGATGTTCGAGACCGACTACCCGCATCAGGACGGGACCTTTCCACACACGAAGCAGGTGGCGAGCGAACTGTTTGGCCATCTTCCCCAGGATCAGGTCGACAAGATCGCACGGACCAACGCGATCAAGCTCCTCGGCCTGGATCTCTAGGCGCGATCGATGGGAGTCAGCCCGAGCGAGAGCGTGGCCGCCGTGGACCGAGGGGTGGGCCTACCGATCCCGAACGGGTGGTACGCCGTTGGAGTCTCGGATGAGGTCCCTCCCGGCGCGCTGGTATCGGTTCGCTATTTCGGTCGTGAATGGGTCGTGTTTCGAACGGAGTCGGGGCAGGCCGCGGTCTTCGCCGCCCACTGTCCACATCTCGGCGCTCATTTCGCGTATGGCGGAAGCGTCGCCGGGGAAATCCTGCGCTGTCCCTTTCACGGCTGGGAGTTCGCGACCTCCGGAGAGTGTCGCGCGATTCCCTATGCAAAGCGGATTCCCCCGAATGCGAGGGCGGACACGCTGCCGACGGTCGAACGCAACGGCTTCATCTTCGCGTGGTGGGACGACGGGGGGCGCGAGCCCTGGTATGAGATCCGGGAAGTGCCGGAAGCCGTCGATCCCAACTGGTCGAGCCCGGATCGATACGAGTGGACGGTTCGGGCTCACGGCCAGGAACTCGGGGAGAACGGTGTCGATTCTGCGCATTTCTTCCACGTACACGGTACCCAGAACATTCCGCTCACCGAGGCGACGGAGGACGGCGCCTATCGTCATGCCTTCTCCCCGATCGAGATGAAGACACCGCGCGGTGCGGTGAAGGGCGGGATCGATTCTCGCCAGTCGGGCTTGGGATTTGCGGCGACACGCTTTACGGGGATCTGTGAAACTCTCGAACTCGCGGTGACGACCCCCATCGACGCCGATCGTGTCCATGTTCGCTATGCCTTCATCCAACCCCGGATCGACGGGAAAGAGCCCGTCGGCGGGGTGGCCGGCGCGATCATCAAGGACATCGTCAAGCAGATGAACGAGGACGTGCCGATCTGGGAGAACAAGTCCTATCTCCCACGTCCCACCCTGTGTGACGGAGACGGGCCGATCGCTGATTTCCGCCGCTGGTGTGAGCAGTTTTATCCCCAGGCGGGCTGACCCGTTTGGGAGACAGTCCAGGGCCCCCCGCCCCCCCCCCCCCCCCCCCCCCCCCCCCC
>JAPYTP010000130.1 GCA_029941885.1 Myxococcota bacterium
GTCAAGGATCTGCGAAGCGAGAACCGGGAGCTGAAGGAAGTCGTCGCCGAGATCAGGCTAATTGTCCCGTTTCCTTTTCGATTCGTGCACCAACGCCGCTCGCGAGCACCGATGGCATCCAGTACGTGCTGTTCTCGATCAGCGAGATCCATACGACGGCTTTCGATCCCTCCGTCTTGAACGGCCTCGCCGGAATGTCCATTCCGTTCGGGTAGACCTACTCGAGCGAGGGGGTGTCCGCGGACCTCGTCGTCGGCCCACCGACCGGGATTGCGAATGTCTTCACGGTTCCCGACTACTGGACCTGGCAAGAGATCGTCGTCGTGCCCGAGCCGTCGACCGGCCTCCTCGTTGGACTCGGACTCATCGTCCTCTCAACCCGCCGCAGGGCCGACGGCCCGCGCCTATTCGGCCGTTTCCCCTCTGCCTTCCCGAGCTATCAGGGAATCGCCCTGCGAGATGAGTTCGCCGCCGACTCCCCCCCCCGCCACCACCCTACTTCTTCGCTTCCACCCGCATCACTTCGAATACGATCCCACCGACCTCGGCAAAGAAAGCGCGGACATCGTCCTTCTCATTCCAATCGACGAGCCGCATGTCCGAGCAGGGAATGCCGCGCTCGACGCAGCGCTCGTGCGCGCGATCGATGTGCCGCGTCCCGACCGCGACGCTCCAGATGTGGGGCTTTTCGCCGCGTAGGATCTGGAACTGGCGGCTCTCCGACGAGCCGGCGATAAAGCCTCCGCTGCCGTCGTCTCCGCGCAGCGCGATGACGCTCTCCCAGGTGACCTTCCTTTCTGGACAGGGCGGGTAGTCCGGCGCAGCATTCGCGCGCACGAGCGGCCAACCCTCCGGAATATCCAGAACCTCGCTCAAGAAGCGGTTCACCGCCTCGGGCTCGGGCGTCACGATCTTCACGTGATTCACGCGATCCATATGTCCTCCACAGCTTCTTGGTTTATGGTACGGTAACATACCATCTGATTTCAGACGAGATTTCGAATGAAACGACGCGACCCGAATCGCCAGCTCGAGTTCCTGCTTTCCGAGGTGGTGCGCCTGCAGCTGCGCGTCTACAACCACCGCTTCAAGTCCACTGGCCTCAACCAGAGCCAGGTCTCGGCATTGATCCACCTCGACCGGGTCGAGGAGCTGAGCCAAACCGACCTCGCGGCGCGGCTCGGCATGCGCAAGGCAGCCACCGGCACGCTGATTGATGGCCTCGAAGGCAAGGGACTCGTCGAACGCACGCGCGGGCGCGAAGACCGGCGACTTCAACTCGTCTCGATTACCGACGAGGGTTGCAGCGTAGTGGAAGACGTCGATCACATGGCCGAGCCGCTCGGGCAGGCGCTGCGCAAGGGCATCTCACGTGACGAACGCGCGCAGCTCGTCGGGATCCTGCAACGCATCCGCGAAAACCTCCGCAACCTTGAAAAAGGAGACTGTCCATGACGGCCTCACCTCTTCCCTACCTCATCATCGACGCCGACCAACACTCGATGCCCCCGCAAGACGCCTACGAGCGCTACATCGACCCGAAGCAGCGCGACAAGGCAGTGCGCACCGTGCGAGGGTCGGACGGGAAATCAGAGACTCTCTACGCGGGTCGTCCGATGCGCATGCCGCCGAAGAACTTTCAGGTCACGTTCGGCGACGACCAGCTCGGAGAAATCGGTCTCAAGGGCGCGGGCGTCGACGAGGGGAGCGAACGGGATGTCAGCAAGGTCATCCCCGGCTCGCTCCTGAACCGCCTGAATCCGCTGAAGAGCCTCGACGCCGAAGGCCGCATCGACTTCGTCAAGCGCTACCGCGCGCTCCAACCTTCCCTCGACAACGCGGCAGACCGACTCTCGGTGATGGACGATCAGGGCATCGAGGCCACGATCAACTTCGCGGGCCCGCTCGGTCTCGAGTTCGAATTCGAACACGATCTCGAGGGTCTCTACGCGAACCTCCGCGCCATCAACCGCTACCTCGCGACCGAGTGGAAATTCAACTATCAGGATCGCATCTTCACGCCGCCGTATATCTCGATGGCGTCGGCCGACCTCGCGCTCGCCGAGCTCGAGGCGGTGCTCGACGACGAGGTGCCTCGCGTCATCCAGATCACCAGCGGCCCGGCCATCCACCGCTCCCCCTTCCGCCCAGAACTCGATCCGTTCTGGAGTCGCGTGAACGAGGCGGGGATCCAGGTCAGCACACACCTCGCGAGCGTGACGTTCTATGGTCGCCTGGGCGAGGAGTGGGACGAGCGCGAGTGCATGCTCGGCGACATGGATGCGTTCCAGTGGGCCTTCTATTACGGAGATCGGCCCGCGATGGAGATGGTGGGCGCGGCGATCCTCCAGGGCTTCTTCTCGCGCTTCCCGAACATCCGCATGTTGATGTCGGAGCAGGGCACGGTCTGGGTGCCCTACGCGATTCGCAAGATGGATCACGCGTTCCTGATGGGGCGGCAGGCCACGTGGGGAAAGCTCGAGGAGCGTCCGAGCGAGATCTTCCGCCAGCGCTGTCTCGTGGCACCGTTCCCCGAGGAGAACGTCGACCGGGTCGCCGAGGTAACGAGCATCGAGCCCCTCGTGTTCGGCTCCGACTTTCCGCACGGAGAGGGACTCGCCGAGCCGTCGCACTACATGCCCCAGATCAAGAACCTCTCGGAAACCGAGACCCACGCGCTGATGCGCGGCAACATGGGTCGCTTCCTCGGCCTCGCCGTCTGATCGAAGAGGAGAACGCCATGCGTATGGAGGACATGGTCATTGCCAGCATCGACGACCACATCGTCGAGCCGCCCGACATGTTCGCGCAGCATCTCCCCAACGAAATCGAGCAGCCTCGCATCGTCGAGAACGACGCGGGGCACGAGATCTGGATGTGGGACGACCTCGTCGCGATCAACATCGGGCTCAACGCCGTCGTCGGGCGTCCCAGGGATGAGTGGGGCATGGAACCCGCGCGCTTCGATCACCTGCGTCGCGCCGCCTACGACGTCGACGCGCGCGTCGACGACATGAACGTGAACGGCGTCTTCGCGTCGCTCTGCTTCGGAACGTTCGTCAAGTTCGACGGCAAGCTCTTCGTCGATCGCGCGAAGAAGGATCCGAAGAACGCCTACCGCGTCCTCCAGGCCTACAACGATTGGCACATCGACGAGTGGTGCGGGACGCATCCCGCGCGCTTCATTCCGCTCGCGAACCTTCCGCAGTGGGACGTCGATCTGATGGTCGAGGAGATCGTGCGCGTCGAAGCCAAGGGCTGCCACGCCGTCACGTTTCCGGACAATCCCGCGGCGGTCGGGCTACCGAGCCTCCACAATGAAGTCTGGGAGCCGTTCTGGAAGATCTGCAACGATCTCCAGATCATCATCAATTGCCACATCGGCACCGGCTATGCGCCGCCATATCCCTCTATGGAGTCCCCGATCGAGGCCTGGATCACCGGAATGCCGATCTCAATCGCCAACTCGGCGGCCGACTGGATCACGCTCGAGGCTTTCACCCGCTATCCGGATCTGAAGATGGCGCTCTCCGAGGGCGGCATCGGCTGGGTGCCCTATCTGCTCGAGCGCGCGGACTTCACGAACCGTCATCACGGCGCGTGGACGCACAAAAGCTACGGCGACAAGAAGCCAAGCGACGTCTTCCGCGAGCACGTGCTCACCTGCTTCATCGAGGACAACGTCGGCCTCGCGAACCGACACTTGATCGGTGTCGACAACGTCTGCGTCGAAGTGGACTACCCGCACTCCGACTGTCTGTGGCCCGACATGCCGGAGGCCCTGTGGCGCAGCATCCAGAGCGTGCCCGGTGGCATCCCCGACGGCGAGATCGAGAAGATCACACACGAGAATGTGATCGAGCACTACCGCTTCGACGGGCTCCAGAGGATGGGCGGCCGCGGGAACTGCACCGTCGCCACATTGCGCAAGCTCGGCGAGGGCGTCGATACGAAACCCGTCTCGCTCTCCGGCATTGCGCCGAGCGGCTACGCGCCGGGGAAGGTCGTCACTTCGGCGGACGTCCTCGGCGCGCTGCAGCGACCCGGGATGTGAACGGGGAAACTGGAGGAATCGGCATGAAAAAGCGTGACGAGTTGAACCGCGCCGTGTCCACGGCCCGCGACTTCGATCCCTATCCAAGCGAATTTCTGGAGCACGAGTTCGAAACCTACGACCTGCTTCGCGAGCACCTCCCTGTCGCACGGAGCGAGGCCATGACCGGCGGATCGCTTGGCCGCTCGGACGGCTGGGTCCTCACCCGCTACAAGGACAGCTCGGAAGTGCTGCGCAACCCGGAGGATTTCTCGAACCAGGTCGCAGACTATCCGGTTCGCCCCTGGATTCCCCAGGCCGTCGATCCGCCCATGCACACGTCCTATCGACGCATCCTGAACCCGTGGTTCACCATGGACGCCATGGGAAAGCTCGAGCCCCACCTCCAGCAATACGCGGAAGGGCTGGTCGACAAGATGCTCGAGAAGGAAGCGTTCGACTTCGTAACCGAGTTCGCCGATCCATTTCCCACCGTGATCTTCTGCGAGCTCGCAGGCTTTCCTCTCGAAGACTACGAGAGGATCATGGACTGGAAGAACGTGATCATGCACGCGAGCGATGGGCACCCGCGCGGGTATGAGCTGGCGCGCGCCAGTGCACTCGATCTGGGACTCGACGTCGGAGACGGCGAGCGTCTGCCGAGCGACGTCGCCCTCGCGGTGCGCGGTCGTGCCGCCCAGGAGGTCTATGGCTACTTCGCCGGTCTGCTCGAGCAGCGGCGCGTCGACCCGAAGGACGACCTCGTCACGAAGCTCATCGAGGCGAAGTTCGATGGGGAGCGATCGCTCACGCAGGAGGAGCTCGAGGACACACTCTTCCTGCTCTACATGGCCGGTCTCGACACGGTCGCCTCTGCGTTGGGCTTGATCGTACGGACGTTTGCCGAAGACGAAGCGAAAAGGCGCGAGTTCGTCGCTCTAATGGAGGAGCCGACAAAGGTAGGCCCGGCCATCGAAGAGCTCGTCCGGGTACACTCGATCGTCCTTCTCCCACGCCGCGTCACTCGCGAGCTCTCGTTCAACGGGGCGCTGTTTCGCGCGGAGGATCAGGTCCTGGTGCCGAGCCAGGCCGCGAACCGCGACCCCGAGGAGTTCTCCGATCCGAACGAGATCGTCTACGACCGCGGCCCCAATCGTCACTTGGGTTTCGGGCTCGGTCCGCACCGTTGTCTGGGCATCCACCTCGCGCGGCGCGAGCTGCGGATCGCCCTTCAGGTCTTTCACCGCAAGCTTCCCGACTACCACCTCGATCCCGACAAGATGGCGGTAGCCTTCGGCGGGATGAAAGGCCTTGCATCGCTTCCCCTGGTGAAGCCGTGATCCACCGATGAAGCCGTGACCCGCAGACACGCGGGTTCCAGTGGGCGAACTAGCCCTGCTGCGTCTCAAGACATTCTGGAGCGGGGCCGTTGCAATAGCAACGCCCCGAAACTCGTCTCCCCGACGCATGCGCCGCAACGCGCGGCTCGATTTTCCTCCATCCGTTTCGCGCGAGCGATTTTGCGTGCATTGGCAAGCTCTTCGCCGACCTCATAGCCCGTTCCGAAAAACATCTCGTTCGGAGTCTGACCTTCGAATGCGGAGTGAGGCATTACTTCATTGTGGGCTTTGACATAGAACTCGATGAGGCGATGAAGCGCGGCGATGCTGTCTAGAGAATGAAGATAGAGCCACGAGTGTTTCAACGATCGCCAGAATGCCTCGATCATCGAATTGGAAAACGTGATCTCGACTTGGGCGAGAACGCGAGTCAATTCTTCACCGTCGAGTAGATCATCGACAGCTCCGTTGACGTTCTCGCTTCCCGAGTCCGCGATCACGATCGCCTGCTCGGGACAATCGTTCAGCTGAACGACAGCTTCACGCAATCTCCGACAGGTTCCGCCACTGCCGAGCCGTTCTTCGAGTGTCCACGACAAGATCCGCCTGGAATAGTTGTCGATAATCGCATGCAGATACGCTCTTGTTCCGTCGAGCAAGCGGATGATCGTCACATCCAGGTGGAGGAGTTCGCCGGGAGTCTTTGACCGGATGCCGATCTTGGGTTTGGCCGGATAGACGCGAATTCGAGGTCGCTTCCAGCCGGCCGTTCGAACCAGCCGATACCACGTCGATGGTGACGCGATGACCTTCCTAATTCGCTGAGCATGCAGTGCCAGGGCTCGTAGTGACATGTGTCGGTGGCCGTCGCTCTCGACCATTCTTCGCATTTTCTCGACTTCATCTGGGTGAGACGAGTGGGGACGACTCGTGGCAGCTTGGCTGGTCATCGAGATCACAGCCAGCCTCATCGCGGCAGCAACCGTGGTAGCGCGACGCGGAGAGACGCGTGATTCGGAGCGCCGCGCCGAGCGGCAATACATTCTTCGTCCGATCGATCGCTCTCAGGAGAATTCTCTTGGCGCCTCCATTTGGAATTCGTTCGTAGTCGAGCTGAATTTTCGATGCCCGAAGCACGGCGACCAGCAGGGCAACGACCGCTCCGAGCAGAGCCGTTCGGTGCCGGAGCCTTTCGATCTGGTCGATTAGTTCGGCATGATCGTCGGCCGCGAGATCGGAAGAAATCACGTCGGGCATGCCACGGTGAATCCAGCTTCGAATGGTCGAGCGTGGGATGTTCAGATCGGGGAAGAGGTCGCGGTCTCCGGATTCGCAGATGGCCTCTTGGATTCGGTAGTCGTCGGTCCGTCGAGAGTGGAGAGCTTCCATTTGGAGCGTATTGGCAGACGCTTGCAGGAGGGCGGGACGGCTCTGAAATGCCCTCTACTTTTGGGGTGTTGCAGTTGCAACGCCTGAGATCCAGAATGTTCTGAGACGCAGCGGTGGTACTTCGTCTTGTACTTCGGGTGGACTCTCGATTTCATGCGAGGGATCGTGGCTCAGCGAGTAGCTGGTCGGCCAAGGTCGGCCACTTTGAGTGAATATCCTTCCTGATTCATGCACCAACGCCGTGACCACATGGCAAAATGCATTCTGCACGGGGGCACCGCTGAATTTCAGACTGATTGTTCGCGTCGATCCGGCCTACCATTAGCCGTTGATCGAGCGAGCGCCGGAAAGAAATACTCAATGATTCCGGCGCGGACCGATACTGAGAACCGACAACCCACCCATCCATCGACGTGGAGGCCCAGTCAACCATGGCCCCGCCCCTAACCCGACGCCGCTTCATCTCGGGCGCTGCGACGCTCGCAGGAGGATTGCTCTATCGCGGCGATGCGCACACGCAGGTGCCCAAGCGACGCCATGCGTTTGCAGTGATCGGCCGTGGTCCCATGGGCTCGGCCGCAGCCCGACATCTCGCCGCGGCCGGCGCGGACGTTGTCGTGATCGGCCCCGAAGAACCCACAGACGGGCAGTCCGCAGTGGTGCCGGCCGCGTCGCACTACGACGAGATGCGCCAGATCGAGCTGGCGAACGACAGCCTGCTCTTGGGGCGGCTCGCTCATGCATCTCTACCCGGCTTTCGTGAGCTCGAGCGCTCGACATCGATCAACTTCATCGAGGACAACGCGAACCTGCGCGTCGGCTTTCCGACGTATGCCGCACGCGGGTGGGAGCCCGCGCGTGCCGTCGCGAGAGAACTCGAGGTGCCGGTCGAGGAGCTGGGGATGTCCGACCTCGCTGCCCGATTTCCCTACCTCCGCTTCCCTGCGGACTCACGCGGCTTACTCGAGCCGGGGGGTGGGATCATCAATCCGCGGAAGCTGGTCGAGGCGCAGCTCGCGGCCGCCGAGAAGAACGGAGCGACCGTTGTGAGTGACGCAGCCGTCAAGCTCCAGCGCAAGAGCGGTGAAGTCGTGATCGAAACCTTGACCGGACGGACGCTGCGCGCCGACCAGGTGTTGGTCGCGACGGGAGCCTTCACGAATCAAACGGGACTGCTCAGGCGCGATCTGGCGCTCACATTGATCGGCGTGACGATCGTGCAAGCGGGGGTCCGGCCCGGCCCGCAAGCCGAGATGCCAGTCGTGACGGCGGTGCTGCAAGGGGAGGCGGGACCACAAATCCTCTATGCAATGCCCCCCCGCGAGTTTCCGGACGGCAAGACTTACATCAAAGGCAATTCGTTCCGCTGGGCACCTTCGCGCACCGCGGGCGACGGAGATGCAGAGGACGGGCCGAAGGGGTCTACCGTCGTGGACGACCCCTCCCTCATGGTGGGTATGCTCTCGCAGATGATTCCCGGTCTCGAAGTCGGTGCTGTGAGGAGTCACTTCTGCATGACTTCGTACACGCGAAGCGGCGCGCCCTACATCGACCGGATCGACGACCGTTTGGGCGTCGCGGCAGGCGGAAACGCGTGGGGAATCATGACGAGCGACGAGATCGGTCGGCTCGCGGCAGCCATGATGCGGGGCGAGGGCTGGTCGGGCGAACTCGGTCCCGAGGTATTCTCCGCTCGCTTCGCATGAGAGTCGAAGTCCGAGTCAGTCCGGCGCCGGGAAAGGTTGAGAGTCGAGGAAACGTCGAAGGGGGTTGCTCGTGATCCGAGAGATGTCGCTGTCGTAGTTGTTCCCGGCGAGCGATCCTGCCCAGGCAATAGACCCCGTCGAAAATACGGCTCCTCCGTTCGGTGTCTCGAAGAACACGAGGTCAGCCCTAACATTGGGGTCACTTGGATTGGGGGGCACCATTGCCAGGAATTCTTCCTTGGTCTTGATCATGTCGGGCCCGAAGTCGCCAGCCGAGGCCAACACGAGCGCGTGCGGTGGCGAGCCGAGAGCATCATCGAATCTGTCGATCTCTTTTCCTGCCTGTCCGTTCTCTTTATTCATCCGGACGAACTCGGGCCCGTTTTCCTAGGTGATGAATCGCACTGATCAGGCTGCTTCTCGCGACTCGTAGCGATGGTGGAGGTCGCCGACCCGAGGCAATCCAATAACCTGGGCTTTCGATGATGGTCGGCACTCGGTGGGCCGGCCCATCGGCGAATCTTGCAGCTCGGTGTGGACGCGGTCTGCGTTGTAGTCGTCGACGTATTCGCGGAGCTGCTGCACGACCCAGGATGATGCCGGATGCGCGGTGACGCCGAAGTGGACGATCTCTCGTCGTCCGTGGCTGATCACAAACCAGGCGTACAACAGTCGGAACCGAACGGTGGGGACGACCAAGAAGTCCGTCGCGGCGAACCGAATTTGAGAACACACAGGCCTTTCGTTGCGGCGAGGCGGGGACCGACATCGACTCGCTGGCTACGGCGGGAGATCGTTGTGTGGTCGGGAGCTTCGAGGTCAAGAGCCATCAGCGATAGGACTGACCGAAGGAAACCCTCCGCCTGCCGAAGCGGCAATTTGAAGACGAGCCGGAGCACGAGTGCCGTTTCGATTGCCTGATCTGAGAACTTCCGCCGGCCACCTCGTTTTCTCGATGGTCCGGGCGTCCAAGAGTCTGCCGCGTTCGGGAAAACCAAAGTGTGATGTCACCTCGTTGCACGAGTGCGCAATCGTACTCGGTCCAGTTTCTCACGCGGTACTTCGTCTTGTACTCAGGGTGGACTCTTGAGTTCATGCTGAGAATGTGGCCGATTGGGCGGAAAGGACCGCCGAGATCGGGGTAATTGATCCGTTTCCTATACGATTCGTGCACCAACGCCGGCTCGGATCATTCGGCGCACTTCTGGGCAGGAACAGCTCAGTGGTCCGGCATTACCCGGTCGAGGACCTGCTTGAAAAACGCGACGGATCCATCTGGATAAGTGAGGGTGGCCAGGCAGACCTGTTTCAGCCCGCCGGCGACGACCTGACAGAACTTGTTCTCGTATCGACCGCTTGGGGTCCAGAGTCTCGATTCGTACGATCCACTCGGCAGGCGAATCATCGCCCCCTTCAGCCCCACCTTCGAGCCCGAAGCCGGGAGCTCACGCACTACCCCATCTGCCGGGCTTCCGAAGCTGAAGGTATGTTCTTGCCCATCCGGCCCAGTGGCGGTGTAAGCGAAGTCGATGACGGAGTCGGCTCGGTCCACTACCACAACGAATGGGTCGAACGTGACGCCCTGCGGAGGAATGGATTCCTCCAGGTTGAGGCGCCAGGTTCCCAACGTTGGGCTGGATGCGTCCGGACCCTCGTCGGCGGCCACGGATGCTCGAGCAAAACTCATCGCGCCCAAGAGCATGATGAACACCCGAGCGAAGTTCGACACGAATCGCATGGTGAAAGCTCCGTTGGTAGTGCCGAGATAGCCTTCCATGGCTCCCCCTCCTGGCAGATGGCGAAGAAGCCCGGCCCGCCGTCGACCGACGGCGGCGAGACGTAGGCCTCTGCGACCAAGGACAAACGCTAGCATGGGCGGAGACCAGGGAAGAAGTCGAGAGTGGGACCTTAGGAACATGGGGGATAAGACGTTCAAGAGGGACTTTTTCCTCCGCCCCTTGTACGTCGGCAAAGTGATCTGGACAACGGACGCCTTCTGCTAAGAGACAGTTTTTGGTTTCTGACTAGGCCGCCTTCTGGCCCAGGTACTCCTTCTTTCTTCGCTCCATTGTTCTTCGTTTGTTTTTCGATCAATCGGTCTGTACCCCGTCAGCAGGAAGTGGCCCCCAGACCCTCCTAAGCTAAGAGACACATTCTGGGGTCTGTGACCCCAAGGAGCGTGTCGAGATGCCGAACCACAAGAAGCAATCCACTGAAGCTGCGGTGCGAGAGATCCGTCGGCGGAGCCGACGGAAGTTCTCTCCCGAAGAGAAGATCCGCATCGTGCTCGAGGGACTTCGAGGCGAGCAGAGCGTTGCCGACTTGTGTCGCCGAGAAGGCATCGCCTCGAACCTCTACTACCGCTGGAGCAAGGACTTTCTCGAGGCGGGCAAAAAGCAGCTTGCGGGAGACACGGTCCGAGAAGCCACCAGCGACGAAGTCACGGACCTGCGAAGCGAGAACCGGGAGCTCAAGGAAGTCGTCGCCGAGATCACGCTCAAGAACCGGGTTCTCAAAAAAAGTCTGACGGGGATCCAATTGCCCGCGTAACATCTGTCAGATTACAGAAGCTGAAGATCAGTGGTTGGGTCCGAGTCGCTACTCGCTAGAGCAGACCGACTTCGACGCGACCTACTGTCCAACAATTTAATCCCTGGATGTTAAGGAGATTGCGGTGGAGAAGATCCGAATTGCGATCTCCGGGGTAGGGAACTGCGCCAGTTCCCTCGTACAGGGACTCGAGTACTACCGGGACAAGCGGCCCGAGGACGCGGTCGGACTCATGCACTGGGAGATCGGCGGCTACCGCCCCTTCGACATCGAGGTTGTGGCCGCGTTCGACATCGACGAACGCAAGGTGGGGAAGGACGTAAACGAAGCCATCTTCGAGCTGCCAAACTGCACGACGGTGTTCTGCGAAAATCTGCCCAAGGCAGAAGTACAAGTCCAGATGGGTCGGGTCCTAGACGGTGTTGCAGAGCATATGGAGCAGCACCCCGATCAGCGGACTTTCCTGCCGTCGGATGCGCCCGAAGCGACCCGCGAGGAAATTGTTCTCACGCTGGAACAATCGCGGGCCGAGGTGCTCATCAACTATCTCCCGGTGGGCTCTGAGGACGCCGCTCGCTTCTACGCAGAGTGCGCGCTCGAAGCCGGCGTCGCTCTCATCAACTGCATCCCCGTCTTTATCGTCAGCGACCCCGAATTCGCTCAGCGCTTCGCAGACAAGGGTCTTCCCATCGTCGGCGACGATATCAAGGCACAGCTTGGCGCGACCATCACCCACCGAGTCCTCACCGACCTCTTTCATAAACGCGGCGTCAAGCTCGAACGCACCTATCAGCTCAACACCGGAGGCAATACCGACTTCCTCAACATGTTGAATCGAAGCCGTTTGACCTCCAAGAAGGAATCGAAGACAGAGGCTGTGCAGTCTGTGGCGAGCGTCCGCATCGACGACGAGAACATCCACGTGGGGCCCAGTGACTACGTCGCTTGGCAGAACGACAACAAAGTCTGCTTCTTGCGCATGGAGGGCAAACTTTTCGGAGACGTGCCCATGAATCTCGAGCTGCGGCTCTCGGTGGAGGACTCGCCCAATTCGGCAGGGGTCTCGATTGACGCCATCCGATGCGCAAAGCTCGCCCTCGACAAGGGCGTAGGAGGCCCTCTCCTCTCTCCTTCCTCCTACTTCATGAAGCATCCCCCCGAGCAGTATACCGACGATGAAGCCCACACCCGAACGGAGGACTTCATCGCCGGGCGCCGAGATGTCTAGTCGGGCACTCAAGTGCCTTGTGATCGCCGCCGGGCGCGGTAGGCGCCTAACGACCAGGGACTGCTCTAAGCCTCTCTTTCCGCTGCTCGGCCTACCACTCATCGAGCGCACCCTCGTCAATGCCAAACGGGCGGGACTCGAGGAGTTTATCGTCGTCACGGGGTACGAAGGCGATCGGGTCACGGAGTTCCTGAATCTACTGGCGCCGCGTCGCGGCATCACCATTACCGAAGTCGTTAACGAGAAATGGGATGGGGCAACGGCCTGTCGGTGCTGGCAGCCCGGGAGGAGATCGGCGACGAACCCTTTGTCCTGCTGATGGCGGACCACGTGGTGGACGTCGCTCTGCTGAGCGGACTCCTTAGCGTACCGCTCGAGGATGGGGGCGGCGTCTGCTTGGCGATCGACCGCAACCTGGACAATCCCTTGGTGGATCTCGATGACGTCACCAAGGTGCGTGCCCCTGACAAGCAGCTCGAGGCCATCGGCAAGGACCTCGAACGCTACGACGCCTTTGACACCGGGTGCTTTCTTTGCTCGTCCGATCTCTTCTCGGCGCTTGATCAGGTCCGAGCAAAGGAAGGCGACGAGTCGCTCTCGGCCGGTATCGCGCTTCTGGCTGAGCAAGGCAAGATGCGTGTTCACGACATCGGTGACGCGTTTTGGATCGACGTGGATGACGCCGGCGCGGTCGAGCGCGCCGAACGGGCGATGGTCGCGAGGCTCCCGAAGCTGGGCGATGGACCCGTCTTCCGCCATCTCAACCGACCTCTCTCGACGCGCATTACGCGTCATCTAGTCAAGCGCGCTTTTACACCGAATCAGATCTCATTCTTTTGTTTTGCCCTCTGCATAGTGGCCGCGGGCCTCTTTGCTTCGGGCGGAACGCTCTGGCTGGCCGTCGGCGGCGTGCTCGCCCAGGTCGCCTCGGTGGTCGACGGCTGCGATGGAGAGGTCGCGAGGCTTGGAATGGAGGAGAGCGAATTCGGGGGTTGGTTCGATGCAGTACTTGATCGTTACGCTGACGCCTTCCTCCTCTTCGGACTGACCTGGCACGTCTTCTTCGCAGCGGCGGGGAGCTCCCTCGGGCTCTTCATGGGCTTCATGGCCATCACAGGCTCGTTTCTCGTCAGCTATACCGCAGATAAATACGACGGGCTGATGAAGAGCCGATTCCAACACGGTGAGACCCTCGGAATCCGCATCGGTCGTGATCTGCGCGTGCTCGTCATTGCCCTCGGTGCCGTCTTCAACCTGCCGTTTCTCGCGCTTTCACTGATCGCAGTGGTGATGATTGTCGAGACTGTGCGTCGCATCGTTACGGCGAGCCGCGGCCGGGCCGCGGTGTGAAGCCACGTATGGAGCCGCTGGCAAAGGTCCGAGTGCGAATCAGCGAGTTGATCGCCGGTTCTGAGGTCCCGGAGGATCCGAGACACTCCGCTAATACCCTCGAATGGCTTCTGAAATTGGAGCCTGAAGCCGACGACGCTCTCCAGCTCGCTGCGCTCGGGCATGACATCGACCGCGCGGTGGAAGTCAGCAAGGTGCTCCGCGCGGATTTCTCCGATTACGACGACTTCAAGGCCGCCCATGCAAGGCATAGTGCTGAGATGCTGCTTGAAATCCTTCAGCAGTGCGGAGTTGGGGACCCCACGCTTGCCGACGAACTCTCCCGCCTGGTCTGCCTCCACGAAGTGGGAGGAGACGCGCGCTCGGATCTGCTGGTTGACGCGGATAGCCTCTCCTACTTTGACGTAAATCTGCCCCTCTATCGTGACCGGAACAGCCGCGAAGAGACACTGCGGCGCTGTCTCTGGGGTTACCGACGTCTCTCGAAACGGGCGAGGATCATTGTGGCAGAACTCCATCCGCCCGGCGCTGAGTTGGCGCTGATGATGGCGGAGGTCGTGATTCGAGCGGACAAATGGAATGAACCCTTCGATAGACGCCCGGAATCAATCTCATAGCGAGATCATTCCGGAAGGGGATGCGGGTTAGCGCTTCGCCGCCCACTCGCAGCCATGTGCAAAGCAGTTGGGTGGTCGCTTGGGCTCAACAAAGATGGCTATTGGTAGAAGAACGGTATCCATCGCCGCGCTCACAGGCAGATCCAGCAGGAAAAGATCTTCCCGTCCACGGGCAACCAGCTCACGTGATCACTGAAGTAGCGCACGCCGGAATAGACGCCAGGGCATCCCTCGCTCCACGAGCGGGAAGTCTGGCAGCCAAACAGAGAACTCGATGGAACTAAGAATAGAAGTGCGATCAACCGCACACTGGGTACCTCTCTGTCGATTTCCAAGCCCGTGAGAACATTTCGACGGCCCTGACCCGAAGCAGAACGCGCCAGTCAGTACGCGATGGCAAGCGACCTACTCGGCGGCGAGTCCGATCAGTCGCTTCGACTCTCCAATCGCTCCTGCTCGTCCTTGCATTCGATACAGAGCCTCGCGGCGGGCTGGGCCATGAGGCGCTTGACTCCAATCTCCTCACCGCAGCTCGCACAATCTCCGTAGTCACCCTGATCCAGTCGCTCTAGCGCCTCCTCGATTCTGGAGAGCAACTTGCTTTCGCGCTCCAGAATCCGTCCCGCAAGGGACTGATTGGATTCCGCCAGGGCCACGTCCATCTCGTCCGGAGAGTCATCCCGATCAATCTCCAGCTCGCCATTTCGCATCGGTGTTGCCTTTTCGAGAATCGATTCGCGCTGCGCCAGAAGGCTCGCGCGCGCTCTCTCTGAATCACGCCTTTCCATCGCAAAGCCCGCCCGTCATCTATCCTGTACCTCGTCATTATTCGATATAGAGGCGATATTGCAAGCTTTTCTCGCGTATAGGGGCGGAGGCTGCGGTTCGCTGAATGCCGTTCAAGCTCGCACGATTTGTCTCTATCACTGCTGCCGCTTTCGAGGACCGTGCAGACCTCGTCGCCGAAAACGTTGCGTCACCAACTTTCGTGCCTGATACATCGAGGGTCACGGCCCAAGCTTCGTCGCGTCGATCGTGTCTTCTGGGTCCTTTTGTCTCGTTTCTGGAGTGGTTGGAGGGAAAGTCTGGCTCTGGTGAAGCCAGCCACCGTTGTGGCCTGGCATCGCAAGGGTTTCAAAATCTTCTGGCGGTGGAAGAGCAGAAAACGCGGCGTTGGGCGCCCTGGATTCTCCGTCGAAATTCGTAGGCTGATCATCGAGATGGCAGAGATGAATGTCGGTTGGGGAGCTCCCCTCATTCACGGTGAATTGCTCTAGCTGGGTGTCAGAATCTCGGAGATCACCGTCTCACGTTAGATGCCGAAGCGCCCTCCGCCAGGGGGCTCCCAGCATCCGACTGCGGAGTGGACAGCCCAGCAGGTAGTAGAAGCCTGTCCATTTGATCTGTCTGGTCGTTTTCTGATTCGCGACAACGACAAGATCTACGGGAGAGTATTCCGCGATCGGGTTAGTGGGCTTGGACTCGAGCAGATACGCACGGCTTTTCGATCTCCTTGGCAGAACGGATTTGCCGAAAGATGGATTGCCAGCCTACGAAGAGATTGCCTGGACCATGTGATCCCGATCAACGAATGTCAGCTTCGGCGCGTGATCCGGTC
>JAPYTP010000131.1 GCA_029941885.1 Myxococcota bacterium
CCCGTCTACGATTCCAGCATCGGAGAACTCGTCCCTCCGGTGCATCCGCCCGTGTGGCGTCTCGCCCTGGCGGCGGCGCAGGGCGGAGGTGTGGTCGAGCGTCTGCGAAGCCATGCGAGACGCGTCTCAGACGAATTGCTCGATCGAATCGAATCACGCGGATCCGGGGATCTGATCTCGGGTCTGAGTCTCTCCCTCACGAATCGCGTGATCGGCGCTCTGCTCGATGTTCCCCCGGAGACCTGCGACAGACTCGCGGAGTGGAGTGAGGAGATCATGCATAGCACCCTCACGGTGACCAACCGGACGGAGCGGGGGGTCGGATACGAGGGTGCCTTTCCTGAGTTTACGGCCTTTCTCGACTCGCTGATCGAGGAGCGCCTGGCGTTGGCCAGGGAGTCGGATCGCGACCCGAACAAGGAAGAAGACACGGTGACCCGAATCGCGAGGACCGGTCTCGAGGTGGCGGAACTCGATGTTCGTACGATTCGGATGATCCTCCTGAACATGGTGCTCGGTGGCACCGCGACGACCCGTGACTTCATCGGCAATCTCGTCCTTTCGCTGCTTCGGGATCATGACCTCTATTCGCGCGTTCGTGCGGATCGCACGCTCGTGCCCGCGGCACTTGAGGAGTCGCTTCGCCACGCTCCCCCCGTTCTCTATCTGATCCGCACGTGCACGAAGTCGACCGAGCTAGCCGGAGTCGGAATCGAGGAGGGAGAGCGGGTCATCGTGGGCATTGCCTCCGCGAATCGCGACGAGCGGGTCTTCGAGGATCCGGACGTCTTCCGGATCGATCGCAAGGAGCCCGCGATGCATCTCTCCTTCGGCTACGGCCCGCATTTCTGCGTGGGGTCGCTGCTCGCGAGGATGGAGGCGGAGGAGGCGATCCAGGCCCTGTTGGACCGATTCGGGCCGGGTGAGCTCGTATTCCCTTCGGGCTTCGAGCTCGAACTGATGCCGCTGCCTTATATGTTCGGGCCCGTCTCACTCCCGGTCGAGGTGGTCACTCGCTGAACTCGTGTAAGCGAGCGGTGAGCGCGACTGGCGCGCGTCGCTCCGGGCGATTCGGCGCGAAAGGACGCGAGCCGAGTTTCGACGAGTGCCGTCGGAACGATCAGAGACGGCGTGCTCAGGACGGATTGAGGGTCACTCGAAGAGTGCGCGGACCGAGGGCCCAGAAGACCGGGTTCGGATCCCACACATAGCCGGACGCGAGTTCAATCTTGTCTACGCGGTCGAGCAGGGTTTCGACCGCCACCTGGGTCTCCATTCGCGCGAGAAAGGCGCCCGGGCAGATGTGGGGGCCGGCGCCGAATCCGACGTGGTCCCTGGGCTTTGGCCGATCGAGCCGGAATTGATCGGCATCCGGGTAGACGTTTTCGTCCCGATTCGCCGAGGCGATGCTGTGGAGGACTCGATCGCCCTTCTTGATCAGCACCCCGTCGATCTCGATGTCCTCGGTACAGGTCCTCGCCAGGAGCTGGACGGGCGCGTCGAGGCGCAGAGACTCCTCGATCAAGACCGGGACGAGCGCCCGGTCTTTCCGGATCCGCTCGTAGCGACTCGGATCTTCTGCGAGGCGATGGATCACGTTGCCGATGAGGTTTCGCGTGGTCTCGTTGCCCGCGATGATCAGGAAGAGGGTCTGGGTCAACACAGCGCGGCGGCTCAAGCGCTCGCCATCGACCTCGGCGTTCAGTAGGCGGGTGATCATGTCATTGGGCGGATCCGCCGAATCCATCCGGATCTGGATCTGCTCGTCGAGATAGCGTGCGAATTCCGCATGGAGACTCGCGATCGGTGCGTTTTCCCGGTCCTCCTGACCCTGGATCTCGAGGACCTCGTCGGACCATCGCGCGAAATCGTCGATGCGATCATTCGGAATCCCGAGGACCTCCGCGATGACAGCGCTGGGGATGCGCCGCGCAAAGGTCTCCATGATCTCGACCTCGCCATCGCGGGCCGCTCGAGCGAGGGTGTCGTCGAGGCGCGCTGCCGAGTAGCTTCGCGCGAAGGGTTCTATCTGGGATGCGTGGTTGTAGGCCAGAGCCGAGTTGAAGAGCTTGCGGACCTTGCCGTGGCGAGGCTCTGGGATCGCCGCCATCAGCGTATCCTCCTCCGCGAGCTGTCCGACGTCACCGAAGCTGCCCACGAAATGGTCGACGCTCTTGAGACCGTCTTCGACGGCCTTCTGGCTCACGACGAATCTCTGCCCGCCTTCGGTCTCGTGGATCGGCGACTCGGCTCGCATCTCGCGGAATGCCTCGTTCCGGTTTGCCGATTCCGAATCGAAGGGATTGATTTCGGCTTTCTTCATCCTGGTTGCTCCTTGTATCCCCCGGCGCGCGAGTTCGCGGCGGGGGATGACACTCGTCCGTAGCACTTTCCGGCGATCTTCGGCATCTATTCCTGCCTGCCAGAGAAGCTTGCGGGCGATCCTTCGCCGCTGGATTGCCGGCGATCTGTCCTGCGGGCTCACGGGAGAATATGACGGTCGAGCGCCGAAATAACTATGACCAGCACGTCCGGGAACGGGAAGCACGCCAACGCGGAGAAGCGTCAGAAGCGCGAGGAGGACTGGGAACAGCGCGCGCGCAACGGTGGCAAGACCGATGAGGAGCTGGATCTCGAGAATTTCAACCACCGGACTCTCGGCGCCGCGTGCATGTATGGCGCCAAGGGTGCGGTGATCTTCCGGTCGCGAGGCGCCCGGCGCAAGGGCGACCCTATGCCGATGATGGACGAACATCGGGTGTCGCCGGCGACTCTCGCGAGAGCGAAGGCCAAGTCGAAGTCCACGATGCGCCAGACGATTCAGCACAAGTCCCCCAAGAAGGGGCGTTGACTCTGGCTCAACGGTCGCATCGCCTTTCGGATGGAGGGATCCGGCGGCTCCTCGGTCAGTATCTCCGAGATGCTGGATATCCGATCGTGGATGCTGCAGATCTGGCCGAAGCGCCGCTCGAATTCGCTGGAGATGGGCCCTTCTATCTACTGCTGGCGGATTTGACCGTGCCAGGCGGCAGTGGGACCGAGCTCTGCGCCCAGGACGACAGGATGAAGGGTCTGTTAATTACCGGCTATTCTCGGTCGATGTTAGTCAGTCTTGGCGGCCCCGTGCTCGAGAAGCCCTTTCGAAGAAACGAACTCCTCGACGCATAGCAAGTCCTCCGTTTCAATCCGCCACGTGGACTCGATCACGGTCGCCTGGCCTCCTCCAGCTCCGGCGGCTCATGGCGTTGCCATAGGGCCTCGGGATTGCCTCCGGCACGACCCCTCGAATCATCGGCATCCCTGCCGCGCCCGGTGTTAGAATGGCGGCGGGACGCGTTCGCGCCGATCAGTTCTGTCCGCTATCAATTTGTCGAGGGTGGATCCAGATGCCACGCGGTCTGGTTCCAGAGGCCATCGAGTCCGTCGCATTCCGGATAGACGACCAGGAATCCTGAACCGCACGGACTCTGAGGAGAGGACCCGGATGAGTACGCCACCCACGCTCCCCATCGACTTCGAACCGAACGGCCTCGACTTGATCTCGGGCGAGAGGTTCGAGCGCGACGGTTATCCGGAGGCGGAGTGGGCCTGGCTCCGACGGCACGATCCGGTCCGCTTCTTCGAGCCCGAAGCAACGGAACCGTACTGGGCGATCACCAAACACCAGGACATCATCGAGATCGGAAAGAGCCCGAGGGATTGGATCAACGAACCGCGTTTCGCGGTTCTGCCGACGCATGAAATGGCGGAGGACCTCAACGCTCGTCACCTGCTGATCATGGACCCGCCCGATCACGGGAGGTATCGCAACCTGGTTTCGAAGGCGTTCACCCCTCGGAGCGTGCGGGCGTGGGCGCCGACGGTCGAGACCATTGCCCGGCGCGCCCTGGACCGGACGAGCGAGATGGGGGAGTTCGACTTCGTTGCCGACGTGTCGGTCCCGATCACGATCGAGGTGATCGGGCTCATGCTGGGTCTACCCGAGGAAGACTGGCATCTCCTCCTCGGCTGGACGAACGCGATCATCGCGCCCGGCGATCCCGAGATTCAGAAGGGCGCAACCGCGCAGGAAACGTTCGACCGGGCCCAGGGCGAGCTATTCGGGTATTTCAAGGAGATCGCGGAGAAGCGGCGTGTCGCTCCTCGAGACGACATTCTTTCCTTGATCGTGGGCGGGAAGATCGATGGCGAGCCGCTCTGTGACTTCGAGCTCCTCTCCTACTACTTCATGCTCGTGGTGGCGGGAAACGAGACGACCCGCAACTCGATGACCGGTGGCATCCAGTCATTCCTGGACCATCCGGCGCAATGGGACGCCCTGGTCCGCGATGCCGGGCTGCTCGACGGTACCGTGGAAGAGATCATCCGCTGGGGCACGCCCGTGATCCAGTTCGCACGAACCGCGACGCGGGACCGAACGATCCGCGGCAAGTCGATTCGCGAGGGCCAGAGCGTCTGTCTCTTCTACGCGTCGGGTAATCGCGACGAGGACGTATTCGAGGATCCGTATTCGTTTCGGATCGATCGCTGGCCGAACCCCCATCTGGGCTTCGGGCGCGGAGAGCATTTCTGTCTCGGAGCCCACTTGGCGCGGCTCGAACTCCGCACGGTTTTCGCGCAGCTCCGGGAGCGGCTCGTCGAGATGGAACGCACTGGACCGATCGATCACCTGCGCTCGAGCCTGGTGGGCGGTGTGAAGCGGGCTCCCATGAAGTGGACGCTGCGCGAAGTGGATTGAGTAGGGAGCTGAGTTCGGGTACCCAGCCGTCCGGCGGAGCCCCGAGCACATGGACATCGACGCCGCATGGACTTGAGCTACGGAGAAGCCTACGAACAGTTTCGCGCCGAGGTGCGAGCATTCGTACAGGAGCACACAGGGCGAGCTCCCGAGGGCCTCGGTGTGATGGGAGGGCGCTCCTCCCCCGAGCAGCTTGCGTGGCAGAAACTCCTGATGGAACGCGGCTACGCGGCGCGAACGATTCCGGCAGCATTCGGTGGTTTCGGAGCCGCACCCGACATCCTGGAGACCTTGATCCTCGGCGAGGAGTTCGCCCGCGCCGGTGTCTCGAGCGGAGTATCAGGCCCAGGGGTCGACATGCTGGTCCCGACTCTTCTGACACATGGAAGCGAGGAGCAGAAGCGCCGCTTCGTTCCGTCCACGATCCGGGGCGAGCTGGTCTGGTGTCAAGGCTACTCGGAGCCCGGCTCGGGAAGCGATCTCGCGAGCCTCCAGACCTCCGGCGTCGACGACGGCGATCAGCTCGTCATCAACGGCCAGAAGATCTGGACGAGCGCCGCCCAGGCCGCCGACATGATGTTCGCCCTCGTCCGAACGGAGCCCGAGGCTTCTCGCCACGCCGGTATCAGCTATGTGCTCATCCCCATGCACTCAGAGGGTGTCGAGGTCCGGCCGCTGCGCACGATGACCGGGGACGAGGAGTTCAACCAGGTCTTCTTCAGCGACGTGCGCGTTCCCAAGACACACGTCGTCGGGCAGCGCGGGAGCGGCTGGGAGATCGCGAACACCACCCTCAAGCACGAGCGCCTCGTGGCCGGCAACCCTCGTGATCTCGAAGCCAGCCTCGAGTCGCTCACGCGACTGATGGAGTCGGAGATGCGCAACGGAGTGCGAGGGATCGAGAATGTCGTGTTTCGCGACCGTCTACTTCGGCTACAGGCACGGGTACTGACACTGAAATACCACTCCTTGCGGCTGCTGACCTGCGAGCTTCACAACGAGCCGGAGGGCGTGGCCGGCCTGGTGGTGAAGCTCCAGGCCTGCGAGTTGATGTATCAGATGGCCGCGTTGGCCCTCGATGTCCTGGGGGAGCTCGGGATCCTCTACCACGGATCGAACCACGAGCGCGACGCCGGCTACTGGCAGTCGGAGTACATGACGTGGATCGGCTTCATCATTGCCGGGGGCAGCGCCCAGATCCAGAAGAACATCATCTCGGAACGCGGGCTCGGCATGCCGCGAGAACCCAAGCCGACCTCGGCCGGAGCCTGACCGACCGATCCGGTACGAGTCGCGCGGAAGGGAAGAAGTGGACTTCGGACTCTCGCAAGAACAGCGCCAGCTACAGGACGTGTTTCAGCGCTACCTGTCCGAACGAGTTCCGATCGTCCGGGTGCGTGCGCTCACCGAAACGCTCGAGGACGGCGCAACGGCGGCGCTATGGGCCGAGCTCGTCGAGCTCGGGGCCGGGGGCGTGCTGATTCCGACCGACCACGGCGGGAGCGGGCTCAGCCTGTTCGATGCGGCGCTGGTCGCCGAGGAGCTGGGTCGCGCGGTGACGCCGGCGCCCTTCCTCTGTAACGCGGTCATGGCTCCGGTCGCACTCCTTGCCGCGGCAACGCCCGCTCAGCGCAGCGAGTTTCTGCCGGGCCTCGCCCGTGGCGCGCTGCGGGTCGGCGTCGCGGCGACCGAGACCTACTCGAGGCGAGAAGGCGCTCGGATCTGGCTGGACGACGGTCGGCTTCGCGGACACGCCCTGATGGTGGCGGATGCGCTCGGCGCCGATGTCTTCCTGGTGGCCGCGGGTGACGCCGACCTCCTGTGGGTCGAGGCGAGCACACCGGGCCTCGAGATCGCGCCACTTGTCGCCGTGGACCGCACGCGCAGTCTGGCCGAGCTTACGTTCGACGGCGTCGAACCGAGCGCCATACTCGGCGGGCCCAGTGGCGGCCGCGACGGCATTTCACGCATGCTCGACGCCGGGCGTGTGATGCTGTGTGCGGACCTGGTGGGGGCCTGCGACGCGATGCTCGAGCAGGCCGTCCGGTATGCGGGCCAACGCAAGCAGTTCGGTCGAGTCGTCGGATCGTTCCAGGCCGTCAAGCACCTCTGCGCCGAGATGGCGGCTGAACTCGAGCCGAGCCGTTCCCTCTATTGGTACGCCGCACACGTCGCCGGCGAGGGCGCCCCGGACGCCTCCCTGGTCGTCAGCCATGCCAAGGCCCACATTTCGGAGATCGGTTCGTTCGTGGCGCGCGCCGCGACGGAGGTCCATGGCGGGATCGGCTTCACCGACGAGCAGAACCTCCACGTGTGGTTCAAGCGGATCGGGCTCGACCGCCAACTGTTAGGTGGGCCGGACGTCCTGCGCGAACGGGCGGCACAGCTGCAGGGTTGGGAACTCCCCCCCGCCGCTATTTGAGTGCGGCAACCCGCGCGCGCTCCTCCCCCGGTTTTGGGTCACCTTCGCCCTCACCGGCGACCGGGAAGGTGCACATCAGTCGGTCCACCATCCCGCCGAATCGCTCGCGCAGCCGGGCGGGCACATCGTCGGGCTCTGCCACCACGGCGAAGGTCTCGAGCATCTCATCGTCGATCCGGGTCGCCATCTCGCCCCAGCGTCCGTCCTTGGACAATTGGGTCAGCTCGGGCTGGAGTGCCTCCCAGCCATGCACCGCGAGGACTCCTCGGTAGTCCGGTGTCGACGCGTAGAACGCGACCTGCTCGCGCAAGGCCTCACGTCGCGCCTGGAACGTGCGTTCATCGTCGCCCGTCACCACGAACACCGGACAGCTGATCTCGACTCCCGCGCGCGACCGACCCGAGAGCGCCAACCCACGTTCCAGCGCTGGCAGCGTCACCTCTCGCAGGTAGGCGGCGGTTGTAAAACCGTGGGCGATCAGACCGTCCGCCACCTCACCCGCGACCTCGGTCATGCGAGGCCCGACGGCCGCCAGAGATACCCGGGGCGGCCCGTAGGTCCGATCGCTCGGGGTGAAGTTGGGCGTCATCAGGGTGTGGGTGTAGAACTCTCCGCGAAAGTCGAGCGGGTTGCCCTCGTACCAACAGTCCCAGATCGCTCGCATCGCCAGAACGAACTCGCGCATGCGCGAGGCGGGCTTGTCCCAGGGCATGCTGAATCGACGGGTGATATGCGGACGGATCTGCGATCCCAGGCCGAGTGTCACCCGTCCTTTCGAGAAGACGTTGAGATCGTGACCACTCTGGGCCACCAGCATCGGGTTGCGGGCGAAGGCCACCACGATGGAAGTCAATAAATCGAGGCGTTCGCTGTGCTCGGCCGCCAGCGCCAACTGAAGGAACGGGTCGTTGGCGATCTCGGAGCTCACCACGCCGTCGTAGCCGGCCGCCTCGATTTCGCGGACACGCTGGGGAACCGACGCCAGCTCCTCACTCAGGAGTGCACTGTCAACCTTCACCCGGTCTCCTCCCCGCGAAAGTGTAACCGCAGGATCCCCCCGGCGTGTGACATGGGCGGGAATGCGAATGGTAACTGAATCGCTGGACGCCTAATCTCTTGGGTCCACAAGCGACCTGCGAGACGTGGGGCCTGAGAACCCACGAGCCAGGGTGCCAGAGCGAGTCACATCGCGGGGACGAATCTTGCCGGATCGATCGGAACTCCATTCAGCGGCGAAGATCGGAACGGTCATTCAAGCCGAGGACGCCCACTTCCACCCGCCCGCAGAAGGTGACGACCGCTGGTGCGAGACCAACTGGTTCGGATTCTTCGTTCCCGAAGCGCACCTGCGCGGCACCAATTATGCGATCTTTCGCACCAATCTAGGCGTGTGCCGGTCCATGATCTCGGTCTACAGCCAACCCGGGACCCACGTCCTCGACTTGGACTATCTGCGCGACGACTATCACATGGCGATTCCGCCGGGTGATCTCGATGACTTCGAACTGACCAATGGCCTGTGTGTGAAGATGACTCGCCCGATGGAGGAGTGGACCGTTCAGTTCGACGACGGGCGCGGCACCCATTGGGATCTCGTCCAGACGGCGCTCATGCCTCCAGTGAGCGTGACGGAGATCGCGGTGGCGGGCGCCGGCGAGGGCTACGCGGTGTTCCAGCGTCACGAAGCGGACGCCCCGATGGTGACCGGTCACATCGATCAGACCATGCATGTCGAGGGCGAGGTCGTCGTCAACGGCCAGAGGCACTCCGTCGATTTCCCGTCGAACCGCGACCACTCGTGGAGCCCGCGGCGCGAATTCGGCCACAATATCATGGGGAACTTCGATGAGGCGCATTTCGGGCGCGAACGCTCCTTCCTGCTGCAGACCCGGAATGACGTGATCGACCGGGGCACAGTCACCCACGGCTATGTCCGCGAGGGTCGCGAAGTGATTCCGTTCAAGATCGGCGAGGGCCGCTACCGGGCCGACAACTGGGTGATCCGGGAACTCGACTACGAGCTCGAGGATATTCGGGGTCGCACCTACCGGCTCCACGGTGAGGCCGTTTCCTACTCCGAGACCTACCAGGCCAATGCCTTCACGATGACGGGGGTCGTGCGCTGGACCCTGGACGGGGAAACAGGCTGGGGCGACTTCAAGTGGCACTGGGACGTCCAGAAGATGCAGGCTGCGTCGCGCGACGGAACCTTCGTATTGTAGAAACCATCTCGCCTAGCAAGACTGGGAGCGCGGATCGAGTACGAAGATTCCACCCAATTGCATTTCAGTCGGCCGCGACGGGCTCACCCCCACGAAGCTCCGCGATCTCGCCGTCGGATAAGCCCACTTCGCGCAACACTTCCTCCGTGTGCTGTCCGAGATTGGGTGCGCAGCGGCGGACGTCGGAGGGGGTCTTCGAGAAGCGCGGCGCGTTGCGCAGGACGGGCACGGGCCCAGCGCCCGGGTGGTCCAGCTCGAACACGATTCCGCTGTCCCGAACCTGGGCGTCGGCGAGGAAATCCTCCAGGTCGTTCACCGGTGCGACCGGTGCTCCGATTTGATGCGCACGTTGCACCAGATCCGCCGTGGTCCGATTCGCGATCTCGCCGCCCATGAACTCGATCAACTCGCCCGCATTCTGCATGCGCCCCATGAGCGACGAAAATCGGACGTCATCGATCTTGTCTTCGCGCCCGACGATTTGGCAGAATGCCGCGTACTGGTGATCCTCGACGACGAGCGCAACGACGTGACCATCGGACGTCGGCCACGCACGGAACAGCAACTCGCCGGCACTCGAATCCTCCGGCGGATCTCCGAACGCAGAGGCGCCGATGGCGTCCAGATGGAGAAAGCTCGCGAAGGCATCGAGCATCGGGATATCGACCCGCTGGCCCTCACCCGTGCGCTCACGTGCGAAGAGAGCCGCGACCACCGCGAAGGCACCGTTCAAGGCGGCGGTCTTGTCGGCGAGCAGGTTCGAGACGAGGCGGGGCTCGTCGGGAGTCCCAAGCGTCTTGGCGATGCCGGAGAGCGCCTGGATCACCATGTCATACGCGGGCAGAGCCGCGTAGGGGCCTTCGGGGCCAAAGCCACTGATGGCCGCATAGACGAGTTTCGGATTCTCCTTGCGCAGGACCTCGTAGCCCAGTTCCAGCCGATTCATCACGTCGGGCCGAAAATTCTCGAGCAGGATATCGGCTTTCGCGACCAGTCGGCGCAGGGCCTTCTTGCCCGCGTCGGTCTTCAGATTGATGACGACGCTGCGCTTGTTCCGATTTACCTGCGCGAAATAGGCCGTGATGTCGCCCACCCGCTGACCGCCCATGTAGCGGGTCGAATCGCCCGTGGGCGTCTCGATCTTGATCACGTCCGCCCCGAGATCACCGAGGATCTGCGTGCAGAGGGGGCCCGAGACGATCGTCGACAGGTCGATGACCCGAATCCCGACGAGAGGCCCTGTGGACTCGGCTCCCATTTTGACTCGCATCGTATTCCCCCGCGCTTCAGCGTCCGACGACCGTACAACGGATCGCTTCTCCAGACACGATTGTCCAGCGTGCACTCGGCCTCGATCGGGTTAAGCTTGGTCCTGGGTAACCACAGGAGGCTTGACCATGGCTGCAAGAAAGATCATCCAGACCGGGCTGCTCGCCTTCGGGCTGCTCTTGTTCGCGGCTGCCGTGCAGGCGGCGCCCGTAACCTACGTGCTCAGCACTCCGGGAGTGGTTTGAGGCGGCACCTCCGCGACGGCCCGTGCGGCCGTCCAGCAGCTGTCTCATGTTTCCTCGGTCGAATCCGACATGAACGAACACACCATCACGGTCGGATTCGACGACGCCAAGGTCGACCTCGACAGCATCGTGACCGCCCTCAATGACGCCGGATACGTGGTGAAGGAGCGGACGAAGATCGAGTGAGTCCAGGCGAAGCCCGCGGCACCTGGCCCCGATTCGTGCGGCGCGCCAGGGCGCCCGGACTCCGACTGCCTCGCGGCAGAGACTTCATGCGGAGACGGGAAAATCTCGTCGCTCCGCGGAATCAGGGCACGCCTGGGGAGGTCGGCGTAGCCGGGCGACTCTTCGAACGCGCAAGCTCAACTCCGAACTCTTCTCGCCGGTCGGGAATACCCCGAACGCGACAAAACGGGAAACTTCTCCGGATGATTGGCCTCCCGTGAGGGGTCAACGCCGTTTGGACTTCGCCCCGATTCTGTGCATACTCGATGACGATGGTCGGAGGCGCCTCCAGACGCTTCACACCTAACGCAAGCGTGCACATCATGGCGTCTCGAGAAGGGAGAAGCGCATGAGTGAGTCCGGGTCGATCGCGCGGGAGTATTTTTCGTGCATGCGAACAGGGGACCTCGCTGTCCTCGATCTATTCCACGACGATGCGGTTCTGATGGGTCTCGGGGCACGTACGACCGGAAAGGACGCAATCCGAGAGTTCTATACCAAGGCGATCGAAGAGGGAGGGCCGGTGCCGGGCGAACCCGTGACGCTGCTGACGAGCGAGACGAAAGAGGTCGCCGAGGTGATCATCCAGCTGCGCGACGGCTCCACGGTGCATGCCGTCGACCTCTTCGAGATCGAGGCCGGTCGAATCCGAAAACTCACCTATTTCATTGCCGAACACCCGCCGGCCTGACACGATGGAGCCGCTGCACTTCCTCACGCTCGGGGAGCTGGCATCGCGGTTCGAGAGGCGGGCGATTTCTCCGCTCGAAGTCACGCAGCACATGCTCGAGCGCATCGACGCGCTCGATGGGACCCTGCACAGTTATGTCACCGTGCTCCCCGAATCGGCACTCGAGGAGGCACGCAAGGCCGAGGTGGAGATCGGGCGGGGCGGCTGGCGCGGGCCCCTTCACGGCATCCCCGTGGCGGTCAAGGACCTGTGCGCTACCAAGGACGTCCGCACCACCAGTGGCACCCGCGTGTACCGCGACTGGTTGCCGGACCACGACGCCTGCGTGATCGAAAAGCTGCGCGCGGCGGGCGCCGTCCTGCTCGGCAAACTCGCCATGACCGAAGGAGCTTCCTCGGAACACCATCCGGACGTCGTGCCGCCGCTGAATCCGTGGGATGTCGGGCGCTGGACCGGAGTCTCTTCCAGTGGTTCGGGTGTCGCGACCGCTGCCGGGCTCTGCTTCGCCGCACTCGGGAGCGATACCGGCGGGTCGATCCGCTGTCCGTCGGCCTGTTGCGGACTTGTCGGTCTCAAGCCCACCTACGGGCTGATCTCCTGTTATGGAGTTTTCCCACTCGCGCCCTCGCTCGATCACGTCGGGCCCATGACACGCAGCACAGTTGATGCGGCTCATATGCTGCAGAGCCTCGCCGGCTACGACGCTCGGGATCCCGCCTCACTCCGGGGCCCGGTGCCAGACTATCTCGGCTCGATCGAGGACGGGATTCGGGGCGTTCGCATCGGAATCGACGAGTCGTATATCCGACCGGGCACGGATCCGGAGGTCTTGGACGCTCTGTTGCGAGCACTCGACGTGCTGAGCGACCGGGGTGCCGTCGTCGTCGAATTCACCATGCCCGCTCTCGACGAGGTGCTCGAGGACTTTTCCAACCTCTCGTACCCCGAGTCTGTCCTGTCTCACGCGAGCACCTATCCAGAACGAGCGGACGAGTACGGCCCGGCCCTACGAGCCCAGCTGGACGCTGGGGCCGAGGTCAGTGGCGTCGTGCACGCCCGCGCCGTTCTGCGCCGCCGCCGCTTCTCGGCGGAGCTGTCCACATGTTTCGATCACGTGGATCTGATCGCGTGCCCGGGATTCCAGACTCCCGCGCCGCCTCTGTCCGCGCTCCCCCATCAGGTGGATGACCCGTGTTGGCAGGATCTCATCAAGTTCACCGCGCCCTACGATTATTCCGGAAGCCCCACGCTCTCCGTCCCCAGCGGTTTCTCGTCCGGGGGGCTTCCCCTCTCGCTTCAGCTCGTCGCTCGCCATCGAGAGGAGTCGCTGCTCTTGCGGGCCGGTCACGCCTTTGAGGCGGCGACCGATTGGCATCGGTGCCATCCCCCGGAGCCGAGCGGGTAACCCTTGCGGCAGCATGCTCCGAATTGACCCAAAGTCGGGTCGGTGCTGATCTGCCCCCCTTAGATCGATCCGGCTGGATTGCGAGGATCGAGCAAGGGAGAGCGCCGATGGAAAAAAGGCGACACACCCCGGAGCAGATCATCCGGAAGCGTCGGGAGGCCGAGGTTATGCGGACCCTTCGACGGACGCATCTGGCCAGCGGTCTAGCACTTCGCCCGCATCGGCCATTGCTGGCTTCGCTCAGGTCCCCCTGGCTGCGAGTCCGCCGAATCCACTCCAGACGAGATCGGTCGACCAGCTCGTGACCTCGTCGAGTGGAACCTCTGGATGGTCGCGCCACCAGCGACCGACGTGCGCGCCGATGCCGATCAACGCATTGGCGAAGATCGGTGCTGGGGAGGGGTCGAGTCCCATCGCGCGGATCTGCTCGGCGATCAACAGGGTGATATTCGTCGCAAGGCGATCGAGCATGACACCCAATCCTGAGTCGGACGTGCGGACCGGCGCATCTCGCGTCAGGACGGCGTGGCCTTCGGGGTGTTCGCGCACATAGGTGAAGAAGGCACGCATGCCCCGCTCCACCAATTCGCGAGGCTCGCCCGGCGAGGCGAGTGCTTCGGTGACCACGCGCTCGACCTTCTCGATCTGCTCGTTCACCACCGCCTCGAACAAACCGTGCTTGTCACCGAAGTGGCTGTAGAGAATCGGGCGCGAAATTCCGGCTCGCTCTGCGATCTCTTCCAGGCTGGCGGCCTCGTATCCGCGCTCTGCGAATACCCCGCGGGAGATATCGATCAACTGCTGGCGGCGCTGATTGCGGGGCATGCGCTCCCCACGCTGTCGCGCAGGGCGGTCTGGGCGGGGACTCGGCGAGGTTCGAGGCGGCATCGTTGACAACCGTATTACGTCTCTGTAAGTTTCGCCATCGTAAGTTACAAATATGTAACTTCAGATTGGATTCGGGATCCCAACGCGATCCCCATCACACGAGGAGCTTCAGACAATGGAAGCCAATTCATCCTCCGCGACGAACCCGATTCGTTGGGGCGTCGCATTCAAGGCGCTCCTGGCCCTCCGAAACGACAACGACGACACCACCCACGTCTTCAAGATCGTGGACGCGCTCCGCGGCGAGTCCGAACGCGCGCCGCTTGCCCGGATGAAGCAGACCGAGATCGGGCGCAAGATCATCGAAGAGGACCGCAGTCTGATCGAAACCCTCGCGGATCGTGAGCGCCTGAGGGCGCTTCCGGCTGGATCGCTCGGCCGCGAGTACCTGGCGTTCATGGAGCGCGAAGGGCTCAGCGCCGACGGCTTGGCCGATGCGTCGGTGGAGGGGTACGGAGGTCGGAAACTCGACCCCGAACTGCGGACGTTCACGACCTGGGCCCGGGACAGCCACGATCTTTGGCACGTGCTCAGCGGCTACGGCCGCGATCCCCTCGGCGAACTCTGTTTGCTCGGTGTCTTGTACAGCCAGATCCGCAGTACCGGGACCGGGTTCATTGCGTTGCTGGGTCTGCTCCAGGTGCCCTTCGAATACCCCGGTGCGCCAAGTGTTCGTGCGGTACTCCAGGGTTTCTACATCGGACTCCGCGCCGAGTCGCTGATGGCGCAGGACTGGGAAGCCCAGCTGGCACGTCCCTTCGAGCAAGTGCGAAGGGAACTCGGTCTCGCGCGTCCCGACTTGTATGAACGAAGTCGCCCGCTGCACGACGCGCGTCGCTCGAAGAGTCGGGCGGCCGTGGCAGCCGCAGAGGCGAGCGCCGCCTAGCGATCGGTCCAAGCGCGCACTGTGGTGCGAAGCGTGCGACTCGCTGCGGCAACCGAGAAGCGCTCGAAATACCGATGAACCCAAGTTGAACTCCGCGGTCCGAGTGATGGATCAACCCTTTGACATTTGCCCTGTGACCGAGCGCCATGGAAAGCGCATCGAGACAGAGACTCGTTTGTAGATGATCAGCCATGGCCCAACCGACGATTCTTCGCGAATACAGATCCATCACGACCGCCAAGTAGAGCCATCCCTCCGCCGTCCAAACGTACGTAATGTCCGTCGTCCATTTCTCGTTCGGACCCGATGCTTCGAAGTTCCGAGCCAGCACGTTCTCCGCGATCGGGTGTTCGTGATCAGAGTTCGTCGTCACCCGGAACTTACGCGGAGAGACGCCCTGGAGCCCCAGCTCGCGCATCAGTCGAGCAATGCGCCTCCTGCCGATCTCGAGGCCCTGCTCGACGAGCTCGCGCAAGACACTCGGCTTTGTGTCACCCGCAGAACGCTTCAACGAATGTGTTGCCTTGACTGGTTGAGCCCAAGGTCGCTTTTCGGAGTATCTCTTTCTCCATCCGAAGCTCGCTGATCTCTTTGCGAAGGCGCTTCAACTCGGCGCGTTCATCTTCGCTGAGATGATCGGTTTCAGATTCGGATGCGTTCCGAACCCATTCACCAACCGACTTCGCGCTGATCCCCAGCTCCATTGCGATATCAGGCATCGTCCGGTCGCTTTGCTTCACGAGTTTCACGGTCTTGGCCTTAAACTCTTTCGTGAATTGTCCTCGACTTCTT
>JAPYTP010000132.1 GCA_029941885.1 Myxococcota bacterium
GGGCACGGCTTGGATACCTGCCGCCGATGCGAGATTGACGATCGCACAGTGCTTCTCCCGCAGATGGGGGAGTGCTGCGCGTGTCATGAAGAAAGTGCCCGTCAGATTGACACCGATCACGCGTTCCCAATCCGCATCGGCGCACTCGCTGGATAGGCTGTAGTGAAGCACGCCTGCGATGTTGCAGAGCACGTCGAGGCCGCCCAGGGCACCGACGGCTTCACGAACCGCACTCGCACAGTTCGCCGAGTCGCTGACATCACAGTGCCCGGCATCCGCCTTTCCACCCTGCGCACGGATTTCGTCGACCACCGCCGCCGTTCCGGCGTCATTCACGTCGACCAGAAAGACCTCCGCACCTTCGGCGGCAAGCCGAATCGCGCTCGCACGGCCGATTCCCGATCCTCCACCCGTGATGAGCGCGCGCCGCCCGTCCAGTCGTCGTCCACCAGGTTCCATTCGAGACTCCTCTTTCAGTCCGGATTCGGTTCGCAATCATCGGCTCGTACCGAAGGATCGACCGTGGATCCGCAATCGACATTCACGATCGATCGGTTTCGAGGATGGCCGCGGTCGTGTCGGTCGATGATACTAGACGAGAAGCGCACACAGGCACCAGAAAATCTAGCGGAAGAATGCCCGAGTGAAGAATCATCAGAGGGAGGTCGCGTGGACGACTACGAATCGATACGACGCTTGATTGCCTTGTACGGACAGCTACTCGACTCGAAGCGATTCGAGGCATGGGCAGATCTCTTCACAGTCAACGCACGATTTCGCGTCTGGGGTCAAGTTCACGAAGGACGCGAAGCCATCGTACGAGAAATCTGTGGAATGCAGCCCGACGTGCCCGGAAAACACGTCGTATTAGTGCCTGTCATCGACCTCGAAGACGCGAGCCATGCGCGATGCTGGACCGACCTCACGGCCCTCGCCTCAGTCGGGGAGGGTATTCACGTTGCGACGATCGGCCGATACCACGACCGGTTGGCGAAGGACGCGAAAGACGGGTTTTGGCGATTCACGGAGCGGACGTTGGTCATGGGCGGGGAGGAAGTACCCGAGGGCGTGATGCCGAGCCCGTCACGTTAGGCACTGGCCGATCCGGCTGGCTGTGGCATCCTCGAAGCCATGAATGACCCCACACGCAACCCGCACGCCGGTCGGCCATTCGACGACGACGACGCTGCCCTTGCCGCAGTCCTCGAAGACGCGAGCGTGCCGGCGCTTCTCTGCTCGCTCGTGCACATGACCGGCGATCCGTCGTGGATCCGTGGCCCGCACCGTCCCCAAATGACCGGGACCACACTCTCCCAGGGCAGGATGCCGCCGGGCGATCAAGCTGCGGTCCGAAAGGAGGCTCTTTCCGTCATCGCAGACTATCGCGACGCGGGTTGCTTTCCTTGCGAGCTTTCGAGAGACCTTCTCGTCGAGATGATGACGTTCCTGGCCTGCGGCCCGATCACGCCCCGGCTCGCCGAGCTGTTCCTCTTCGATCTCGAGTTCGACGGTGCCGACAGTGCCGCCATCACCTGGGGCGACGACATCGACAAGGCGGTAAAGATCGACTCACCCGTGGTGGTGATCGGCGCGGGCATGGCCGGCATCCAGGCCGGGATTCGCCTGGCCCAGGCCGGATTGCCATTTACGATCGTCGAGAAGAACGCCGGACCTGGGGGTACGTGGTGGGAGAACCGGTATCCCGGCGCGCGGGTCGATGTGGCCAGTCATCAGTACTGCTTTGCGTTCGAGCCCGGCGACCACTGGAGCGAGTACTACTGCCAACACCCCGAGCTGCGCGACTACTTTACGACGGTGCTCGATAAACATGGGCTCCGGCCGCATTGCCGCTTCGAGACCGAGGTCACCGGCGCCGAATGGGACGAGAGCACCGCACGCTGGCGAGTCGGCATTCGGGCGGCCGACGGTGAGACCCTCGTGCTCGATGCCCGATTCGTGATCTCGGCGGTCGGCTCGCTCAACATCCCACATCTCCCCGATATCGAAGGCATGGAGACCTTCGCGGGACCTTCGTTCCATTCGACACGCTGGCCCGACGACTTCGACCACCGCGGACTGCGTTTCGCGCTGTTGGGCGCGGGCGCCAGCGGCTTTCAGATCGCCCCCACCATCGCTGACGAGGTCGAACACCTCTCGATCTTCCAACGCACGGCCCAGTGGGTTCTGCCCAACCCGATCTACCACACGAAAGTGCCCGACGGCGAGACCTGGGCCATGCAACATCTGCCCTTCTACGGGCGGTGGCGGCGATTCATGATGACCCATCCCGGCATCGGGTCGGGCGTGGAGTCGTTTCGCATCGACCCCGAGCACGTCGACCCCAACCACCAGTCGGTCAACGCCGCCAACGCGGCACTCCGGGACTTCCTGCTCGACTTCATGCGCGAACAGCTGGCCGATCGGCCCGACCTGCTCGAAAAGGTGACGCCCAACTATCCTGCGATGGGTAAGCGGATCCTCCAGGACAACGGCAGCTGGTTCCGGTGCCTCAAGCAGTCGAACGTCGACCTCGTACGCACCGGGATCGACCGAATCGTGCCGGAAGGCATCGTGACCGTTGACGGCACACTCCACCCTGCGGACGCGATCTGCTACGCCACGGGATTCCGGCACAACGACTTCCTGGGGTTCGAGATGATCGGCCGAAACGGCGTGTCGCTCCACGGTCAGTGGGGCGACGAGCCCTCCGCGTACCTGGGCATCACGGCGCCCAACTTCCCGAACGTGTTCCTCTGCTACGGGCCCGGTACCAACCTCGCCCATAGCGCCGGGCTCTTCTTTCACGCCGAGTACCAGACGATGCATGCGATGCAGGCGATCCACCGAGTGCTCACGACGGGAGCGCGCACGATCGAGGTGCGGCAGGACGTGCACGACCGATACGCCAACGAGCTACTCGAGCAGATCTCGTCGCTGGTATGGGCGCACCCGACGATCCAGCACAGCCACTACAAGAACCCGAACGGCAAGGTGTATACGTTGTCGCCGTGGCCTATCGACGAGTACTGGGAGATGACCCGGGAAGTCGATCCCAACGACTACCTGATCGAGTGAGCCAACCGACGTCGCGCCTAGCGAGGCGGCGGCCAGCCCTCGACGAGCTTGCGTCGTTTGGCTTCCCGCTGGGCCAGGACGATCTGGCCGGCAAGTTCTTTCGGTGCGCCGGGGTCGGTGGCCAGCCACGCAACGGCAGCGCCAATCACTTCGGGGGGTGCGCCCACGAAATGGCCCTCGAAGCCACGACCCTTCTGGGTGAGTGCCATTTTCTCCGTCGTCACGTGACCGGGATCGATGCTGTAGGCGACGACCCCGTCATCCCCGTGCTCGATGCAGAGCAATGGCGCCACACGTTCGAAAGCGGCCTTCGTCATCGCATAGGCCATCCCCCAACCGCCCTGCCCGATCTTCCCCGGTGGATCCAGGCGCGCGGTCGCGGAGATCATGTTCATCACGATGGCGCCTCCCTGGGCGATGAAGCCAGGCAAGAGATGCCGAGTCAGCGCGAGCTGAGCGTGGACATTGCCCTCGAACATGCGCAGAATCTCTGATTCATCCAGTTCGAGCAGGGGCTGCATCGAACCCGGTCCCTGATAGACGGCGTTGTTGAGCAACAGATCGATGCGACCAAAATGCTCGAGAGTCTGATCGGCCGCAGCCAACAGCGACTCTCGATCGAGCAGGTCCATCGGAACCGCGAAGCCCCGCGCACCGGCGGCCTCGATGGCAGCCACGGTCGTATCGAGCCCGCCGGGTAGCGCGGTCTTCCCATCTTCGAGGTGCGCGGTGCCGTCAACGACGGTGCGCGCCGATACGGCCACGTTGAAACCCGCCTGGGCCAGGGCGATGGCACATGCCCGGCCGATGCCACGGCTTGCACCCGTCACGAAAGCGATCTTTCTAGTCATCGGCGTATCATATCAACAAGCGGCCCGAGGAGGCACTGACCCGACTCGCAGGGGGCACCCGACCCAGATCCAGAGAAAGAATCGTTTTCTCAGCTTTTTCATCGATTTGCCGCACGGAATCGAGTTGGAATAGAGTGACCTGCTGGATCCACTGATCAATTCAGCAGAGTTCGGAGAGACGCGGTGCTACTAGACGATAAGGTGGTCATCATCACGGGCGCCGGCTCCGGCGTCGGCCGCGCGACAGCAGAACTCTTTGCCCGAGAGGGCGCGCACGTGGTCGCGGCCGACATTCGCGACGATTGGGCCAAGGATACACAGCGGCGGATCGAATCCAGCGGCGGAGCCTGCGCGGCCATTCACTGCGACGTGACCAGCGAACCCGACCTCGAGGCAGCCATTCGCCATGCCGTCGACGCCCACGGCCGTCTCGATGTGATGGTCAACAACGCCGGAATCGCCAGCCCCGGAATCGGCATGCAGCTCGAAGATCACGACGATGCCGACTGGGAGCGGCTGATGAACGTGAATCTTCGTGGCGTATTCTACGGCTGCAAGCATTCGATCAAGCAGTTCAAGCACCAGGGACATGGGGTGATCGTCAACACCGGGTCGGCGGCCGGAATGGTGGGCTGGGGCGGCGTCCCGTATGGCGTGAGCAAGGCGGGCGTGATCCAGATGACGCGCGGGCTCGCGATCGAGGTCGCATCGTTGGGCATCCGCGTGAACTGCATCTGCCCCGGGGCGATTGACACGAACTTCGCAACGCCGCCCGATCGGGCGTTCCAACCCAAGCCGCCCGAAGCGCGTGAATTACTGGGAGCATTACACCCACTCGGGCGCCCCATCGAAGCCGAGGACTGCGCCCGGGCCGCGCTCTATCTGGCCTCGGATCTATCCTCGAACGTGACTGGCATCGCGCTGCCGGTCGACGGCGGTTATCTCGCACGTTAGGGGACGTGCATGCCACGCGAGCCGATCTATCCAATGGGGCGAGCCTCGGCACCCAACGAACCGGAGAAGAACAATGAGTGAAGATGGTGTGTACAAGTCCCCCGACCTCGGGCTGCTGGGCGACGAGCATGTTCGGCGCTACGAAGAGACCGACGGCCGCGAGGGACACGACTGGAACGGCGCGAGCTGTCTCGTATTAACGACCACAGGACGCCGCACCGGCGAGCCGCGCAAGCTCCCGCTGATCTACGGACGGGACGACGAGCGGTATCTGGTGGTCGCCTCGAAGGGAGGCGCCCCGAATCACCCATTCTGGTACCTCAATATCGTAGACGATCCAGAGGTCGAGGTGCAGGTTCTGGCCGAGCGGTTCAGAGCCGTCACGAGTAGCGCGAGCGGCAAAGAAAAACGCAGGCTCTGGAAGATCATGACCGAGACATGGCCTAACTATGACGTCTACGCCACTCGAACCGAGCGCGCGATTCCGCTAGTCGTCCTGGAACGGAAGTAGGCACACCGCGGGGCAACAACATGAGCGACCGTCGGAGGGCTGATCCTGGGTTGCTCGACCTGAACGATCCGGATTTCTGGCAGGACATTCACACGCCGTTGGCCGCCGCAATGGATGCGGCCGCGTTCGCGAGTACCACCGACGGTGTTCTCTACGCCCTACGCGCAGAGGAGGTCGAGGCCGTCCTCAAGGATCCCCGGTTTCTTGCGGCCGACCTGCTCGCGATGATGGGCCTCCGCCAAGGCCCCGTGTGGGCCTGGTGGCAGAGCGTCATGTTCAGCCAGAACCCCCCGGAACACACGCGCCTTCGTTCATTGGTCAGCCGCGCATTCACACCTCGGGCCATCGATAGGCGACGACCGAGCATTCGGGCGCGTGCTGAGCAGATCCTCGATCCGGCGTTCGAAGCGGGTCGCCTGGACGCTCAGGGCAATCTCGGACATCGACTGCCCCTGAGTGTCATGTCGGATCTGCTGGGGATTCCGGACACGGATCGCGACACATTTTCCAACTGGACGACGGATCTGGGATTGGCATTCAGCGCCGCACTCGATACGGAAGCTCGCGCTCGCGTAGAGAACGCGCTTGCGGAGCTTACGCTCTACGCTGCCGACCTCATCGAAAGGCGACGGAGGTCTCCCGGGGAGGATCTGTTGTCGGCGTTGGTCGCAGCGGAGGACGGGGGCGATCAGCTATCCACGACCGAACTCGTCGCCATGGTCACCAACCTGATGTTCGCGGCACACGACACCACCCGGGGTGCTCTCGCGGTCATGGTGATGCTGCTCGCGCAACATCCCGAACAGATGCAGGCCGTGAGAGCGGACCGCTCTCTGTTGTCGAGCACCATCGACGAGACGCTCCGCTACGAGGCCATCACGTTCTCGACCTCGCGCCTCGCGTCCGAAGACATCGTTCTCCTGGGGACGGAGATCGCCGCCGGGACGACGGTCGGCGTCTGCCCTCCTGCCGCCTCGCGAGATCCACGACGCTACGAGCGACCCCACGAATTCGACGTTCGCCGCGTGGATATCCGACCGCCCACCTTCGGTGCGGGCGTGCATTCCTGCCCGGGCGCGGCGCTCGCACGCGCCGAGCTGGAAGAGGCTTTGGGCGTGATTCTGGATCACTGTTCGAGCATCGAACTCGAGGAGTCGATCCGGTGGATGCCGCTCACCCATATTCGCCGTTTCAAAGATTCGCTCTGGGTTCGACTCGTCAGCGCCTGAATTCTCTCGGGGAGTTCTAACCTTGATCGGCCGAGTTTTCGCACACGACCTCCCGGCTAGGACCGCGTCCGGAAGCACAACGGAAGACTCTCGAGCCCTCGGATGATAAAGCTCGGCGCATACGAAAGCGCGGCCACGTCCCGCAGCAGCACGTTGTCGAGTCGGGCGAGCAGCCGCTCGAAGCTGATTCGACTCTCGGCGCGAGCGAGGCTTGCACCGGGACAGAAGTGCTCGCCGTGGCCGAACGCAATGTGGCGGCGCGCGTTGCGACGCTTCGCGTCGAAGCGGTCGCCGTCGTCAAACAGACGCGGATCGCGGTTGGCGGCGCCGTTCATCGCCATCACGATCGAGCCCATCGGAAGGTCGACTCCAGCGAGCTGCGTGTCTCGGAGGACCAGACGAAATGCGCCCTTGATCGGGCTCTCGAGACGGAGGCACTCGTCGACGAAGTTCGGGATCGCCTCCGGGTCGCCGCGAAGCTCGTCGGCCAAGTCCGGCTGCTCGGCGAGGATCCGCATTCCGGTGGCGATCAGACGCGCCGTCGTCTCCTGCCCGGCTGCGAAAAACGTTGCGGCGATGCGCACCACGTCGGCCACCTCCGGAAGTTCTCCATCGGGAAAGCGGACCGTGGCCAGCTGAGTCAGCACGTCGTTGGTCGGCTCGGCGCGGCGCTCCTCGACGTAGCGTGTGAAGTAGGGGTGTAGGTTCGCAAACACCTTCTCCCCGCCCCCCATTGCCCCGGCATCACCCGCCACCAGCGCTCCTTCGCCTTGCAGCCAGCCGCGAAAGCGTTCGTGGTGCTCGCTGGGAACGCCAAGCAGGTCAGCGATCACGAGGAGCGCGAAGGGCTCCGCGTAGGCCCGGCAGAGCTCGACCTCCCCCCGGTCGACGAACTCGTCGATCATCCGGTCGGCCAGAGCCCACATGAACTCCTCATTCTGCTTGAGACGGTTCGGCGTGAGGAGCTTCGCGACGAGTGCGCGATGCCGGGTGTGCTTCGGCGGGTCGAGGGTGAACAGCTGGCCGCTCAACGGAATCTCGTCGCTGCGATTCTCGACGACGTCCGCAATCGTCTCGCCCTCGGCGGGCTTCGGCAACTCGATGAACGGCCCGAGCGGCGCAATTACCGCTGAGAAGGAAGCGTGGTCTGCGTATACGGCGAGCACCTCTTCGAGTCCCGAAACCATGAAGACGCCGTGGTGAGGCTCTTGCTTGATCGGTCCGTGCGCGCGCAGCGCTGCGTAGTACGGGGTCGGATCCCTGATCAGATCCGGGTCGGTAAAGAGATCTCGCTCGAGCGGATTCATCGAGTACTCCTTTTTTTTCGAACCAGAAGTGGATGTCGTCTGGCGCGAACTTTCGGGTCACGATGGTTCGTCCGCGAGATACAAAGAGAAGAGCAAGCCGAAGTCAGCCCGGCGCTGCGCGGGTTCATTAGGAAGACCCATGAAGAGACCGAACACGCTGGTCAGACACACTCGCGCCGCCGCCTCGGCGTCGAGCCCGGTGCGCAGCTCGCCGCGCGCAGCAGCGTCGCCGAAGTGTCGAACAAGCGCGTCGACGATCGGGAACGGCTGTTCGTCGAGGGTGAGATCGCTCGGCCCGCGTGCATAGATCGCGATCATATCCCGGAACAGATCTGCGTCTCCGAGCCGCGCCTCGAGTTCGATCAACCCCTCGGCCAGCTCATGCAGCGCCTCCCGCAAGCTTCGCGCACTCTCGAGCCGCTCAACCACGGCTCTCTCCTCGAGCCCTTGGAGCTCGAGCAAAACATGCTCCTTGGTCGGGAAGTGGAAGTAGAAACTCGGGCGCGACACCCCGGCTTCGCGGGCGATGCGAGCCACCTTGGCACTCGAAAAGCCGACTCGCCGGAACTCAGCGATCGCTGCCTCGAAGAGAAGTGTCCGGGTGGAGCCCACCTGGCGTTGGCGGCGCCCAGGCAAAGCGTCCGGAAAGGTCATTCGGCCAGTCTGAATTAGAATCTGACAACTGTCAAGTTCACGTTACAGGTGTCAGGATGACCCCTCCGCTGGTATTCTCGTTCCCGGGACGGGATCACTGCGCCACCCCTCGTCCGCGGAGGCCTGAGAAACAGCATGACGAAACAGTTTACGACGATCCTCGATCCAGACGTCGTCCGCGATCCCCACCCGGTCCTGACCGAGCTGAGAAGTTCCGCGCCGGTCGTCTGGGACGCGCAGGTCGAAACCTGGCTCGTCACGCGACACCAAGATGTCAAGTCGGTCCTCGCCGACCCACGTTTCTCCCGCGACCGACGGCTCACCAAGTTCTACACGCCGCCGGAACCGGGAACCTGGGCCGCGCACCACGACGAGTACACGATGAATGTCGCGGACGACGCGCAGCACCGTCGCTGGCGCAAGCAGCTCTCGGCCGGATTCACGCCGCGTGCCGTGCGTCGCATGGAGGAGCAGGTCCGCGCAGTCGTGTCCCAGTTCGCGAGTCCGCTGATCGGTCGGAGCGGCACGGTCGATCTGGTCGAGTCGTTCACCAACCCGATCCCGAACACGGTCATCAGTCGGATCACGGGCATCCCGCCCTATCCAGGTGAGGAGGACCGCTTCCGACAGCTCGGACAGGACGTGATCCGCCAGTTCTTCCCGATGGCGGACGCGGAGAACAAGCGACGCGGCGAACAGGCGATGGAAGAGCTTGCAGAGTGGATCGGCAAGCTTGCCGACGAGCGACGCCAGGAGCCACGAGACGATTTGTTGTCGGACCTCATTCTGGGAAACCAGGGCGAGGACGCGATGAGCAACTCCGAGATCATCATGCAGATCGTCGTGCTCGTGGCCGCAGGCTCCGAGACGACGACGCTCGGGGGCACGCACACGATCCGGCTGCTGCTCGAGCACCCGGACCAACTGGCCCGGCTACGCGCAGACCCCTCACTTACACGCAACGCCGTACGCGAGATGCTTCGTTTCGATTTCGGCGGTGCGGGCAGCATGCCACTCATCGCGATGGAGGATCTGGAGATCGGCGGAGTCACGATCCGCCAGGGCGACATGGTGATGGGCAGCGTGGCCAGTGCGAACCGCGACGAGACGGTCTTCGACGCTCCGGATCAATTCGACATCACCCGCGACACCCGCGAGATCCTCACCTTCGGAAGCGGGACGCACTACTGCCTGGGCGCGAACCTGGCCCTCCAGGAGCTCGATTGCATGCTCGAGGGCGCGCTCGAGTTCCTGCCGGAGGGGGCGCGACTGGTCGATGATGAACTCGAATGGGAATCGATCGGGCTCATGCGGCGCCCGGTCAATCTGCCGGTCGACTTCGGGTGAGCCGTCGGCGCACGCGCTGCGGCCAATCTGGAACCCCGATGGCATTCGGACGCATGCCACTCCAATGGCTCCGCGCTCGATGTGAACGCTGGTCGTGAGTGGACCGCGGATGTCGCAGTCGCTTCATCGCCGAGAATTCCTGGGCTGGCTTCTGCAAGGCTCAGCTGTGCTGGCATCGGGCCTCAGCCACGCACACGTCGACGGCCCCGAGCGCCTCATCGCGTCGGCTGACGAAGCGCTGACCGTCCTGGACTTCGAGCCCGCGGCGAAGCGCGCGCTGCTCGACGCCCACTACACCTATCTCTCCATGGGAGTCGAGCACGAAGTCACACTGGCAGCGAATCGGGCAGCCTTCACGCACTTTCGGTTGCGCCCCAGACGGCTGGTAGACGTGCGCGAGGTCGACACGAGCCTCGACCTGCTTGGAATGAATCTGACGAGCCCGATTCTGCTGGCGCCGATCGGAAGCCAGGCGGCCTATCACGCGCAGGCCGAGCTCGGCGTCGCGCGCGCGGCAGCGAGCGAAGATCACCTCCAAATCGTCTCGATGGGTTCGTCGACTCCGTTGGCAGAGGTTGCGGAGGCACGTGGCGGGCCGCTGTGGGCACAGATCTACGGCCAGCGCTTCATGCCGGTCACGCGCCATTTCTTGCGCGAAGCGGAGTCCGCGGGCTGCGGCGCGATCGTGCTCACGGTGGATATCGTGGGGCTGCCAACCGGCCGCGAACGAATCGAGCGCTACCGCCGGCACGAGAATTCGGCTTGTCGCTCCTGTCACTCCTCGGTCGGCGGCACCGTCGGTCGCGGTGCCGTGCAGATGGCTCAGGCCATCGGATTGGATCCCCTCGCGCTTGCGGCGCGATCGATGATGCTCGACTGGGAGATCGTCGATCGCATTCGCGACGCGACGCCGCTACCGCTTGTCATCAAGGGAATCCTGATGGGAGAGGACGCGGAGCTCTGCGTCGAGCACGGAGCCGACGCGATCGTGGTCTCAAATCACGGTGGGCGGGCAGAGGACAACGGCTTCGCAAGCATCGACGCCCTGCCCGACGTCGTGCGCGCCGCCGCCGGGCGAATCCCAGTCCTGGTCGATAGCGGCTTCCGCCGCGGAACGGACGTATTCAAGGCACTCGCGCTCGGAGCGAGTGCGGTGTGTATCGGACGACCCTACATCTGGGGACTCGCGTCGTTCGGCGAGAAAGGGGTCGCGCGGGTGCTCCAGATTCTCCTGGGAGAGTTCCGAACAGCGATGCGCCAAATGGGGACACCCACCCTCGCGGCAATCGATGAATCACACGTCGACCGCGTGGCGCATCGCGGCGGGTCGTGAACCAGACACCGGCGGCGATTCCACGCCTCAGGATCTCTCCGACTCATTGAAAATTAGCTTGTCTCTTTTTCGTCCTCGGGCGGGTCCGGGTCGAGAATGTCCTGGGTGCGCAGTTCGAAGTCGCTGGCGTCGTGGCGTTCGAGCAGCTGCTTTGACTTGTCGCCAAAGGGGCGGTTGACCATCTGCCCGCGCTTGACCGCTTCCCGCTCGCCGACTTCATCGGTCCAGCGAATCACGTTGGTAAACGTGTGTGCTTCGAGGAATTCCGCCGCCTGGTAGACCAGATTGCGAACGACGGCGCCATACCAGGGCCAGATGGCCATGTCGGCGATCGTGTATTCGTCACCGCAGATGTATTGGCGCTCCGCGAGGTTCTGATCGAGCAGGTCCAATTGCCGTTTGACTTCCATGGTGTAGCGGTCGATGGCGTACTCGATCTTGACCGGTGCATAGGCGTAGAAATGACCGAATCCCCCTCCCATGAGTGGCGTCGATCCCATCTGCCAGAACAGCCAGGACAGGCACTCCGCGCGGGCGGCAGATTCCGCGGGCAAGAACTCTCCGAACTTCTCTGCCAGGTACATCAAGATGGCCCCCGACTCAAAAACCCGCACCGGGGTGTCGCCGCTGTGATCCATCAGAGCCGGAATCTTGGAATTGGGATTGGCAGCGACAAAGCCGCTGTTGAACTGAGAACCGTCACCAATGTTCACCAACCAGGCATCGTATTCCGCACCCTTGTGGCCCTTGGCGAGCAACTCTTCCAGCAGCACGGTCACCTTGACGCCATTGGGGGTGCCGAGTGAATACAACTGCAACGGGTGCTTTCCGACGGGCAGCTCTTGTTGCTGCTGGGCACCAGCCGTAGGGCGGTTGATATTTGCAAAGGCCTGATTGCTGTCGGGATTCCATTTCCAGACGGCGGGTGGTTCGTACGCTTCTTGCCCTGCCATGTCGATTGCTCCAATGATCCAGGTGATTGGGGAGTCCATACTAGTGCACGGTCCGGTTGGACTGCTTCTTGCCCGATAGCCAGCCTTCCACGTCCGTAGTGTGCCAAAACTCGACCGGCCGTCTAAGCGGTCCTCCTCATCGTCGCCGTCGAGGACCCCGCCCAGCGGTTTCCCTCGACGAGCGCTCGCGGCGTTGCCATCATCCACTCTGGGAGGTCGCGAGGATGGAGCTTGCGTCACTGGTCGACCCGAAGCACACCACCCTCCTCTGCATGGAGATGCAGCGGGGAGTGGTGGGCGATCTCGCACGCTTCAGCGGCCCTGCTGACGCCGTCGCGGAGCTCGGCATCGTCGACCGCTGCGCGGCGCTCTTCGAAGGCGCGCGGGCGGCGGGGATGCGTGTCCTCCACTGCACCGCAGCCTTCCGCCCGGACAGACTCGGCAGCTACCGCAACATGCCATTCGTGAGCGCGCTGATGGACGATCCCGAGCACATTCCCGTGGGCTCACCGGCGGCCGAGGTACTGCCGGCCCTTCGCCACCCCGACGACCTCGAGTCGCAGCGGCTACACGGCATCTCGCCCTTCACCGACACCCCCGTGAACGCGTACCTGCAAAGCCTCGAGACGCGCACGATCGTCGCGACCGGGGTCTCGCTCAACCGCGGCATCATCGGAATCTCCATCGAGGGTGTGAACCGCGGCTACTCCGTCGTGATTCCACGCGACGCCGTGGCCGGTTTTCCGACGGCCTACGGCGAGCAGGTGCTCGAGAACACCCTCGACGGGCTCACCACGCTGACAAGTGTCGACGCGCTACTGAAGATCTGGGCGTGAGCGTGGCAAGCGTCTCGTCCGTGCAGTCAGGCGCGGTGCGGTGGGCTCCGCCCAAGCTCGCATCGCAGAAGGAAGGATAGGAATCGTGCAACCGCGCCACGTTCTCATCACCGGGGCTTCACGCGGCATCGGTCGCGGAACCGCCCTGCATCTTTCCCGGGCCGGATGGTCCGTACACGCCGCAGTTCGTCGTCACGAGGATGGCGTTCGGCTGGAACAGGAGAGCGAGGGGCGAATCCAGCCGATCCGACTGGATGTCTCGGATGACGAATCGATCGAACTCGCACACAAATCCTTGGAGCAAGCCGTCGGCGACGCGGGTCTCTCCGGCCTGGTCAACAACGCCGGCATCGGCGCTGTGGCGCCTCTGGAATACGTCACGCGCGAGAAACTCGATGAGGCATTTGCGGTGAACTTCCAGGGGATGGTCATGACGACCCGAGCGATGCTGCCGCTGATTCACCGGGCTCGCGGCCGAATCGTCAACATCGGCGGGGGAGGCGCCGCCTACCTGGGCTTTCCGCTCATGGGGGCCCTTGCCGCAACCAAGTACGCGGTCGAGGCCATGACCGATGCGCTGCGTGTCGAGCTTCGCGGGGCCGGTATTCGGGTGTCCCTGATCGAGCCGGGCATGACGTACTCCGACCGTGACAAAGATCGCTTCTTGCAAGAGAGCAACGCGGCGTTCGAAGCCGCAAGCGCCCGCTTGCCCGATGAGGGTCGAAGACGTTACGCCGAGCCTCTCGAAAAGATGCGGGAGTTCAACGCATCATTCCTCGCAAAGGCCGTCCCAGCGGAATTCGTTGCCCGCCGAATCGAACATGCCCTCACCTCGAGTCGCCCTCGCTCGCGCTACTACTGTGGCTCGGAAACGTGGGTCGGCATCCTGATTTCCAAGCTCCTCCCGTCCCGCGCCCGTGACGCCCTCTGGGGCCACATCACAGGGCTCTAAGGGAAGTGATTCCGGCGTTGCCAATTTACTCGGGCACCACCTCTAGACAATCGAGATCGATCAGGATCTGAGTGAGTCGCCGGAGGTTCTCCTCGGTGATCTCGCGGCCGTAGTTGGGCGTCGGACAGGTGAGCCAGCCGATCACCAGCCCCCAGAGCGCGGCCTGGCGGTGGAGCGTCCAGGCCGTGTCCATGTCCGGGACGGACGTCACGCCGCGGCGCTTTAGCTCGTCGAAGTAAAAGGCGATCAGCTCGCGCTCGTGCGTCCGTCGCTGCTCGATCGGGAGTACCGTCGTGATGAGATACGTGAGATCGCGCGCATAGCAGCCGCGGTGGGAGAGCTGAAAGTCGAGCCAGCCCATGCGGCCCTCGTCGAGGAGGTAGGTATTACCCACGTGGGTATCACCATGGAGCAACGTCCGCGGCCCTTGCTCGAGTGGACCGGCGGCGATCCGGACCATGTCGGCGTGCAGCTCGGGGACGCTGCGTCCGATCGGCTCCAGAATCTCGAGTCGCCAGGGATCCTCGTCGAGGTGAGCCTCGATTCTGGGCAGAACGTGTCTGAAGAATTCTTCCATGCCGCCGCCGGCCGGTGTTGCCATCCAGCTGAACTCCGCCTCGAGCGCCGGGCTCTCCCAGTACTTTGCATGGAGCGCCGCCAGATGACCGATCAGTATTCGCACCCGCTCGAGCGACACATCGACCGTCACGTTCGCGAAAACGGCCCCGCGTTCGCGGAGATCCTCGAGCAGGATGCCAAAGTGTCCCGACGCGGGATCGAAGAGCGCCCCGAAGAAGACGGGCGCCTCGAAAGGCACGGTCGGTCGGATCTCGCGATAGAAGCGGACCTCGGTCTCGTACATCACCGGCGGCCCAATGGGCGCAATGAGCATCGTCTTGAGCACGACCCGCCGCGGCAGGTCGTCCGGCGCCGTACCCGCGCGATAGTGGAGGTCGAGAACCACCCGATCCGCCGTCGACGCCCGCCCGCTCGCAGAATGGATCGCGTCGACGATGTCGAGCCCTTCGACCACCACGTCCGGGCGATCGACCGAGAGCACCGCGGTCAGGAGTTCCGGCGTGAGCTCGCGCTCATCCTTGGGAAAGACCCAGTCCTGCATCGAGATGACTCCCGTTAAAGACGTCCAGGTTCCGACACTAGCCCGCGGAGCGTTCGCGGCACACGTCGCCTTCCAGGCCGACCTGCCAAGCCTCGGCCGTAACAGAAGGCCCAGCTCGTCGGAATACCCAGAGTTGCGCCGCGACCGACCTCGCCCGAGATCTCAATGCTCACCCAATGTGGCACAGACTTATTGATCGACTGGTTGTCGGGTCGCATTCGGAATTCGAAGTCAATGGGCTGCGACGACGGAGCGAACCCATCCGTCGCGCCTGGCGTTGTCGCTGGTGTACGTTTTCCAACGGGCGGCATCGTGCCCTTCAAGCACTCATGGAACGATCGCGGAGAAGCTCCGGATCGTCGACGACTCCGTCGCGAATCGACGAACCTTCGATCTGCGCCAAGAAAAGTATGCGATTCAGCGTCTGGGAGGCGTGCTCGGCATGTTTGGGGACGCT
>JAPYTP010000133.1 GCA_029941885.1 Myxococcota bacterium
TCGGCCGGTATGGCGACGCTGAGCCCCGGCCACCCAACCCTCAGGCGGAGGACCGACGTCCCATGTCCGGCTTCATCGACTCCTGGACGAACTCGTTCCTTCCCGACCGCGCAGCGCTTTGGGATGAAACCCTGGCGGCGCAAGGTGTACCGATCAAGGTGCGTCGGGATCCGGAGGATAGCTTCTGTGATCCGACGACGATGGTCGAGCGGATGAACGAGATCGGAATGTCGACCCTCGTCCTACCCACCTGCGATCTCCCAGACCACGCCGGAATCAGCGACTACGAATCCTTCGCCATGCGTCTGGAAGAAATCGAGCCGATCGCCAAGGAATATCCTGGGCGTTTCGTCGGTCAGTGGAGCATCGACCCGCGCCAGGGAGTAGAGGGCGTCGATCGCGCACGCGAGATTGCGTCGCAGCCCTGGGTCGTTGCGCTGCACACCCATACGCACAGCTTCGATCTACCCTTCGATGCCGCGGAATACTACCCCTACTACACCCTCGCCCACGAGCTCGGTCTGCCCTTCGTCATGCAAGCGGGAACTTCGGGCGGGCGTTTCCCCAGTGCCTGCGGACATCCGATCGGTATCGACCGACCGGCGCTCTACTTCCCGGAAGTCGACTTCGTCCTCTCCCATACGGGCGCGCCGTGGGTCGAGGAAGCGATCGCGATGGCTCTCAAGTTCTCGAACGTCTACCTGGGAACCGCATCGCTTCCCCCGAAGCGCTGGCACGCCGCCCTCGTGGAGTTCGTACGGGGCCCGGGGCGCAAGAAAACGATGTTCGGCACCAGCTTTCCGACCGTCGGCCATCGCCACGCGATCTCGCAGCTCGACGCGCTGGAACTACCGGACGACACCGTCGCGGATCTGATGGGAAACAACGCCCGGCGGGTCTTCGCGCGAATCGACGCCCCAGGCTGAACGCCAGGGCCGATCCGACCGCGGGCGGCCGATCCATGCGGCCTGCCGAGGCGGTCCGTTCTAGCGATCGGGGCAAATCCTTGCGAAGTGCGAATCGCGTGCCGCGAGTTACCGTGTCGAAATGAATCAGGTCCTTACGGGCATTCGCATCGTCGAAGTCGCCCAGTACGTATTCGTCCCGGTCTCGACCGGGATCCTGTCCGAATGGGGTGCCGACGTCATCAAGGTCGAACATCCCGTCCGGGGCGACGCCTATCGCGGCCTGCGACGAACCGGGAATCTCTCCACGGACGGAGAAGTGAATTACGCGATCGAGCACGCCAATCGCGGGAAACGAAGCATCGGCCTCGACCTGATGAACCCCGCCGGCCGCGCAACATTGTCGAAGCTTCTCGCCACCGCCGACGTGCTGGTGACGAACCTGCTCCCGGAATCGCGGGCGCGGGTCGGCCTCGAACTCGATGACGTGCGCGCGGACAATCCGAACATCATCTACGCGCGCGGGACGGCCCTCGGTGAGCGTGGCCCGGAGCGACATCGCGGCGGATATGACCACGCGACCTTCTGGGGCCGCTCCGGGAGTCAACACGGCGCGACTCCCGAGGAGGCGACTCGTCCCTCGCCCATGCCGAGCGGCGCATTCGGCGACAGCGCCGGTGGACTCGCCCTGGCTGGCGGGATCTCCGCGGCCTTGCTCGCGCGCGAGCGCACCGGGGAAGCGACGACCGTCGACCTCTCCTTGCTCGGGATGGGGATGTGGGCCATGGCCTCCGCGATCTCCGGGGCGATGATGCAGGGCGAACCCGCAATCCCCTTGGCGCAGGTTCCCGCCTTCAACCCCCTGGCTGGGACGTATCGCAGTCGCGACGGTCGCTGGGTCGTGCTCGGATTGCTGCAGGGCTTCTACCAATGGCCCGCGCTCTGCCGATGCCTCGGCCAGGAAGTCTGGATCGATGACCCGCGTTTCGCGACGCCAGAGGCCTTCGACGCCAATTTGACGGATGTCCAGGAGATCCTGGAAACGCATTTTGCTTCCGAACCCGTCGATCATTGGCGACGGGTGCTGTCGGAGCTCGACGCAGTCTGGGAAATCGTCCAGGACACCCTCGAGGTCTCGCGCGACCCCCAAGCCCTCGCGAACGGCTACATCGCGGAGCTCGAAGCAGCTGACCAATCGACTTTTCGCCTGGTCTCGAACCCCGTTCAGTTCGGCGAGAAACCGAACCAGCCGTCCCGTGCGCCCGAAGCCGGTCAGCACACCGAAGAAATTCTCCAGGAGATCGGTCTCGACTGGCACGAGATCTCCAGACTCAAGAGTCTCGGCGCCGTCAACTGACGCGTCCCGGACGCTTGCGGAGGAATGAGCCTGGGTCCATCTTGGTCTCGACGCCTTCCGCCCGCACGCCGCATAGGACCGACCCCATAGAAGCAGGACAGGACAAGGACAGCTGATGCCCCAAGGAATCCGCAGACCCCACGAGGCCGTCGACTATGACGCCCTGACCCGCCTCTACCCGCCGGCGCCCGAGTATTTCGAGACCGCCTTTTTCGACACACGCGAACAGATCGAAGCCAAGCAGCTCGCCCGCATGCAGGATCGTGCACTCCGCGCCTATCAAGTGCCCTTCTTCCGCAGACGATGGGACGCAGCGGGTTTCGACCCGCGATCGATCACCTCCCTCGCCGACCTCGACCAGATCCCCTTCTACACCGTCGACGACATCCGGAAGAGCATCGACGCCAATCCGCCCCTCGGCGACTATCAGGCCGTCTCGATCGACGACGCGCGTCGCGAACCGATGCGTGTCTTCATGTCGGGGGGCACGACGGGCAACTCCCGCCCGACCCTCTATACCGCCTGGGACCGGGAGGCGGGCGCGATCCTGACGGCCCGCGGCCTCTACCAGCAAGGCGTCCGTCCCGGGGATACGGTCCTCAACTCCTGGGCCTACTCGACCCACAACGGCGCCTTCTCGATGGACGAGGCGCTCTACAAGTGGCTCAATTGTGTCGTGATCACGACCGGCACGGGAACGGTCACGAGCAGCCGACGACAGATCGAACTCGCCCTTCAATACGGCGCCAAGGCGATCCTGACGACAGGGGACTATCTGCTTCGCCTGGCCGAAATGGCACGAGAGATGGGCATCGATCCGAAGAACGATCTCAAACTCTGTGCGCTGCCCAATATCGGCGAACGAGAGATCCTCGAGGAGACCTTCGGTGTCTCGAACTACGCCTCCTATGGTTTTCATGAGGTCCAATGGGTCGCAACGGAATGTCCCGCTCGCCAGGGCCTTCACATCATGGAAGATGCCTTCATCGTCCAGGTGGTCGATACCGAGACCGGAGAACCGCTCCCCGACGGCCAGCTCGGTTCGCTCGTCGTCACCGAGCTCTACAAGACCGGAAGCCCGCAGTTCCGGTACAACATCATGGACCTGTCCTCTCTCCATCCTCCCGAACGCTGCGAATGCGGGAGCTGGCTGCGCCGGATGGCTCCCTTCGCCGGGCGTGGCGACAACATGGTGAAGCTTCGAGGCGTGAATGTCTGGCCGGAAGCGCTCGGTGAGATCGTCATGACCCACGCAAAGGCCACAGAAGACTATTTCGTCCGAGCGATTCGGAGGGACAATCGCGACGAGATGATCGTCGCCGTCACGTCCCGGGCCGACTCGAACGAGTACGCCACGATCCAGGGCGAAATCGAAGGCCTTCTCAAGGAGAAGATCGGCGTCAAATTCACGGTCGAAGTCCATCCGCCGGGCGGACTCGACGAGTGGACCGAGATCAAGACCTCGCCCAAGACGAAGCGCTTCCGGGACGAGCGCGGTTAGGCGGTCGGCGATGATTGGAACGGGGAGTACCCGCCTTTGAGTATTCGGGACCAGGTCGCGATCGTTGGAATCGGATGCACGGAATTCTCGAAGAATTCTGGGGTCAGCACGCTCACCCTCGGCACCCAGGCCATTCTCGCCGCGCTCGATGATGCAGGGGTAGAAGCCTCCGAACTCGACGGCCTCGCCACGTTTCGCGTCGGCGACTCGGTATTGCCGGCCATCCTGGCTCAGGCTCTCGGAATCAAGGACCTCCGGTACTACGTCGACCAATTCGGCGGCGGCAGCGTCTCCCATTCGATCGTCGGTCAGGCCGCCCTCGCTGTCCACGCGGGGATCGCGGATTACGTCGTCTGCTACCGAGCGCTGAACGCGCGCTCCGAATTTCGCATGGGTGGCACGGGGCGGCCCCTCGTCGATGCGGTCGAGACGCAATACCAAGCACCCTACGGCTACTTCACACCGCCCCAGCAATACGCGATGGCCGCTCGTGCCCACATGGAGCGCTACGGGACGACCGAGGCTCAGCTCGGTCGGATCGCCGTCACCCAACGCGCACACGCGGTGGAGAACGAGCGCGCAATGATGCGGGAGCCGATTGGCCTCGACGACTATTTCGCATCCCGCTGGGTCGTCGAGCCCTTCCGACTCTTCGATTGTTGTCTCGAAACGGACGCGGCCGTCGCCGTTCTCGTCACGAGCGCCGAACGGGCGCGAGACCTGCGGCAGATTCCGGTATTGATCTCTTCAGCCTCCTGGGGTTCGGGGCAGACGCTCTACTCGAACGAGCAGCCGGACCCGACACTGACCTCAGCAGCGAAAATGGCTCCGAGACTCTTCGAGATGGCCGGGGTTTCGCCGGGCGAGATCGACGTGGCCCAACTCTATGATTGTTTCACGTACAGCGTGTTGGTTCAGCTCGAGGACTACGGCTTCTGCAAGAAGGGTGAGGGAGGCCCCTTCGTCGAGAGCGGTGCCACCGCGCTCGGTGGCTCGCTACCCGTCAACACCCACGGTGGCTTCCTCTCCGAAGGTTATGTCCACGGCTTGAACCATGTCTACGAAGCCGTCTCCCAACTTCGCCACGCAGCCGGCCCGCGTCAGGTGAAGGGTGCCGAGATCGCGCTTTCGACGGCGCAGGCAGGCTATATCTCGGGAAATACCTCGGCGCTCGTCCTGCGGAGGGATTCATGAGCGGAGTTCCCCCCGACGTGAGCGCCTTCTTGCCCTTCGCCCCGATGCCGGATCGGGATTCACGACCCTATTGGGACGCGCTCGGCGAGGGGGAGTTCCGGCTCCAGCGTTGCCGTGAATGTGACGCGCTCCGCTGGCCCGCGCGAGCACTGTGCAATCGATGTCGATCCTTCGATCACGCGTGGGAGGAGATCGACGCGACTGCGAAGATCGTGAGTTGGATTCGAACCCATCAGGTCTTCGCGCCCGCACTTCGGGACGTGGTGCCCTACCGCGTCGTCCAGGTCGCCCTCGAGGTTCAGCATGACCTTCTCCTGATCGGAGGTTGGCTCTCGAGCCGCGAGCCTCGCGCGGGTGAGCCGGTCGAAATGCAGATCGTCGAAGGGGTCGAGGGATTCCGTTTCCCGTGTTGGAAGCCGATCGTCGCCTAGCAACTGGATCAGTCGGGCTGGGCCTCCGGTAGGGCCTCCGGTAGGGCCTCCGGTAGGGAAAAGGCGACATAGGCGTCGCCCGAGGGTTGCCCGAGCTTCCCACCGCCCGCGGACACGGCGATGAATTGACGTCCGTCGGCTTCGTACACCGCGGGCGTCGCGTACGCGGGAAAGGGGAGGAGATCTTCCCAGAGAAGCGCACCGGTCGCCTTGTCGAAGGCGCGAATCTTCGAATCTGGAGTCGCCGCGATGAAGAGCAGTCCTCCGGCGGTGACGACCGGCCCTCCGTAGTTTTCGGCGCCGAGACCGCTTCGGCCCGATTCGAGGATCGCCGGGTAGTCTCCGAGTGGAATCTGCCAGCGGTGTTCCCCGCTATTCAGGTCGATCGCCGTCAGCGTCCCCCACGGTGGCTTCGACCCCGGCAGGCCGTCCCCGTCGATGAAGTTCTTGTAGCCGGCGTTCGCGAAGGTCCGGGGACCCTCCCTTTTCGCCCAGTTCGAGGGGGCATCTTCTTCGTCGACGCCGTAGAACATCCATGCCATCGCGAGGCTCTGCCACTGGGGAAGGAACCCGGCGACCGGGGGCATGCGTCCGCGCCCCTTGCGCATGACGCGATGAAACTCGAAGAAGCCCATTCGTTCTTCGATCCCGACCAGCGAAGGGACGCTCGTCCCGTCGCCCTTCATGTCGAGCCCGTGACAGCCGGCACAGAGACCGAGATAGGCGCTTCCCATCAAATCGACTTCCCCTACGGTCTCGACGACCTGAAGGATCGAAGCGATCTGATTCGCATTGACGTAGAGCGTGCCGGACTCCGCATCCCAGGCAGCTCCACCCCACTCGGCTCCACCGTCCACTCCGGGCACCATGACGGTGCCCTCGACACTCGGCGGAATATAGAGCGAGCCGCTTCGCAGCTTCGCCAGTTTCTCCCGCATCGCCGCTTCGATCTCGGGCGTGCGGTCACTCACCAGATCCGCGGAGATCGTCTGCCGCGCGAAGGGAGCGGGGAGGACCGGGACGGGCTGGCTCGCGGCGGCTGTCTCTCCGGCGACCGCCCTCCCCACGACGGGCTCCTCGCGAATCGGAAAGAGCGGCTCCCCCGTCTCTCGATGGAACACGAAGGTGTCGCCGGTCTTGGTGGTCTGCGCGACGGCGGGAACGAGCACGCCATCGCGCTCGACCTCGATCAGGTTGGGCGGCGAGGGGAGGTCACGGTCCCAGAGATCGTGCCGAACGAGCTGGCGGTGCCAACGCCGCTCGCCGGTTCGAGCATCGAGCGCGATCAGACAATTGGCGAAGAGATTGTCACCCGTGCGATCGCCGCCATAGAAATCGGGGGTCGCCGAACCTGTGGGAACGAAGGCCAGCCCACGCTCGGCATCGACGGTGATGCCCGCCCAGGAATTGGCCCCGCCGACGGTCTTCCAGGCGTCTTTTGGCCAGGTTTCGTATCCGTACTCGCCGGGCTGCGGAATCGTCCGAAACACCCAGCGAATTTCCCCCGTGCGAGCGTCGAAGGCTCGCACGAAGCCCGGCGCCGCCCCTTCCATTTCATTGACCCGACCGCCAATCAGAATCAAGTCCTCGAAGATCGTCGCGGGGGTCGTCACGGTGACGCCCATCATGTCCGCCGACACGTCGCGCCCGAGTCCCTGCGTCAGATCGAGTTCGCCGTCGACGCCGAAATCCCCAATCACCTGTCCCGTTCGCGCGTCGATTGCGAAGAGGACGCTACGCGCACCAAAGAAGATCCGCTCGTCGTCTCCGCTCTTCCAATACGCGGCACCCCGGCTCGGACTCGCGGCCCAGGAATCGATCCCTGGATCGAAACGCCAGAGTTCCTTGCCGGTGGCCGCATCGAGGGCAAACAGATCGAGATTGGGGGAGCTCCCGTAGAGCACTCCGTCGACGATGAGCGGATTGAATTGCAATTGCAGTCCCGGAATTTTCGGCTCACCCGAGCGGTAGGTCCAGGCCACCTCGAGTCGCGAAACATTGTCGCGGTCGATCTGGCGAAGCGGCGACCACTGGCTCGACGCGAGATCTCCGAGGTAGGTCCGCCATTCGTGCTCGGGCGCCGCGGCCTTCGCGTGCGCTGCGTCGAGCGCGGCTTCTCCGAAGCCCGATTCTCCGCAGCCTGCGAGCACGAGCGCAGCACCCGAAGCAATCCAACGCGCCCTTGCGATTGGCTTTCGCGTACCCCCCTTCCCTCTTCTCATCACGTAGCCCCCATCGAACTCTTCGCCTCACCTGCTTCGCGCCGAGAATCGTCGCGAGCGCCCTGCGCCGCGTTCGAGCGAATCGTCGATCTCACGAAACGTACGGTGGATCCCCGCGCCCGGCGATACCCGTCCAGTGGCGATCTGGCATATCGTTTCGGAGTCGTGCGGTCGGATTCGAAAGAAAGCGGACTGAAGGAGACGACCTTGAGCAGATTCAAGAAGGTGGCCATCGGTCTCGGCGTGTTCTTCACGCTGTGGCTGATTGGGAGCCTCGTCCTGGTCTGGTGGGTAGGCGCCTGGGGAATCCTCTTTCCGAGTGAGCACTACGACACGAAACCGCCCCACATCGCAAGTGAATTCGGCACGGGCCATTCGATCCGCGTGCTGGTCTTCTCGAAGACGAACTCGTTCAGGCACACCGAGGGGATCGCCGCAGCACATGCCCTCTTCGACGAGATCGGGGTGCGCCGCAACTGGGCGATCTATCATTCCGAGAATAGCGCCCTCTTCGACGACGAGCAGCTCGACCGCTTCGATGTCGTCGTCTTCGCCAGTGCGAGCGGTGACCACGCGAGCGATGAGCAGGACATCGCATTCCAGCGATGGCTCGAGCACGGCGGCGGCTGGGTCGGGATTCACGCAGCGGGCGACGGCTCCCATGCCGCCTGGACCTGGTATACGAATACCCTGATCAGCGGCGAATATCTCGGGCATATCCTGGGACCCCAGACGCAGGAAGCGCGCGTGGTGGTCGAAGCGAGCAACCATCCCGTGACGCGCGGTCTCCCCAGCGAGTTTCGGCACGAAGAGGAATGGTATTCCTGGAGTCGCGGTGCGCGGGAGGCCGGCTTCGATGTCTTGCTGACCGTCGACGAATCGACCTACGAACCCTGGCGCCGGGGCATGGGGCTCGAAGAAGACATCCGCATGACCGACCACCCGATCGTCTGGTCGCGATGTGTCGAACGGGGCCGAGCGGTGTATTCGGCGATGGGCCATTGGGGGGCGGCCTTCGAAAAGGACTACTACGCGCAGCTCCTCGAGAACGCCGTCGAATGGGCTTCGGGTGTGGGGGGTGCGGAATGCGAGTCCGCCGCCTCGGCACGATGAAGATCCTGTCGCGGAGTATTCGATTCGCGGGGACCCTGGTGATCCTGGGCCTCCTCGCGGGTCTGCTGGGAGTGCTTTGGTTCGGGATTCGAGTCGTGGCGTATGAACAGGAGGACGATGCCGATCATCTCAGGGCCAAGCACGAATATCTCGACTCGATTCGGTCGGCTCGGGCAACGGATGGTCGGCCGAATATCCTGATCATCCTCTTCGATGACCTCGGATACGGAGATCTCGGCGTCTTCGGTGCCCGTTCGATCGCCACTCCCCATATCGATGGCCTCGCGGAGGCCGGTCTGCGACTCGACAACTACTACTCGCCTTCCCCCGTATGCACCTCTTCGCGGGCTGCCATGCTAACGGGACGCTATGCGCCACGTGCCGCACTCAACCTGGTGGCTTTCCCGTCCGGACACCCGATCGATCACACGCTGCGAGCCTCGAACCAGAATGTCCGCCTCCCCGCCGAAGAGATTCTGCTCCCCGAAATTCTGGACGCCGCAGGATTCGAAACCGGGATGGTCGGCAAATGGCATCTCGGGGACCACTCTCCCTCTCTGCCCAACGATCGTGGTTTCGATTCCTACATCGGCGCGCTCTACAGCAACGACATGACTCCCTTCGCGATCTATCGCGATCGAGAGATCCTTCACGCTGCGCCCTTCGACCAGACACGCATGAACGAGGTCTACACCGCGGCTGCCGTCGAGTTCCTCGACCGGGATCGCGAGGCTCCCTTCTTCTTCTATTTCGCCCACAACTTTCCGCATATCCCGCTCTTCAGCCCAACGAACGATCACGGGCGATCCCGAGCCGGCCTCTATGGCGATGTGATCGAAGGGCTCGACGATTCGATCGGGACGATCGTTGAGACTCTCGAACGACGCGGACAGCTGGACAATACGCTGATCCTGCTGACCAGCGACAACGGGCCCTGGTACGAGGGCAGCCCCGGTGGTGTCCGCGGACGCAAGAACCAGACTTTCGAGGGCGGCATGCGAGTCCCCTTCATCGCTCACTGGCCGCGGCGAATTCGCCCAGGCCGCAGCAGTGCGGCGCCGGTCGTCGGCGTCGACCTCGTTCCGACCCTGCTCGCGCTGCTCGGTCTTCCCGCCCCGCCCGACCGGATACTGGATGGCCTCGATCTCGGCGCCCAGATCTTCGACGATGCAACACCGGTCGATCGACTCATCCACTATTTCGGGATGAACGATGGCCTCGACGCGATCCGCGACGCCCGATTCAAGTACCACCGACGTCGAGGGATACGCAGTGTCGGGAGCGATCGCCTTTCCTACAACGAACTCTGGGGGCCGTGGCTCTTTGACCTCGAGCTCGATCCCGAGGAGTCCTACGATGCAACGCGTAGCCAGCCCGAAGAGGCGGCTCGAATGGCCCGTCTGTTCGCGCAGAAGCAGGCCGAGGTCGAGGCCAACCCGCGCGGCTGGCGATGAAAGCAACCCTGTAGAGGGCCTGGGTCCTCGTGCCCAACCCGTCCAGTGGAGGGAATCCATGAACCCCCAGCGACGTTCGCTGCTCCTGCTGATTCTGATCGGCGGATCCGGCGTGCTCGGAAGTTATGTGCTCGCCTTCGCCTACCAGCCCGCGATCAGGAGTGGTCTCTGGGGCGGAATTCCGGAATCTCTTCAGGCGTTCTATACGGTCAACATGCTGCTGGCGGCGATTGGATTCTTTCCGACGACCTACCTGCTCGGCGTTAAGACTCCGCTGGGAAGATTCGCCGTGCAGACCGGACTCTCCTTCGACGCGATGATCGGTGCCTACGCAACCATCTTGCTGCCCTCGGCGCTCTGGCTGCCCCTCACTGCCTTCTACATCCAGAATCCGTCTACCGCCCTCTGGTACGCGATCCGACTCGATCTTCTCATCGTCGGAGCCGGAGCGACTGGATTGGGCTACATGGTCGTGCGGCGCGCGACCCATGGCCCGCTTCTCGCCTGGGGCGCGGTCGTCACGTTCTTTTTTTTCTGGCTGCAGACCCTGGTGCTCGATGCACTCGTCTGGCCCTGGTTCTACCACGCAACCTGAGTTGTCCGCCGCGCAATCAATGGGCGCCTGACCCAGGACCGGAAACTCCACGAGGGATCCAGATGGCCCGTTTCGAAGATCAGGCCAAGGCCAATGTCGCCCCTCATATCAAGGGCGAAGAAATCCGCATCGACGGCGCTGCCCTCGCATGAACGAAACGTGCGCGCCGTTCGCTTGTTCCCGAAATACCCAAATGCGATGACCCCAAGCGACCGCGCGCTCGTCTTCGACATGGACGGGGTCCTGATCGACTCCGAGCCCCTGTGGCGACGAGCCGAAATCCAGATCTTCGCGACCGTCGGTCTCGAGCTCTCCGAAGCGGATTGCTTCCAGACCACCGGGTTGCGCATGGACGAAGCGGCCCTCTATTGGTTCGAACGCTCGCCCTGGACCGGTCCCACGCCTCACGAGATCGCCGAGTCGGTCGTCGAGCGGATGGTGGAGCTGATTCAGGCCGAGGGAGTCCCGATGCCCGGAGTACGCAGATCGCTCGCCGCAGCGCGGGCGGCGGACTGGCGGATCGGACTCGCTTCATCCTCCTCGACACGACTCATCGAAACCGTCCTCGACCGTTTCGAGCTGCGGACGGCCTTCGAGGTGATCCACTCCGCCGAACACGAAGAGCGGGGCAAGCCCCACCCCGACGTGTACCTCTCGACGCTTCGCGACCTCGGACTCGAAGGCTGCGACAGCGTCGCGATCGAGGACTCCGCCAACGGCGTCACTTCGGCCCTCGCCGCAGGTATGCGCTGCATTGCGATCCCGCCGCCCGAAACCCGAAGCGACCCGCGATTCGGCGTCGCACACTGGCGGCTGGATTCGCTCGAGGAACTCTCGCAAGCTCTGTCTGGAATCGAGACGGAGCGGAATGAACGATGACGAACGAGGCGATGGATACCCTCTCGCAGGGCTATTTCGAGGCGGTCTGCGCGGCCGACTCCGAGCGACTGCACGAGCTGCTCACGGAGGATATCCGATGGCGAATTCCGAAGGGTGCGATCGAGCCCTTCGGAGGGACACACGAGGGGGCGGGCAAGGTGATCGCCATGATGCTCGGCGCCGTCGGTGAATCCTTCATCAAGGGGAGTCAGGAATTTCGGATCGTGACGACCCTCTTCGGAGAGAACGTACTCTGCGCGGAGACCGAGATGACAGCACGGACCCCCGACGGCCGCGACTACCGAAACGACTACACTTTCTTCTTCGAGTTCCGGGAAGAACGGATTTCCGAGATCCGCGAGCACGTCGACACACGCTATGCGGCCGGATTCTTCGGCTAGTCCGATAGACTCCTCGCGTACCCGCCGACTAGTGGAGCGCGAAGTAGCCGAGCATCGTCCGAAGGATCCGTTCGGGTTGCTCGGGCAGCAAGGCATGACCCGCATCGGGAATCGTCACCAATTCCACGCGTTCGGGAAACGAGTCCCGTAGTCGGAGGCCCGAGTCCTCGGCCGGCGCAAGCCGGTCGTCCTCGGCCTGGAGCACGAGCAGCGGCGCGCTTCCCGCGTCCCAGAATTCATCGCTCGACGTCGCCGCCGTCGCGTCCTTCTGGGCCAGCCCTCCCCACAACCACCAACCGCCGATCCAATCCCCCGGAATCTCGCTCTGCTCCGAAAAGAACGCGAGTCGCAGCGCCGCTTCGCGCCGGCCATAGGGGAGAAACGATGCCACGGAGACGCCGAGAGCGGATTGAATCTCGGGTCGAATCGGAACGAGGCCCCCCGCCGCGATCAGCGTGACGGTCTCGACGCGCCCGGGTTGATCCCGGGCGAAGGTTCGCACCACACGATTGCCGAAGGCATGACCGACGACGTGAGCGGCTCGGTCGGGGGATTCCGCGTCGAGCACGGCACCGAGATCGGCCGCGAGATCGTGGAGGGTCAGATTCTGCCCCGGCCCACCCCCACCCGATCCGCCGATCCCGCGCGACTCGACGGCCAGGGTTCGATAGCCCGCCGCTGCGAGCGCGCCCGTGAGTTCGTTGAAGTCGGCGACCGAACGGGCAAAGCTCGCCAGCAGCACGATTGGAATCGCATGCGGGGTGCCCGCGTCGGGTCGGCGCTCGAAGTAGACGATGTCATGGCCCGCCGGCGCCGTCACGACCTGTCGCTTCCCGGCGACCGCCCGCCCGCCGCGACCCGTGATCGAGGTTCCAACGTGGATCATCCCGGCCACGACGAGGACGAGCACGATGACGCCACAGATCGTCCAGGCGAGGTGAATTACAGCGCTCAATCGGCTCTCGACCCTGCCTCAACCGGCAAGAGGTTTCCCCTCGGCTGAAACGAGCATCGGCGTATCCGTCTCCCACACCATGTTGAAATAGCGAAGCTGGATCACCCAACCGTTCTCCTGGCGCGTGTAGCGATCCTCGTAGCGAATCCCCATGTCCTGCCTGAAGGGGATCCCCTCCTTTTCGTGCACGTGATTCGCCACGCAGTAGATCTCACCCGTCGCCGTATCTCCGTCGATTTCGAAATAGGTGTTGAGGACGCCGTGGAGGGTCGCCGAATATTGCTCGAGAAGTTTGAGACCCTGCCGCAACTGATCGTGCCCCTTCATCTCATAGCCGGGACCGGAGAGGACTCCGTCGTCCGCGAAAACCTCGGGCAGCCAGTCGAATTGGCGCCGGTCCATCATCCGGGCGTAGCGAAAGGCCAGGTCTCGAAGTTGGAGTTCGTCTTCACGACGTGCCGCGGTCTCGTTGGCTGCCATTTGGGGGTTCCTCCTCGGGTCGGATCATACTAGCTGTAAACAGCCCCCTTGGGCCGTCTCCGCCCGATTTGAATCTCGTCCCCGCGACGGGTACTTTCACCTCCTGTGCGGAGAGTTGACCGCAGGGTCCCGTTCGAGTTCGGGATCCTGTGAACCCGGTCAGATCCGGAAGGAAGCAGCCGTAGCAGGGACTTGGCTGCGGTCGGGCCGCCCTGCGGTCAATTCTTCGCGTAGGACGCTCCACCACCACAGCCGAATTCGGGGCATCGAGCCACGCGGCGAGGTTGCTGTTGTTCGGGGCGGTTCAGAGGCTTCCCTCCGCTGTTTTCAGCGGACGGATCGCCGCCCCCCCCCCAGGACTTCGAGGCCCCCGCTGGGGCTCACCGGAGTTCGCAGCCGATCAACCGGACGCCCATTGAGTTACCAGGTCATCGCGCGCAAATGGCGGCCGCAGAGTTTCGACGAGGTCTCGGGACAGACCCACGTCACCACCGCGCTCCGAAACGCGATCCGGACCGATCGGATCCCGCACGCGATGCTGCTCACGGGCCCCCGTGGCGTCGGCAAGACGACGCTGGCGCGACTGATCGCCCGCTGCCTCAACTGCGAGAAGGGACCGACTGACCAGCCCTGCGGAAGCTGTCCCGCCTGTTCCGACATCACCGACGGTCGCTCGACCGACGTGCAGGAAATCGACGCCGCGAGCCGGACCGGGGTCGACGACATCCGCGAGGTCATCGAATCGATCCGCTACGCCGCGGCGCCGGGCAAATATCGCATCTTCATCGTGGACGAGGTCCATATGCTATCGGCGGCGGCCTTCAACGCGCTGCTCAAAACCCTGGAGGAGCCGCCCCCGCAAAGCCTCTTCGTGCTCGCGACGACGAACCCCGAGAAGATCCCGTTCACCGTCCTGTCCCGATGTCAGCGACACGACCTCCGCCGTATCGCCCTCACGATCGTGAGTGAGCGACTCGCGGAGATCTGTGAATCCGAAGGCATCCAGATTTCCAGCGCTGCGTTGACCTCGATCGCCCGGGAAGGCGACGGATCGATGCGCGACGCCCAGACCCTCCTCGACCAGATCGTGGCCTACTCCGGGGGCGGACAGGACGAGCAGCGAAGCGGGACGACCGCTCCGATCAGCGACGAGACCGTCGCGAGCGTGCTCGATCTCGTCGACCGACGGGTGCTACGCGCGGTCGTCGAGGCCTGTATCGGAGCCGACCCGAAGAGCGCCCTCGAGCACGTCGCCCGTGCCGCCGAAGGTGGATCCGAGGCGCGCCGGATCGCCGACGCCCTGCTGGAATTGCTGCGTGATCTCGTCGTGCTGCGGGTTGCGCCGGAGGGCGAGGGCCTCTTCGACGGCACCGACGAAGAACGCGCCGAGCTGATCGAGCTGGCTGGCCGAACCGAACCCGCACGCCTGCGTCGCATGTTTCGCGCCCTGGTTCGCGAGATCGAGGACCTCTCTTGGGCGCCGCAACCGACGGCGGTACTCGAGATGGCGGTGATTCGGCTGGCGACGATGCCAGCCGGGGACGATGTCAGCCAGCTGCTCTCGCGCCTCGACCAGCTCGAACGGCGACTGTCATCCGGCGGATCCTCCCCAGGCGGAAAGGGGGGCGCCTCCGGCGGGGATGGCGGAGATGGCGGAGGACGCGGAAAACCGGTCTCCGATCGCAGCCCACAGCGCCGCGCGCCGGAGCGCGCTGCCGACTCCGCTCTGGCCTCGCCGGAGGTCGACTCCTCAGACGCCCCGAAAGCCGCGAAAGAGCCGACGCCG
>JAPYTP010000134.1 GCA_029941885.1 Myxococcota bacterium
GTTCGGATGAGGGGACCGTGGTGTGTATCCACATCGGCTCGGGCACCGGAATGAATCTTCAGGATCCGACCGCCTCCGTCGAGGTGATGATCGCGAGCACGCCGATTACACTCTTCAATTGCGCGACGGAACTCGTCTACGCGGACGCGCTCCAGAAATTCCCGGACCTCAAATTCGCGATGTCCGAGGGCGGGATCGGCTGGGTTCCCTATTTCCTCGAGCGTCTCGACTACACCCATCAGCACCACCACGAGTGGACACACCACACCTTCCCGAACGGGAAGAAGCCCTCGGACGTCTTTCGAGAGCACATCATCACGTGCTTCATCGATGACGACGCGGGCGTTGTGATGCGAGATCGAATCGGGATCGAGAACATCACCTGGGAATGCGACTACCCGCATTCCGACTCGACCTGGCCGACCGCTCCCGAGCGGCTCTGGAAGACCGTCAAGGATCTGCCGGACGCCGATATCAACGCGATGACCTGGGAGAATACCTGCCGCCACTTTCAATACGATCCGTTCGCGCATGTCCCGAAGGCCGAGGCGACAGTGGGGGCCTTACGCGCACAGGCGACCGATGTGGATCTGACCCTTCAGTCGGGAGGCGGGGGCAAGGCGCCTTCGGATTACGCGAGCGGATACGTCACGATCGGCGACATCATGAACCAGATGGCCGAAGCGTTTGCGACGGCCTTCGACAATGACTTGAGAGAATGACTTGAGAGAATGACTTGAGAGAATGACTTGAGAGAATGACTTGAGGGACTAGCGCAGGCCGGACGAGTGGCCCGCGGCGACGACCTCGACGAATACAGTCGAGTGATCGAGTCACGCTCAAAACCCGCGCGAGATTTCCCGCGCGCTCCTTCAGGAGGATTCCATGGGACGCCTTGCGGGAAAGATCGCCCTCATCACCGGCGCTGCGAGCGGTATCGGAGCCGCGACCGCCCAACGCTTCGCGGACGAGGGAGCCGCCGTAGCCGGGCTCGACGTTCAGCAGCCCGACGCGGCGCGATGGAAGCGTGTCGAGGAGAGCGCCCCCGCGGCGAGTTTCCATACCGCGAGCGTGGCCTCCGAGGCCGAGGTAAGGGCGGCCGTCGTGGAGATCGCAGCGCAGCACGGAGGCTTCGACACGCTCGTCAATGCAGCGGGCGTCGCGGGCGGCGGTGCGCTCGAATCGATTGAAGAAGACGAGTGGGACCGCATCGTCAATATCAACCTCAAGGGCACCTTCCTGATGTGCAAGCACTCGGTCGCACCGATCCTGTCACGCGGCGGCGGTTCGATCGTGAACATCGCCAGCGTCGAGGGCCTGGTCGCGAGCGAGAATTCCTCGCCCTACGCCGCTTCGAAGGGCGGGGTCGTGCAGCTGAATCGGAGTCTCGCGGTCGATCTGACCCATCGGGGCATCCGCGTGAACTCCGTTTGTCCCGGTCTCATCGAGACGCCGATGGTGGAGGCGGTCACCGCCGCGAGCGACGGCCCTCTCGCTGCCATGAAAGAGCAGTTCGTCAACAACCATTTGATGCTGCGCTTCGGTCAGCCCGAGGAGATCGCGAACGCGATTCTCTTCCTGGCCTCCGACGAGGCGTCCTTCGTCACGGGTTCCACCCTCGTCGTAGACGGCGGCTGGACCGCGGGTCGTCGCGTCAATGGGGATCTCTTCGATCTCTGAACCAGCGTGGGGATCCCGGGTCGTCTCGATTGCTAGCGAGGGCGAGCTAGCTGAATTCGAATCCCTCGTAGCTCACATCCGTCAACGATTCACAGCGTTCACGAACCATCGGCTGGCCGCCCGTGTAGGGCGCCTCATCCGCCTCGGGTGAGGAGTACACAACCACCTGGGTGACCCCCGCCGGTGGAGATCACGGCGACCTCTGCGTCCGCGATCTGGCGCTCGCCGGCGCGACCGCGTAGCTGATCGACCGCCTCGTAGAAGAAACCGTAGCCGTGTAGCCGGCCCGCCGAGAGCTGGCCCCCGTCGGGGTTCAAGGCGACCTCGCCGTCGCGGGCGATCCGCGTTCCCCCTTCGATGAAGGGTCCCCCTTCGCCGGGCTTGCAGAAGCCGAGCGCCTCCATCCACGACAGACAGTTGAAGCTGAAACCATCGTAGAGACACGCGATGTCGACATCCTTCGCCGTCAGATCGGTCCGCGACCAGAGGTGGGCGGCCGGACCATTCACGAGCGGCTCGTGCAGGAGGGTTCCCTGATCCCAGGAAAATCGCTCGGTCAGCTGGGTTCCGACCGCCTCGACGAGAATGGGTCGATTGGGCATGTCGCGCGCGACATCGATCGCAGAAACGATTACCGCCACCGATCCGTCACACGGGACATCGCAATCGAATAGCCCAAAGGGGGTGGTCACCATGCGTGCGTCGAGATAGTCGTCGATCGTCATCGGATCGCGGTAGATCGCGCGCGGATTGAGAGCCGCATTCGCCCGCTCCGTCACCGCGATCCAGCCGAGCTGCTCTCGGGTCGTTCCGTAGCGGTGCATGTGGTGGTTCGCTTGCAGGGCGATCCAATTGGCCGCGGACATCGCGCCATAGGGCAGGCGCCACTCCATTTCGCCGGACACCCGGGGGCCGCTGTGGATTCCTCCGGCCGAGCGCTTTGCGCGCAGCGCGGCCGTGGTCTCCCAGACCGTACGAAAGCAGAGCACGTGTCGGCACAGGCCCGACGCCACCGCCAGCATCGCGTTCACGATCGAGCCGCCCTGGCCGTGGGTTTCCCCGCCACCATTGAACCAGGTCGGTGAGAGGCGCAAGGCCTCGACGACGGCGGGGATGCCCCCTTCGGAGTGACCTCCACCGCGCGCGCCGCCGCCGGGGTACGTGGAGAGGCCATCGATGTCGTCGAGCGTGAGGCCGGCATCGGCCACGGCGGCACGACAGGCGTCCATGGTGAGGCCGAGCGGATCCCGGTCGAGACGTCGGCCGACATCGGAGATCCCGATGCCGGTCAGCGCCACCTTGGATTCGAATTTCTCGTTGGAAACCCGCGCGCGAACCGGCGCCATCTCCGGCTCGGGCCAGGTCTGCTGGTCACTCGCCGGATTCCCCGTCGGGGCGAAGACGGGCAACCACACGTCCTCGTGTTGCTCGAAGCGCACTTCGACGGGCAAGCCGATACCGACGTCGTCGGGTTCACTATCGACGATCACCGTCGTGAGACGGACGAGCGGGTCCTCGTCGATCGCGACCAGGCCGATCACGTAGGGCGGAGTCATGTCGGGCAGCCACTGTTGGTGATTCACCGTGAAGCCGACCACCGTCGCGCGGCCCGACACCGCGCGAACCTCGAGATCACCGCCGCAGTGCGGACAATCGGGTCCGGGGGGATGGAGGTAGCGATCACAAGCCACGCAGAGTTGGAAACGTAGGACTCCGTCGGCGCCACTGGTCCAGAAGAATTCGTTCTCGGGAGTCAGTTCGGGTAACGGTCGCATCGGGGGCCCTCTTCCACGTCGGTTTGAGTGTCGGTATCCGAGAATAGCCGCAAGATGCGGGCCTCGTTCAAGCCTGTCGGGCCCCGTATTCGACCGGGCACGGAGCCGGCTGGCACCGGGTGGCTGCCCACACCGATCGCGCCCAACTCGTGCTTTCGAGGAGACCATCCGCGTTGTGCCCGATGATCCGCTCACGTTCGCCGTCGCGTAGCGACATCCACGATACTTTGAGGGTGCAGCGCACTCCAGCGGCGTCCATGTCCAGCAATCGAACCCCTGCGTGAATTGGCACGACCCGGTTTGCCCGGACGAAGAGTGGAACTTGCGCTTGTGGGGTGATGCTACAGTTCTCACTCAATGAATCGAGGTGTCCCGATGCCTGCTATCCAGAACGGTGTGACCGTCGACGTCGACGGACACGTCCTCGAGCCACGCGACACCTGGCAGAAATACATGGATCCCGACTTCCGCGAGCGCGCGATTCGGATCGAGAGGGACGACGAAGGCGTCGAGGTGTTGCTCGTCGAGGACAAGCCCCATATGGCCCTACGTGGCCGATTAGGGGCTCTGGGCGGGATCGGAATGGACGCCGAAGATCTGGTGAAGGTCGGGCAGGGCAGCTACGAAGACGGCTGCCCGCTCGGCGGCTACGACCCGGCGGGTCGGCTCGCCGTTATGGATGACGAGGAGATCGACATCGTCCTTCTCTATCCGACGATTGGAATCGCCTGGGAGGGCATGGTCAACAATCCGAAGCTCGCGACCGCCTACAGCCGCGCCTATAACCGCTGGATCGTCGATTTCTGCAGTCACGACCGCCGGCGGCTGGTGCCGGTGGCACATATCTGTCTGAAGGATCCCGCAGGCGCGGTCGAGGAGGTGAAGCGTGCCCGTCGGGCCGGCTGCGCAGCGGTCTACCTGTCTCCTGATCCGGCGTCGCGGGACGGTCGCCAGTTCGATGATCCCTTGCTCGCACCGTTTTGGGAAACCGTTCAGGACCTGGACATGCCCATCGGGTTTCACGTAGTGGCGCGCAGCGAAAGCATGCTGGCTTCCTGGTTGAATGACGGGGGTCCGGGCGGCGGCGTGGGGGCCGAGGTCTTCGCTTTTGCTTTTCTGGCCTTCGACGTCATGGCGGCGTTCACATCGATGATGTCGCGCGGCATGTTCGAAACCTATCCGCGACTGCGCTGCGGGGTGCTAGAGGCGGGCTCGAATTGGATCACCGCCTGGCTCGATCGCCTCGATCACAAGGCTGACGTGATGCAGGCATTTTCGAAGATGAAGCTCCTTCCCTCGGAGTATTTCAAGCGGCAGTGTATCATCTCGGCTGAACCTGACGAATCGATCACCGCGCCGGTCATCGAACACCTGGGTGACGACTACGTCGTCTGGGCGTCCGACTACCCCCATCTCGACGCGACCTTCAATGTCGTCGGCGAGATTCGGGAGAAGCTCGCGGACTTGCCCGAGTCCTCTCAGCGGAAGGTTCTCGGGGAGAACGCAATCCGGTTCTACGGGTTGTCCGCCTGACGTCCTGACGGTCGTCGTCTTCGTGGCGACGCTGCGATTCCCTCTCGCTCAGCAGATCGCGCCCGACTTCTTGAGCGCGACTCGCTCCTCGCTCGAGACGCCCAGCGTCGCGAGGACCTCGTCGGTGTGCTGGCCGCGCTCGGGTGCGGGCCGTTCGACTTCGATGGGTTCTTCGTTGAACTGGACTGAACGGGGCTCGCAGCGAGCCGCGCCGTCGCATGCCCGGGGTGGCGCGGTGCATAGCCATTCGCTTCAACCTCGAGAACTCGAGCCATGAGCTAGATCCTCCGGGTCCCAAGCCGTCCAGGCTCAGGTCTCCCTTTTTGATTTGCGTGTCGACTATTCCAAGTCGCAGCCTTTCCGGGGCAGCTCGGCCTCCAGAACGACAGACATTTGAGTTTCCCCATCAAAGGGCCCGGTGTTCCGTCAGTCGCCTTCGCCGAGTACATCCGCAGCGGCGGTTAGCGCCTGAACAGCGGCGGGGATCCCCGCGTATTGCGAGGTCTGCATGAGCACCTCGATCAGCTCCTCCCGCTTGATGCCCAGATTGAGGGCGCCCATGAGGTGACCCTTGAGTTCGTTGGTCTTCCCCAGAGCGGCGAGCTGGGCCACGGTGCAGAGGCTGCGACTGCGAATGTCGAGCCCCGGACGCGACCAGAACCCGCCGAAACAGAATTCGGTCACCATCTTGAAAAAGTCGGGCGCGAGCTTCTGGGCAGGCATGCCACCGCCTCCGGTTTGCTCGCCCCAGAGCTGTTTCGTGACGGCCATTCCCCGCTCGAGTAGTTCGTTCTCGTCTGCCAATGTGTAATCCCTCCATCGATTCGATCCGTTCAGACCTGTTGCGGGTGTCTCCCGCTCAATCTCTTTGTAGGAGACTGACAGAGCACACGCTGCCGCCTCCGACGAGGTGCGCGAGGCCGGTGCGGGCATTCGCGACCTGTCTCTTGCCCGCCTCACCACGCAACTGAACGACCAGTTCGTGAATCTGGGCGAGGCCTGTCGGCCCACCGGGGTGGCCTCGAGCAATCAGACCGCCGTCCGTGTTGAAAGGGATGCGCCCGCCAATCTCGGTCTCGCCGTCTTCGAGGAGCTTCTCTGCGTCGCCGTCGGCGCAGAAGCCCAGCAGCTCGTAGTACTGCAACTCCTCGATCGCGAAGGCATCGTGGCAGAGCGCCAGGTTCACGTCGGCCGGGTCGATGCCCGAGTCCTCGTAGGCCTGGTTGGCGGTGTCGCGCGTCATTGTGGCGGGGCCGACGACCGGACCCAGGAATGTGTGGCCGGGGGTATAACTCTCGGATTGCAACGTGGCCGCGCGCACCCGCACGACCGGACGACCGGGATTGAGCTTCTGCGCGAGCTCGATCGGCCCGAGGATCGCGCAGGCCGCCCCATCGTCGACCGGACAGGCCATCATCGCGGTGTGGGGCTCGGCGATCATCTTTGCTGCGAGGACCTCTTCGACGGTGATCTTGTGGTCGGGCTGTCGATGGCTGTTCGGCGTGAGGGCTCCGTTATTCCAGTTCTTTGCGGCGATGCGCGCGAGGTGCTCGGGCTGCATGCCGCGTTCGTGCATTCGGCGCATGGCCCAGAGCGCGAAAAAGGCGATGGGCATGATGACGTTATCGATGGCGCCGCGCGCTGAACTCGAACGGGGTGCGCTGCCGGCGGCCTCGGTCATCTTGTCGAAGCCGAGGGCCATACTGATCCGTGCGCGGCCGCTCGCGACCGCATAGGCGGCATCACGGAAGCAGACGAGGCCCGTCGCTGAGGCGTTCTCGACGTGGGTCACTGGCAAGCCTGTCAGCCCGAATTCCTTCATGGCGCGCACACCGGTCATCGGGCCGCTGAAGAGGTAGCCCGTAAACGCCTCGTCGATCTCTGGAAAGCTCACCCCCGCGTCGTCGAGGGCGAGAAAGCCCGCTTCTCGTGCGAGGTCCGCCATCGACTTGTCCGGGTAGACCCCGAAGCGTGTCATGCCAACGCCGAGCACTGCGACATCATCGAGCTTCACGACGGCGCTCCTTCGCCTGTGTTTTTACTTCGGCGGAATCGAAACGTCACGACTTCCCGCCCCTGGTCATCCTCCCTCAGAGTCTCCAGCTCCATGTCCATCGGCATCCCTATCTGAAAGTCGTCCGGTCCCCCTTCAAGCACGGACTGGATGCGCGGGCCCTCGGGCAGGTCGATCTGTCCCACACCGTAGCCGCCGTCGGTCGCGCGTTTCGAATTGAAGAGGGGGACATGGATATAGGTGTAGGTATAGAGCGTGCCGTGCGGCGAGAGCTCGATGTCTGAGGTGCTGCGATGACAGCATTTGGCACAGACGGGTCGGCGCGGAAAAAAATGCTCGGCGCACGACTGACAGCGCGAACCCAGTAGGCGGGGCGTCTCGGACCTGTCGTCTGGAATCGTGAAATAGCCGGGCTCGATGGGAATTCGCTCTCTTGCGGATTGGCTCACGGATCGCTCCTTGATGGCTCGTCTATTCCTTGGCGGGTGCGGGAGCGATCTCGAGCTTGACCCCGGCCTGTCCTTCGGCGTGCTCGACCAGATCGCTCCAATCGTGATCGCCCAATCCCGCCTCGACCGCGGCATCCAATATCTTTCGCAGCTGGGAACCGATTGGGGCGGGGACCCCCACGGCTTCGGAGAGGCCCTCGATCAGATGGGCGTCCTTGGCGGCGAGGGCCAGCGCAAACTGCGCGGGGCGTCCTCGCTCGTTGATGCTCTCGACCATGCGGTCCATGTAGAAGTTGCCCGCGCCACCCGTGCGAACGACATCGACCATCGTTCGCACGTCGATGCCGGCTTTGGCTGCGAGCGAAAGTCCTTCGAGCGAGACCCAGGTCGAGGTGAAGGCGAGCAAGCTGTTGACGAGCTTGGCGGTGTTGCCGAGACCGAGTGGCCCCAGATAGAAAACGGCCCGGGAGAGCTGGTCGAGAACGGGCTCGCAACGCTCGAAGGCCTGGCGATCGCCCCCGACCATGAAGACCAGCATGCGCGCCTGGGCCCCGGGCGCGCCGCCGGTCAGCGGCGCGTCGAGGAGGTCGCAGCCCGCCGCAGAGACGCGCTCGCCCAGCTCGCGAACGGCCTCGGGCGAATTCGTCGAGATGTCGATCAGGACGTCGCCCTTGGATGCGCCCTTTAGCCACGAGTCCGCGACGGCGTTCACGATTTCGGGCGTTGGGAGCGAGAGCAGGGTGATCTCACTGGCCTCGGCGACCTCGGCGGGCCCCATTGCGGCCGTGGCTCCGGCTTCCGCGAGTGGTTTGCTGCGTGCGACGTCCGTGTCGAAGACTGTCACCTCGTGGCCGTCCGCGACGAGATTCGTCGCGACGTGCCCGCCGATGTTGCCGAGTCCGATCATTCCAACGCGCATGAGTGGCCCCCTCGAGTATCGCTTTGTAATTGGGTGGGTCGTACGTGGTTGTTGCGAGATATCAGTAGTAGATCGTCGTGCGGTTGCCGATGCGTACGAGTTCGCCGCGTTGATTGGTCCAGCGTGTCTCGTTGACGAGAAAGAGCATGGTGCCGAGCTTGCCCTCCCGTTCGTATGCATTCGCGAGTGACGCAGACGAGGAGATGACGTCGCTGGGTCGGATCGGAGCGAAGTAGCGGCTGCGTTGGCCGCCGTTGAGCACGCGGGTGCCGGGTTCCGTGCCCATCCCGCGCAGCCAAGGCTCGGAATTGGGCAAGTCGAGCATCCAGGCGAAGGGATTGAAATCCGGCGGTGCCACCAGTCCGCCCCAGGGTCCCTTCTGGGCGAGCTTCTCGTCGTAGAATTCCATCGGGGGCGGAGCCGGGTAATAGGTCGAGATCGCCCAACGCCGGATGTCGTTGGCACCGACGGGAAGAGCGACCACGGGATCCGTAGCGCGGCCCAGCCAATCGAGGGTCTGCGCGTCCAGATAGACGCCGGGTTCATGCCTGTCGGGGGGGGGCATCGCTGGCGGCGCGGGAAGAGTGTGCCCCTTGTCGGAGTCGAAGAGCAGGAGCGCGGCGGTTCCAGGCGTGGTGTTCTCGTCGTGCTGATTGAGGACGCCGATCTCGAGATCGATGAGCTTGGCTCCGTCTCGCTCTTCTGTCGCAGTGACCTTTCCCTTCGCGACCAGGCGGTCCCCCTTGAAATTGAAGCCGCGGAACTGACACGAGAGCTCGGCGATCGATCCACGCCCATCGAGCCAGTCGTAGAGGACGTTGTGGAGATAGGCGAGGCGCAGGTTCCCCATGCCGAAGACGTCGGGCTGCCCGACGGCTTGCGCGTCGGCGGGGTCCATATGGATGGGGATGAATTCGTCGTTGATGGCGGCGTAGCGATTCCAGTGCGAGAGGTCGGTGGTGCGCACGTACTCTTCGATCTCATCACCCACTTCCAGCTCGTTCCAATCCACTGTTACCGACATGCGTATGCTCCTGAAGTTCTTTCGAATCGATCGACCGATTCACATCTGGAGTCGGGTCGCCTCGAAAACGCTATCAGAGATCGGTTGAAAATCTACCTGCGGGTAGGTAGATTTCATGGTCGTGACGCCTCCCCCTCGCACTTCAAGCCAAGCCACGCGTGCGGTCCACCGTCCGAAACAGCAGGCCCGCTCGACGAGAACTCGGAGCGCCATCCTGGACGCAGCCGAGCAACTCTTTGCGCGATACGGCTTTCAGGCGGCGCGACTCGAAGACATCAGCGGGCAGGTCGGAATTCGGCGCGCGAGCCTCTTCTATTACTTCAAGGACAAGCAGACTCTCTACGACTCCGTGCTCGAAAACGCGCTGAGCGGGTTGCTCGAACGGGTCGAGACCGTTCTCTCGAGCGCCGCGCCGCTTCCCCAGCGGATCGAAGACGCCGTTACGGTCTGGGTCGACTATGTAGGTGGGCGTCCGACGCTGGCCCGCCTGCTTTTGCGCGAAGTCGCCGACGCGACGCCGGACCATCCACCGTCGCTGATGAAACATGCGCCGCGCTTTGTCGAGCTGATCCAGCGTGAGGTGTACGACCGCGAGAAGAAGGGCCTAGCTGAGCTCACCCCGATCGACCCCGTCCATCTTGCCAGCATCGTTGCGGGCTCGACGATTTTCTTCGTCGCTGCGATGCCAACGCTCGTTCCGGAAGTGGGTCTGGATCCGCTGAGCGCCGAACGCCTCAAGACACATCGCGATGAGGTCTTGAGAATCGTGCGGCGATTGGCGGGCACAAGGGGTCCACGGGTGACTCGCCAGTGACCGCAGTCGAAATTGTCGACTCGAGTGCAAGAGGGGAGCGATCGATGGACGCGACCGAATCCAAGAGACGACCGTATGCGAAAAATCGACCGGAGGCCTTGCTATGTCACGCTTCGATTACGTGATCGCCGACAGTGATCTTCATGTCATGGAGCCGCCGGATCTCTGGCAGCGCTACATCGACCCGGCATTCAAACACGCCGCCCCCGTCGGTCTCTCGGAAATGCGTCGCGACATGCGCGTGCGCGTGAAGTCGAGGGTCATGCTGAGAACCGGTGCTGTGCGACCGATGACCCGGCGAGCGAGCAGCGGCTGGAGGCCGGATCACGACACGGTCTATGCGGCGGCTGAGGAGCAGGGTTGGGACCCCGCGTCGCAGATCGACGCGATGGATCGGGAAGGCGTCGATCTGGCCGTTCTCTTCCCTTCGCGCGGCCTCTTCGTGCTGGGGCTCGATTCCGTCGAGATGGTCGGCACGGACGGCCTCGAGCCGGATTTCGCAGCCGCGATTGCGCGGGCCTACAACGACTGGATGCACGACTTCTGCAGCTTTTCTCCCGATCGCATGTTCGGCGCCGGCATGGTGGCGCCCCACGACGTGGAGTCGGCGGTGGCTGAGACGCGCCGGTGTGCAAAGGAGCTCGGGTTCAAGTCGATCTTTCTCGCCCCCGGCACCGTCAATCGGAGGCCTTGGCACGATCGCTACTACGACCCGCTTTGGGCCGAGGCGGAGCGTCTCAACATCCCCGTTGGTTTTCATGGCGGGGGACAGACCTATCTGACGCCCGATTTCTCGCTCGAAATCTTCGACAAGCTCATGATGTGGCACACCTTCTCGCAGCCCCTCGGCATCATGACGGTCGCTGTGAGCCTGTGCTCCGGCGGCGTACTGGAGCGCTTTCCCGACCTGAGAATCGGACTGCTCGAAGGAAATTGTGCCTGGGCGCCGTGGCTCTTTCATCGCCTCGACGAACATTACGAATGGGTCGGCGCTCACGAAGTGCCCGAACTGACGAAGCTCCCCTCGGAGTATTTCAAGAGCAACTGTTTTCTGTCGGTCGAGGTCGACGAACTCCCCGCGAAGCAATACATCGAGTGGTTCGGCGACGACAATCTCGTCTTTTCGACCGACTATCCGCACGGCGATTCGAAGTTTCCGAACTCCGTCGACGCCTTCTCGAAGCTCCCGATCTCGGAGGAGTCGCAGCACAAGATCATGGGAGCCAACTGGGGCCGCCTTTATGACATCCCGCTCTCGAAACTGTCCCGCTGACGAAGGACGATCGCGATGCCATCCGTCAAGGAGCCACGCGTCGTCTCTAATCGACGCGCGAGAGACAAGATAAGAAACCAGGGGAGTACGAGCCGGACATGAGCCAAATTGGATACGAAGGAAGAGTGGCCGTCATCACCGGCGCCGGAGGCGGCCTCGGTCGTAGCTATGCTCGCTATCTCGCGGCACGGGGCGCCCAGGTCGTCGTGAACGACCTCGGCGGGGCAACCGACGGTACGGGAGGCGGTACGAGCCTCGCAGACCAGGTGGTCGAGGAGATTCGCGCGGCCGGGGGCGACGCGACCGCCAATTACGATTCGGTGTCGACGCCCGAAGGAGGCGAATCCATCGTTGAAACGGCAATCAAGGCCTACGGCCGAGTAGACATCGTGATCAACAATGCCGGGATCTTGCGCGACGCCTCGATGGCGAAGATGACATCGGACAATTTCGACATCTTGATCGATGTCCACCTCAAGGGGGCCTTCTACGTAACGCAGCCGGCTTTCCGGGTGATGAAACAGAACGCCTATGGGCGAGTCGTCTACACGGCCTCAGGTGCCGGCGTGTTCGGAAACTTTGGACAGGCGAACTACGGCGCGGCCAAGATGGGACTGGTCGGCCTGTCGAGCGTGACTGCCATCGAGGGAGCCAAGTACAACATCAAATCCAACGTGATCACTCCGATCGCTCGGACCCGTCTGACGGAAGATCTGATGGGAACGACCGGCGCCAGCTTCGCGCCGGACTACATCGCGCCGCTCGTCGCCTATCTGGTGTCCGAGGAATGCGACCTGACGCATGAGATCTTCAATGTCGGCTCGGGACGCTACTCCCGAATCTTCGTGGCTTCGGCGCCCGGTTGGAACGCCGCGGAGGGCGAGACACCCACTGTCGAAGAGATCCGGGAGAACCTGGCGGCCATTCGATCGACCGAGGGGTTCAAAATCCCGACGAATGCCGCGGAAGCGTGAACTCAGATTTTTTCCTTGCGGTCGGCCCAGTAGGGATCGCGTAGTCTTCGCTTGTAGAGCTTCCCGTTCGGGTCGCGTGGGAGGGCGTCGATCATGTCGATGCTTCGCGGGCATTTGTATTTCGCGAGATGATCCCGGCAGTGGGCCATGAGTCGATCGGCCAGGCCGTCTCGGGTCACGCCGCTCGCCGGCTCGACCACGGCCTTGACCTCTTCGCCCCATTCGTCATGCGGAATACCAAAGACCGCCGCGTCTCCTACGTCGGGGTGTCCGAGCAAGGCCGCTTCGATCTCTGCCGGATAGATGTTGACGCCGCCGCTGATGATCATGTCGATCTTGCGATCTCGCAGGAACAGATATCCCTCTTGGTTGAGTTCGCCGACGTCTCCGACGGTGAAGTAGTCGCCGATCCGATTCTCCCTGGTCTTCTTGGGGTCGTCCTTGTACTCGAAGGCCATCGCGAGCTTCATGTAGACGGTCCCGATCTCTCCGGCGCCGAGTTCCTTCCCCTCGTCATCGAAGATCTTGACATCGGCTCCCGGCCAGGGTCGCCCCACCGTACCGGGATATTCGAGCCATTCCCTCGGCCGAACCATGGTCCCGCCGCCCTCGGTTGCGCCGTAGTACTCGTAGATGACGGGCCCCCACCAATCGAGCAGATTCCGCTTGAGGTCGACGGGGCACGGCGCCGCCGCGTGCATCACGTTCCGGAGAGAGGAGACGTCGTAGCGGTTCTTCACCTCTTCGGGGAGTCGCCAGAGGCGATGGAATTGGGTCGGCACCATGTGACTGGTTGTGACCCGGTGTCGTTCGATCAGCGCGAGGGCCGTCTCCGGATCCCATGTCTCCATTAGGACCAGGGTGTGTTCGAAATGGAGGGAGAAATATCCGAACGAGAGCGGGGCCATGTGATACATCGGCGAGGTTACTAGGTGGACGTCATCGCCACCCGGCTCGATGTCGTACCGGGTGAGGTTGGGGGCGAGCAGGGTGACGAATTCGTCGGCATCCATGGGCGGTGTCTGACGACGAACCGCCTTGGGGCGCCCTGTCGTCCCAGAGGTGTACTGCATGAATTGGCCCGCGCTTCGATTGTCGGGGCGACTGCGCGGCTGTCCCGCTCGGACGGCCTCCATGGAAGTGAAGCTCGAGATCTCGCCGCTGCAGTAGCGGGACGCAGTCGACAGACCGGCCAGCTCGGCGGAACGGCAAGCTTGTTCCGTGTAGCGCCCATCGCTGAAGAAGGCTTTGGCACCGGAGTCTTCAATGATATGGGCGATCTCTGCGGACGTGAGATGGGAGTTGATCGCGGTGAAATGCCAGCCCGCCTGCATGGCAGCGAGCAGTACCTCGATCGCCGCCCGTCCATTCGGGAGAAGCGTAGCGACGACATCTCCCTGCTCGAGCCCACGTTTCCGGAGACCCGTGATGAGCTGATTCGTGGAACTGGCCAGTTCGCCGGCGGAAACCTCTGAACCGTCGATGTCGATCAGAGCGATTCGCTCGGGGGCACGCTCGGCTGCAAGCCAGAAACTGCGGACCATTGCGTAGTCTCCTCGGACGATCAGTGGACATCTCACGGTACACGAAGCTCGCTGCTCTGGTCGGATCTCGATGACCCTTGCAGGATCGATCCGAGCGTCATGCCGATCGTCTGTGCGTACGGGAGACTAAGCGGTGGAGGTCAAGAGGAATGCGAGCACGTGCTTCCGCATTTGCGATCGGTCTAGTGCTTCACGACTTCCGTGTGGGCCACCAGGGGTTCACTGGCTCCCATCAGTCGCATGTTCGCGGTCCCCGTTCGGTGTCCCATGGTCTTGAGCCAATTGGGTCTCCCTGGGTCGCGCTCTGACACGACGATCGTGACGCTTCCGTCCGCGTCGTAGTGGGCGGTATTCTTGTTGAGATGGATTCGGCCCTGGGTGTAGTCGAGGGATTCCGTCCAGAGGTTGTTGATCTGGAATCCCCATGTGGTGCACTCGGGAATCGTCGGGATGTGGATCACCAGCGACTCGTCAGCGCCCAAAGCCCAGGCGGTGTTGTAGTAGAAAATATTCGGATCCCCGCCCATGGCGCGCATGCGTTCAGGATCCTGGAGGGGCAGACGGTTGACGTCCGACCGCAATCCCGCGGAGCGATTGCACCATTGCTGGGCGGAAGTGTGAACGAATCGCGCCGTGTCCATCAGCCCGGCCGCGCTCGAGTCGAACTGGCACTCGGTCGGCTCACCGGTTGCATTCACGCGAGCAAATGAGATATCCAGCTTCTTGTCGAGGGCATCGTCGAAGGTACAGCGAACAAGAAGGCTGTGCGTGCGCGCATCGGTCGTGACCGTGGCGAGGGCGGAGTCTTCCCCCT
>JAPYTP010000135.1 GCA_029941885.1 Myxococcota bacterium
GATCATTCCGCAATGCGCCCCACCGTCCGAGAGCCCCGAGACGCAATAGGGATTGGTCAACTGCTCGCGGATCACGTCGTGATTTCCCTCGGCGTAGTTGAAAATCGGCATCATGAGCATGTTCGTTCCGTCGCCCGCGGCGAAGAGGTCGTAGGCGGCCTCGATCGGCGGGATGCCCTGCGCCTCAGCGATCGCCTCGACGCATCGGTCCGCGGTCGGCTCGTAGTCCGGAGGATCTCCGATCGCATAGAGTCGGTGAAGCGTAGCGGCGATCATGTCCGTCATGCCGTCGAAGAGATTCGTCGGATCGGCCGGAAGGTTCTCTTCCATGAGGATCGCCCTCTTGTGCACCGGATCTCGCATCGCCGCCGCGAGCGCCTCGAAGGAATCCGTCTCGGCCTCGAGTCGGACGAAGGTCGGTCGACGTTTGAACGCGTGATGTGTCTGGAGGCCGATCATGAGCCCGAATGGCCGCGCAGCGATCTGAGGATAGAGTTCCGCCCCGTGTTCGGCGGCGGCGATCGACTCGTTCATGATCTCGCGCCAGAGGTCGGGCTCGGCCTCGTTTTGGATCATCGCGAAGGTCACTGGCCTTCCGATCTCGGCCGAAAGCTTCTTCATCCATTCGACTTCCCGCTTGGCATTGACCAGGTCCTGACCATCCGCGCCCGCGGGAGCCAACTCGAAGATGCCCGTGCCCGCATCCTTGAGCGCATAGCCGAGTCCGAAGAGTTCATCCTCGGCAGCGAAGGTTCCAGGGACGGGTTCACCGTCCATCGCGCGGTGTCCGAGGACGCGGCTCGTGCTGACCCCGAGTGCACCGGCTTCGATCGCTTGGCGCGTGAGTTCGCGCATCTCGGCGATGTCTTCGGGCGTCGCGGGCTCGTTTCTCGCACCCCGCTCCCCCATGACATACGCGCGCAGCGCACCGTGAGCCAACTGGGTTCCGAAATCGACGGAGGTCCGTCGCTTCTCCAGCGCATCGAGGTACTCCGGGAAGGTCTCCCATTCCCAGGTGATGCCTTCCGAGAGCGCGGTTCCCGGGATGTCCTCTACGCCTTCCATCAATTGGATCAGCCATTCCTCCTTGCCGGGGCGGACGGGTGCGAATCCGACACCGCAATTGCCCATGACGACCGTGGTCACGCCGTGCCCGCCCGAGGGATCGAGATTGTCATCCCAGGTCACCTGACCATCGTAGTGGGTATGGACGTCGACGAATCCGGGCGTCACGATCCGTCCGGTCGCATCGACGGTCTTCGCCGCCTCACCCGGCACGGAAGCTCCGATCTCGACGATCTTGCCATCTCGGATTGCGACATCTCCGACATAGGGGGGTGCACCGGTCCCATCGACGATACGCCCACCAGAAATCTTCAAGTCGAACATGGTTCTCTCCAGGTGTCCGGGGCGGACCGCTTTGTATCGCGGTCGATTCATGACCGGGACGAGGGGGTTGTCCAAAGCCGTTCCATTGTACACCCCCGAAGAGCGTTGGGATCGAGACGCCCGCCTGAATTCCAACCTCATTCGCGAGCGGAAAAGCGATCTGATTCCACCCGAGTCAGCGGATACGCTTCCACGCGGGCGCTCGATCCCGCTCTCCAGATGATACGATCGGGGGCCTGTCGATGATCGGCAGTCGCCAGGAGGCAAGAAATGCGGGATCTGAAGGGGAAGGTCGCCGTCGTCACGGGCGCAGCCAGCGGGATTGGTCGGGCGATGGCCGATGCCTTCGCGGCCGAAGGCGCGCGCGTGGTCCTCGCGGACATCGAAGAAGCACCCCTTGCGGCTGCTGGCAGGGAACTCGAGGCGCAGGGGGCGGAGGTCCTCGCCGTCAGGACGGACGTCACCCAATCCGAAGCCCTCGTCGCCCTCGCGGACGCCGCAGAGTCCCGCTTCGGCACGACTCATATTGTTTGTAACAACGCGGGGGTCGCGCCGATCGCACCCATGCTGGAGACGGCCCTCGAGGACTGGCGATGGGTCTTCGAAGTGAACCTCTTCGGTGTCGTCCACGGAATCCAGGCCTTCGCCCAGCGCCTCGTCGACCAGGGCGAAGGTCATATCGTGAACACCGCCTCTTCCGGGGGATTGATTACCGTGCCCGGGTTCGGTGCCTATTGCGCGACGAAGCATGCAGTCGTGGGCCTGTCGGAGGTCCTCTATCAGGAGCTCTCCGGAACGGGTGTCGGAGTCTCCGTTCTGTGTCCCGGCCTGATCGACACGAAGATCTTCGAAAGTGAACGAAATCGTCCCGCGGACGGCGGACCGACCGACTACGGCAAGATCGGCGCAGGCGCTCGCAAGTCCATCAACGAGTTGGGCCACTCGCCGAAGGGCGTCGCGCAAAAGGTCGTCGAGGCGATTCGCGAGGAGCGCATGCATATCCTGCCCAATGACGACGTCGTCCCCGTGGTCGAGGAACGCTTCCGTCGCATCCTCGCGGGCGAGAACCCGATCGTGATGCCGTCGGTGGAAGAATAGGCGGCGACCGAGTGAACGATGGAATCGGGACGAGTCTCCTCGACTGGACCTTCGACGATTTCCAGTCGGAAGAGTCGCTCGTTTTCCACACCGAGATCGCCCGCGTGACCCCGGTGGACGATCCCTTCCTGTGGATCGACAACCGCTACGCCCTCGTCCCCGATGACGGCCACTAAAACGCGCTGGTGACGGTCGTCTTCTCGGACGGCTCGATCGCAGTGACCTCCTTCGAGACCCCGGACGAGTCGATCCCCGAGAGCTTCCAGCTCGATGGCGAGGGCGCGGCGGCTACGGGCGCCACCGCCGTCCCGGAGCCCTCCGCCGCCCCGCTCTTCGGGTTCGGCCTGCTGGCCGCCTGCCAGATCCGATCCCGCTCGGCGAGCTGATCCTCCCGTCCTCGCCGCTCATCGCAGGGCGACGAGAGATCGAGACCTTTTGAGTCCGGCTCGATTCTGCCAGAATCGAAGGCAACCCATGCTCCAATCGAGCGAGGAGGACTCCCCGATGAAACTCGTCGTGACCGGACACGATTCCGAAGGTATTTCCGTCTTCTCCCAGGCGGGCAAACCCCCGCGCTCCACTTCGCCCGGAAGTTTCGATCTCTGGTCGACACGGGGCCCGATCTCGATGCCCGACGCGACGGATCCGAACAAGCCCGCGGAGATCGGGTATTTCCCGGTCGAGGGGGAAACCAGCTTCAAGGTCGTACGGGTTCCCGGGCTGGCCGATCCGCCGACGGGCGACTTCATGGCGCAGATGCCGGAGGACCTCGCGAAGCATTTCGATTCCGATGACCCCGGGATGCATACCACCGATACGATCGACTACGTCATCATCCTGGGTGGAAGTGCCGAGCTCGAGCTCGACGGCGGCCGCAAAGAACTCGTTCAGACCGGGGACTGCGTCGTTCAACGGGGGACGCGGCACGCCTGGCGCGTCACGAGCGAGGAACCGCTGATCCTGGCTGCGATCCTGATTGGCGCAAAGCGGCTCTAGTCTCGGCGCGCGATGCGAGCCCTCGCAGGCGATCGCCACCCGCCCCGCTGCCATCGAGACGGCTTCCAGCTACTTTCCGGCCCGACTCGTACGAGGAGTGGTGGCATGGCGACGTTTGGATTGGTCGTGGGCGGGGGACCCGCGCCCGGCATCAATGGTGTGATCAGCGCCGCCACCGTTTCGGCTCGGCGCAGCGGTGCCCGCGTGATCGGCTGCATCCAGGGATTCGAATGGCTCATGCAGGGCGATATCGACCACGTCGTCGACCTCGACGAAGCCGCGGTCACTCGCATCCACGAACAGGGTGGCTCGATCCTGCGCACCTCTCGAGCCAATCCGACCAAGGATCCCGCGAATCTGGATCGCGTGGTCGACAGCCTTGGCCGACTCGGAGTCGATCACCTGATTTCGATCGGCGGAGACGACACCTGTTTTTCTGCCCGCACCGTCGCGGAAGCGGCGGGCGATCGCCTGAAGGTCGTTCACGTCCCCAAGACGATCGACAACGACCTGCCGCTACCCCCCGGCGTGCCCACCTTCGGCTTCGAAACGGCTCGGGCAACGGCGAGTGGGATCCTCTGCACGCTGCTGGAGGACGCGCGTACATCGGGTCGCTGGTTCATCATCACGATGATGGGGCGGAACGCGGGTCATCTCGCCCTGGGTGCCGCCCACTCCGCCGGCGCGACCCTGGCGGTCGTCGCTGAGGAATTTGGCGACAAGAGTTTTCGTCTCGAGACCCTCGCCCGTCGCGTCGAAGGGACGATCCTCAAGAGCACCGCTTACGGTCGGCCCCATGGAGTCATCGTCCTCGCGGAGGGACTCGGCGAATCGATCGACCCGAGGGATCTGGCCGAACTTCCGGACCTGCCCAGGGACGAGCACGGACATCTGCGACTCGCCGAATTCCCACTCGGCGCTCTCGTGCGTGGACGAGTCCAGCAGGCGCTGGCCGAACACGAGATCAAGGCGACCATCGTCGTGAAGGACGTCGGCTACGAATGCCGCTGCGTGTCCCCCTCCGCGTACGATCAGGAGTACACGCGCGAGCTCGGCGCGGGCGCCGTCGAGACGCTATTAGGCGGACTCGGTCACGTGATGATCACGCGACAGAACGGAAAGATCGTGCCGATTCCCTTCGACGAACTTATCGACCCGACGACCGGGAAGACCGCGGTCCGCATGCTCGATACGTCGACCGAATCTTTCGCCACGGCGATGCGACTCCAGACGCGTCTCGAGGCCCGGGATCTCGCTGAGGGCGCGAACGCCTCCCGAATCTTCGAGGCGAGCGCCCTCGACGCCGCAGCAATTCGCGCGCGCTTCGGCTGACGCCTCAGCCTCCGGTCGCCCCTGCGGTCGATGATCGACGTGCCGATCCCTGTGGCAGGAATGCCAGCAGTCCGGCTCCGAGGACGAGCGCCACGATCAGCCCCAGCAACCCCACCGAATAGGATTCAGTCGCATCAAAGGCGAATCCGAATCCAAGCGGACCGACGAAGAGAATCGGCAGCCCGACGAGTGCCCCGAGGCCAATCACCTGGCCGAAGGATTCTCTTCCGAAGAGTCGGCCGATCAGCGCCCCATAGAGCGGCATCATCGAGCCGGCGGCGAGACCGACCACGCCGAAGAGTACGAGTGCGATCGGGTAGATCGGATCGAGAGCGAGCGCGCCAAGAGCGAGAGAGATCGTCGCGATCAAGCCGATGAAGAGCCCTCGCGGATCGATCCGATCCGCGAGGGTTCCGAAGAGGAGAGGCCCAGAAACGGCGCCGCAGGACTGAACGAAGACGACGACAGCGGCCGACTCCGTCGAAGCCCCGAGATGCATCATGAAGGGAATTGCGTTCGCGCCCAGGATCAGGCCTGCCCCCGCGAAGGGAGCCACGCCCAATGCGACGAACCAGAAATCACGTGAACGCAGGACCTCCGGGGTATCCCAGACCGACGATTCGACCGCTTCGCCGGGGGCGCCTTCGACGACTTGGGCGGGTTTCTCACCGTCGGGGTACTGACCGACCAGCGAGGGCCGATCGATCATCCCGAAACGAATCGCCGGCAGGGCGACGAGGAGTGTGAGCCCGGCGAATGCCGACATCGTCGAACGCCAACCGAATTCGCCGATCGCCAGCGCCGCGATCGGAACGATCAACGCCGGCCCGAGCGGCCCTCCGGCATTCGCGATCCCGAGCGCCCGACCGCGGAGTCGGTCGAACCAATTCGCCATCGCAGTCGAGGACGCCATCGGACCGAGCATCGCCATGCCGACCGCGCATCCGCCCCCGAAGAGTACGCCGACCTGCCAGAGCTCGGTCGCCCGCGATATGACCGCGAGACTGGTCGCAAGCACGAACGCGCCGATCGACATGACCCGACGAATCGAGCCCCGATCGAGGAGTCTCCCTATGAGGGGCATCGAGGCATTCATCACGAGGGTAAACAGGCTGACCCCCAGATTGAATTGGGTCGCGGTCGCCCCGAGCTCTTCCGCCAGCGGAGCCGCAAAGAGGCCGACGGCGCCGAGCGTAAAACCGATCGCAATCGCCTGAGTGGCGGCGCCTGCTGCACAGACGCGCCATCCCGAAAACGCCGGATGAGGAGCGGTGATCGCTTCGCCCTAGCCCTGTAGCAGGGTGATCATGTTGTAGAGCACCGCCGGACGATCGCTCCCCACCACGTGGATCGCCGTCTCCTGTTCGAGACGCACGCCCTTCTTCCCCGCTTCGACGGAAACGAGACGATTGCGCGCATGCAATTTCGACCCGACCGGGACCGGACTCAGGAAACGAAGTTTGTCCGATCCGTAGTTGATCGCGTTCTTCACGTCGACCGTCTTGTAGCTGGGCTTCGCCTTCGCGCTCAACAAAGGCAGGAGCGAGAGCGTGAAAAATCCGTGGACGATCGGGCCTCCGAAGGGGGATTCCTTCTCACATCGCTCGACGTCGATATGGATCCACTGGTGGTCGCCCGTGACGTCCGCAAACTGGTTGACCATTTCCTGCGTGACTTCGATGGGATCACAGAACTCGCCGAACTCTTCACTCACGTGCTTCTGTAGGGCGGCGATGTCGTCGAATCGGATCTCTTCCACAGGGTTCTCCTGGCTGCGTACCGCAACCCCTTTCGCGGAGGCCTCCGGAGGGGTCGTCGGGATCGATTGGGTCCTGCGCGGCGCCTGCGCGGAGTCCCCATTGAATCACAGCCCTGGGGCGGATGCGATCGACCCGCCCTGGTCCAAACCCCCTTTTCACTGGCCTCTAGCGAACCTTCAAGTCATCGAATCTGTGAAATTATTCGAGATCCGGCTCGTGGCGGGACCGAGTTCTCTACGACGAACGCCAGGCCTCGAGATCCGCCGGTGTGTCGATATCGCGCAGGATCGCATCGCTGTCGATCTCGACTTCGCGCACCTCCTCTGGGTTCGCTTCGACGACGATCCGTCCGCCACGATCCCCGTCGAGTTCCATCAGCGCAGCGAAATGCCCGGCTCCGAAGAGTACGGGATGGCCGTGTCGACCCGCATGCGTCGGAACGCAGATACAGCCGTTCGTGCCGACGGACACGAAGGTGTCGACCAGAGAGAGCAGCCAACGCGCACGCAACCCCGGAAGGTCGCCCACGCAGACCAGGATCCCCTTCGGCCGATGGGTCTCGAGAATCCCGCGCACCCCCGCCGCAATCGAGGAACCGATGCCCGCCTCCCATCCTGGATGGGAGAGGTAGGTCGGCGTTCGTTCGCCCAGGAATTCGCGGACGCTCGCTCCCTCGTTTCCGAGCACGACGAAGACCGGATCGATCCCCGCCTCGATCATCGCGTCCACGGGCACTGCGACGAGCACCCGTTCATCATCGATCCGCTGAGTCAGCTTGTTGGGAAGCGGTCTCATCCGCATCGAGGCTCCGGCAGCGAGGACCAGCCCCACGATATCCCCGCCTCCCACTAACGTGATCTCAACGTCGCGGTCATCTCCGCCGCGATCGACAGCGCGATCTCTGCCGGATTCTTTGCACCGAGATCGAGACCGACGGGGCCGTGGATCTGCGCGAGTTCGGCGTCGGTCAGGCCGGCCTCACGCAGTCGATCGCGTCGCCTCTCCTGGGTACGTCGGCTTCCGAGCGCACCGACATAGAAACACGGCGAACGCAGCGCGACCCCGAGGGCCGGCTCGTCGAGCTTCGGGTCATGGCTCAAGGTCACCACCGCCGAGCGCGCGTCCAGCGCGAAGGCCTCGAGCGCCACATCCGGCCAGTCGTGATTCAGCACGACGCCGGGAAAGCGCGCCTCGGTCAGGAATCCGCGGCGCGGGTCGATGAGTGTAATTTCGTACCCCAGATCTCGAGCCAGGATCGCCAGGCGTTGGGCGATATGAACGGCTCCGACGATCGCGAGTCGGATCGATGGATTGAATGGATGGATGAAGACGGGGCCGTCTGCACTCGTAACCAGCGCCCCCGAATCGCTGCGAATCGCCTGCGCGGCGGCTTCCGCGAGATCCACCGCCAGCCCGGTCGTCGCCGCCTCGAGACCGGAAGCAGAGACGAGTTCCTCGCGGCCCCCCTCGATCCAGCTGAGTCGGAGGACCGGGCGCCTCGAAGCCCGAGCGTCGAGAACCGCATCGAGGAGTGCCGACTTCAATCGATGCGCTCGACGAAGATTCGCACGCGTCCACCACAAGCGAGTCCCACCGCCCAGGCTTCCTCGTCCGCCACTCCGAACTCGAGCAGCGTTGGCTCGCCCGATTCGATGACCTCGCCGGCCTTCTCGATCACCGCCCCCTCGACGCAGCCCCCCGAAACCGATCCTTCGAAATGTCCCGACGTATCGACGGCGAGTTGGCTCCCGGCCGGACACGGAGAAGATCCCCAGGTCGATACGACGGTGGCGATCGCGACGCCACGTCCTTCACTCTTCCAGCGACGTGCGTGACCGAGGGGATCGCCCACGAAGGGTTTCAGCGACTCGCCAACCGAGTCCCCAGATCCACCTCCGACCGCGCCCACGAAGTGGATCTCGACAGTCGGGGTGAGCGAAAGATAGAGCGCATCGTTGTGGATCACGCCATCGATCGAAACCGCCGCGTGTTCGAGCTGCCCGTCGAGCGCTTCGTAGCGCTGGTAGAGTGCACGAATCAGCTCGTCCACGCGAGACGCCTCGATCTCGATGCGCTCTTCGTCATTGGTGAAACGACGCTGCGCCTGTGAAAAGATCACTGTGGCCACGAGCCTGGCTCCTACACGCTCAGCCCTTAGCGCCATCCGAGGAATCGATCGCGTCGAGCACCCGCGGCGGTGACATCGGTAGCGAATAGAAGCGCACTCCCGTCGCATCACGCATCGCGTTCGCGATTGTTCCGAGCGGCGGAACGATCGGCGTCTCTCCGACCCCCCGCACACCGTAGGGATGGAGTGGGTTCGGGACTTCGACGATGATCGTCTCGATCATCGGCAGATCCGACGCGACCGGCACGCGATAATCGAGGAAGCCCGCATTCTCGACCTTGCCATCGGCATCCCACAGATACTCTTCGTTGAGTGCCCAGCCGATTCCCTGGGCGGCACCGCCCTGGAACTGTCCTTCGACGAAGCTCGGATGGATCGCCTTTCCCGCGTCCTGGGCGACGGTGTATCGGAGCACGCGCGTCACCCCGGTTTCCGGGTCGACCTCGATATCACACAGATGCACTCCGAACGCGGGACCGGCGGCCGGCGGATTCACGGACGCACTCGCTACGATCGGCCCACCCGTCATCCGCATTTGCTGGGCGATCTCGGCAAGACTGAGCGAACCCTTCTCCGCCGCCCCGTTGGTCGCCACGGCGTTGCCATCCTGCCATTCGACCGAGTCGAGTTCGACGTTCCAGATCGTGGCGGCGCGGGCGCGCAGATGATCGACGACCTGACGACTGGCTTCGATCACCGCCATCCCCGTGGCGTAGGTGACCCGACTCCCGCCGGTCACATCGCAATATCCGACGGAATCGGTGTCGCCCACCATCGGGCGCACCTGCGCCACGTCGATCCCGAGTTCTTCCGCCGCCATCAGAGCCATGCTCACTCGGGAGCCGCCGATATCGGGGTTCCCCGTACGAACGACCGCGGAGCCATCATCGTTCACACTCACCGTCGCGCTCGATTGCATCCCAGCGTTGAACCAGAATCCGGCAGCGATTCCGCGTCCCTGGTTCGCTTCGAGTTTCATCTTGTAGTGGGGATGGCTTCGCGCGGCCTCGAGCGTCTGCTTGAAACCGATCGGGCCGAAGGGCGGGCCGTATTTTGCGAGATCGCCCTCTTCGACCGCGTTCTGCATCCGGAGATCGATCGGATCGCGCTCGAGCTTGCGAGCGAGATCGTCCATCAGGCTCTCCACTGCGAAGGCACCGATCGGCGCGCCCGGCGCGCGATAGGCGGCGACCCGTGGCTTGTTGAGTACGACGTCGAGTCCGAAGATCTTGAAGTTCGGGATCTTGTAGGGCGTGAAGACCGTCATGCAGGCTGCACCGACCGGGGAACCCCGGAACGCTCCCGCCTCGAACTCCAAGCGCGTTTCCGCGGCGACGAGTGTCCCGTCCGCCTTCGCTCCAATCCGGGCCCAGGTCCTTGATCCCGAGGTCGGACCGGTTCCCCGGAAGACTTCTTCGCGAGTCATCGTCATCCTGACCGGCCGGCCGGACTTTCGCGAGAGCAGAAAGGCCGCCGGTTCGAGGTAGACCGGAATCTTGCCACCGAATCCGCCGCCAATTTCGGTCGGGATGACCCTGATCGTGCTCGAATCGGTGCCGGTGATCGTCGCAACTTCGCTCTTCACGCCAAAGGCGCCTTGGGTCGAGGCCCAGATCTCGCTGGTCCCGTCTTCTCGGTAGTTCGCGAGACAGGCATGGGGCTCGATGTAGCCCTGATGGACCATCGGCGTCACGAATGCCCCTTCGACGATGACATCCGCATCGGCGAATCCAGCCTCGATGTCTCCCCCATCGAAGACGATCTGGTTCGTGATATTCGTGTCGCCTTCGGGCTTGTCCCCCTGTCCTTCCGTCTCCTGGCCCTCGTGCAGGATCGGTGCGCCCGGTGCCAGCGCCTCCTCGATCGACAGAACCGGCGTGAGGACCTCCCACTCGACTTCGACGAGCTCCGCGGCTTCGCGGGCGATCTCGATGGTGGTCGCGGCGATTGCGGCGTAGGCGTGGCCGTGAAAGAGAACCTTCTCCTTGGCGATGATCGTGCGCGCATTGGCCCCGAAGTCGATGCCGGTCGGGCCCGCTGGGATCCAGGTCATCGGGATGTCGGGAAAATCTGCGGCCGTAATGATCGCGCGAACGCCATGCAGACTCTCGGCCTTGCTCGTATCGATCGAGAGAATCTTTGCGTGGGCGTGGGGACTTCGAACGAAGACGCCGTGGAGCATCCCCGGCAGGGCATAGTCGGCACCGAAGCGCGCGCGGCCCGTGACCTTGTCGAGGCCATCGTGCCGGATCGGCCGGCTTCCGATCTGCTTGTACTTAGGCTCGGCGTCGCTCATGCCCGCTCCTCACGCATCACGGCAGCGGCGTCGAGCACCGCCCTGATGATCTTGTCGTAGCCCGTGCAGCGGCAAAGATTGCCCGCCAGGTAGTAGCGGGTCTCTTCTTCCGTCGGATCCGGATTCTTCTCGAGCAGCTTCTCCGCCGCCACGATGAAGCCGGGGGTGCAGATCCCGCACTGCAGCGCGCCGTGTTCCAGGAACTGCTGCTGGACCGGTGTGAGGCGAGACCCTTCGGCCACACCCTCGATGGTCTGGACCGTGCGCCCCTCGGTCTCGGCCGCGAGCACCAGGCAAGAAGGAACGAGTCGACCATCGACGACGACGGAACAGGCCCCGCAGTCGCCGGTCGTGCAACCCTCTTTCGTCCCGGTCATCCCGAGGTCGTCGCGAAGAACCTCGAGCAGGCTCTGATGACCCGCGCACAGGAATTCCGCATCTTCACCGTTGATCGTCGTTTCAACTCGAATCTTTGCCACTGTTTCGTCCCGTCTCTTCGTTTTCAGGAGGTCGTCCACTCGCGCGGACCACACGTTTCCCTAGCGGTTGCGCGCTCGGTCATAGGCAATCCGGGCAGTGCGCTTCGTCAGCACACCGGTCACCTTCTTGCGATACGCAATGGTTCCGCGCTTGTCATCGATCGGTGTCGCGGCAGCGCTCGCCGCAGCGGCGGCGGCATCGAGTGCCGAGTCTTCGATGCGTGTGCCGACGAGAGCGGCTGCAGCGTCGTCCGCGCAAATCACCCTGGGGCCGACCGCACCGAGCACGACCCGCGCCGCGGTCACCACACCATCGCCGTCGAGCGCGAGCGAAGTCCCAACGCCTACGACGGCGATGTCCATCTCGGTTCGCGGGATCAAGCGCAGGTAGGCATCCGACGCGTGGGGCGCCGGAGCTGGGATCTTGAATTCGACGACCAATTCACCGCGTTCGAGCACGGTCTGTCCCGGACCAGTCGTAAAATCTTCGACAGCGACCTCGCGCTCTCCGTTCGGGCCCGCGATCACCACGCTCGCCTGACAGGCAATGAGGGCGGGTACCGAATCCGCTGCGGGCGATGCGTTGCAGAGATTTCCTGAAAGCGTCGCACGCCCCTGGATCTGGGTCGATCCGATCAGGTCGGTCGCTTCGGCGACACCCGGCCACAGACCTCTGATCGATTCGTTCTCGAAGATCTCGGCGGCGGGCACCGCCGCGCCGAGCACGAGACCCGTCGCGTCGAGGGTCGTCGCCATCAGCCGGGGAATCCGTTTTACGTCGACGAAGAGCGGGGGGGCACCGGCCCCGAGGCGCATCTGGACGAGGATGTCGGTTCCGCCGGCGAGGATGCGAGCACCCTCCTCCGCCTGGAGCAGGGCGATGACGCCGTCGACCTCCGTCGGGGCTTCGAATCGGGTCTGTTCTTGGGTCACGGAAAGGCACTCCTCCATTCGCTTCAGGTGCGAAAGGCGATTATGGCGCGTCCGACCCGCCGTCCACAATGGGCCCTCGAACGTCCGCGCCCCCCGAAATACCGGTCGGCGAAGGCCGGAGGGACGCCCCCTGACGCGGCACACGGTCCAGGACGCGAGCAGGCGGTTTTAGTATCGTGATCGGGACTCAAGACGGTCCCACCAGAACCGAGGACTCGATGACAAAGAAAAGAACCCTCCGCGGCCAGGTCGCGATCGCCGGCGTGGGCGAGAGCGTCTACTACAAGCATGGAAAGTCGCCGGATGCCCAGTTCAAGCTCCTGCTGACCGCCATCCTGAACGCCGCCGAAGACGCCGGGATCGATCCGAGCGAGATCGACGGAATCGCTTCCTACGCGAACGACGGGAACGCCCCGGATCGGGTCGCGGCGGCGCTCGGCATGAAGCAACTACGATTCTCGAACCTCGTCTGGGGCGGCGGCGGCGGGGGGGGCTCGGGTGCGGTCGGAAATGCGGCGGCCGCGATCTACGCGGGATTCGCGGATTGTGTCGTCGTCTTTCGCGGGCTCGCCCAGGGACAGGGCGCTCGTTTCGGCTCAGGCGCGCATTTCCCGACCGTGGTCGCGGGTGAACCCGCTACCTGGATCCCCTACGGCATGATGTCCCCGGCCCAGATGTTCGCCATGCGCACGACCCGGCTCATGCACGAGTACGGGATCGAGCGAAACACGATGCGATCGGTCGCGATGGCCGCCTATCACCATGCCCAGAACAACCCACGTGCCATCATGCACGGCCGTCCGCTCACCGAAGAGAAATACGACTCGTCGCGCTGGATCACGGAGCCCTTCCGGCTCTTCGATTGTTGCCTCGAGAACGATGGCGCCGCAGCAATGATCCTCGTCGCAGCCGATCGAGCGAAGGACCTCAAGCAGAAACCGGTCTACCTGCTCGGCGCGGCCCAGGGCGGCGAGTACCGATCTGGTGCCGGGGGACATAACAACCCCGACTACGCGACCTCGAGTTTCAAGACGGTCGGGCCGAATCTGTTCGAGATGGCAGAGCTCGGTCCGAAGGATGTAGACGTCGCTCAGAGCTACGAAAATTTTACGGGCGGCGTAGTCATGAGCCTGATCGAGCACGGCTTCTGCAGCTACGAAGAGGCCAACGAGTTCATCACCTTCGACAATCTGGTTGCCCCGAGCGGGAAGCTTCCCCTCAATACGAGCGGGGGCAACCTGGCCGAATGTTATATGCACGGCCTCGAGCTCAACATCGAGGCCGTCCGCCAGATTCGTGGCACGTCACCCAATCCGGTCGCGAATGCGGAAGTCGCCTTCGTGAACTCGGGTCCGATGGTCACACCCGCGACCAACATGATCGTCGGCTCGGAGGCCACCCTGTGAGCAACACGAATGACATCTCGCCCGTTCTGCCGGACGGATTGCCGACACCGATGCCGTTGCCGGACGGACTCGACGCTCCCTATTGGGAGGGAACGAGGCGCCATGAGCTCTTCGCTCAGCGATGTTCGAGTTGCCGTGGCTGGCAATGGACGGCGGAGTGGATCTGCCATCGCTGCCACTCTTTCGAACTCGGCTTCGAGCGCGTTCCCGGACCGGCGCAGCTGTTCAGCTGGCAGCGACCCTGGCACCCGGTTCATCCTGCGCTCGCCGAAGCCTGTCCCTATGTCATCGTCCTGATCGAATTTCCAGAAGCCGACGGAATTCGCATGGTCGGCAATCTCGTGGACCCGCCGGAGGGCGATCTTCCGATCGGAGCGGCGGTCGAGGCGGTCTACGAGGACCACGACAACGGGGAACCGCCGTACACGCTCGTGCAGTGGCGAATCACCTGAGGAATCGAGACACCCGGAAGGCCGCGTCTTGCGCGACCTCCCGGGCGACAGATCAACTCGCCGCGCGGATGTCCGCCAGCACGGCTTCTGCGTGACCGCCGAGGTCGAGACCATCGTTCTCGACATCGTAGGCCTTCGCGATCTTCCCATCGGGGCTGATCAGATAACTGATCCGCCGTGGGATCCCCGCCTCGAAATACTTCTCGCCTTCCTGGCGACAGGCATCGTATGCGGCCCCCATGGCCTTGTCTGGATCGGATAGCAGGGGATAGGGGAAGCCCTCGCCATCGGCGAATTTCTTCTGGTCCGCTACCGAATCGAAGGAAACACCGATAGCGACGGCGTTGGCAGCTTCGAATGCCTCTTTTTGCTCACGGAACCCGTGGCCCTGCAGCGTTCAGCCCGGCGTCGAGGCCTTTGGATACCACCACATCGCGATCCACTTGCCCGAGAGTCCGGATCGGCTGACTGTGTTGCCGTCCTGATCG
>JAPYTP010000136.1 GCA_029941885.1 Myxococcota bacterium
ATCGCCACACGCGCGCCTTCGGCAGCAAGACGAACTGCGAGGCACGTTCCCGTTCCCCCTTGACTCGCCCCCGTGATCAGTGCGACGCGACCCTCACAATCTCTGGGCATTCCGGCGCTCTCCTCCTCGGTTCATCCGATGCCACACGTTGACCGAAGCGCCCGAACAATGCGAATCCTCGACTTCCGGATCTCGTGGTCGAGCTAGACTCCCGGGAAACCCGGAGACCCATCGACCATGAGCACGCCCGAGCCGTATTACCCCGAGATCGACTTCGCGACGGACGCCGTTCCGAATCTTCACGAAATCCTCGACGATCTGCGCTCGAAATCGCCGGTCGTCCCGGTCCTCTACCACGGCTCGGTGGCTCGGATGATCACTCGTTTCGACGAACTCAAGGCGGCGATGGCCGACGACGAGACCTTCCCCTCCTCCGCCGCCTATCTCCGGCATTCGGGCCCCGTAATGGGCAAGACGATCCAGTGCATGGGCGGCGCCGAGCACCGAAGAAATCGCGGACTGGTTTCTGCCGCGTTCCGACCCCGCCTCATGACGGAATTCGTGGAAGCCTTCCTGACACCCGTCGCTCACGAACTAGTCGACGAGATGCTCGAACACGCGACCGGTGAAAAGCCGATGGCCGATCTCGTGAGCGACTACACCGTCCGATACGCGTTCACCGTGATCGCGCGTCTGCTCGACTTTCCGCCCACGGATTTCGAGCAATTGAAGCGCTGGGGGGATGGGTTGATCGACTTCCCCTGGAATCCCGAATCCGCGGAGGCGGCCTCCCAGGAATTTACGGAATATCTGGATCCGATCATCGCCGAGCGACGAGAACACCCCGGCGAAGATCTGATCTCCTCGCTGGCGACAGTCGAGGTCGAGGGCGAGCGACTTCGCGATGAGGAAATCTTCTCATTCCTGCGCCTGCTCTTTCCCGCAGGCGCGGACACGACCTATCGCGGTCTCGGAAGCATGTTCTTCGCCGCCCTCGGTCACCGCGAAGTCTGGGAAGGCGTCCACAAGGAGCCGGAACTCATCCCCGCTGTCGTCCAGGAATCCCTTCGCTGGGAGGGGCCGACCGCGCTGTTGCCGCGCTTCGCACCGAAGGACGTGACCTGGGGAGGCGAAGAGATTCCCGCTGGCAGCGAGGTTCTCTTCGCCATTACGTCCGCGAATCGCGACTCCTCGACCTTCGCGAATCCCGACCGTTTCGATCCGTGGAGGAGCGAACGAGAGTTCCTGACCTTTGGGCACGGCCTGCATTTCTGTCTGGGCTCACATCTCGCCCGGCGCGAAATGGAGGTCAGTCTGCGTGTGCTCTCGGAGCGATTGCCGAATCTGGAACTCGCGCCGGACGCCGAGGTGGGCATTCAGGGAACCGTTCTTCGCGGCCCGATCACGCTTCCTGTGCAGCTCAACCAAACCTAGAGGACAGGGCTCTAACGGACTGCTACCAAAAGGAAAAAGCCGCATCAGCCCAAGGCCGATGCGGCTTTCATCGATTCCGCGAGCGCAAGGATCTCGCCGCGCGAGATCCGGTCGACCGAGCGCGGCGGACTAGCCCACGCGCTTGAGCGTGTTCTTGTCCGTGTGGTCCATGACGCCGCCGGTGGCCTTCATCTCCATGATGGTGTTCTCGTCATAGGTCCACGTATCGCCTTCGATCGTGCAGCTGAGTTTGTACTCGATGCACTTGGCGTTCTCGACCAGGTAGGGGTTCGAGAGGACACCAAAGGCTTCCTGACCGATCTTGGCGTTCATCTCGAAGGAGGTCGCGTTCGCCGCACAATTGCCGCCTGCGAGAATCGTCGAGCCGCGAGGCACCATGAAACAGCGCATCACCTCGTCGCGATCCTTGTCCCAGAGCCAGTAGCCGAGCTCGGTGTGGAACACCTCATCCTGGCCCTTGCGGCAAGCAGCGGTCGTGTAGTCGATCACCCAGAGCTTCTGGGGTCCATTGTCGACATCGCCAACGATATTGAAGACCGCCTTTTCGGTGTAGGGCGTCTCGATGATCTCCTTCTTGTCATAGTCGTAGGAGATGTTGATTCCTTGGTCGCCTTCCCACGTGCCGATGAGGCCGGCAAGCGGACCGAACTGTTCGTTAGCCATGATGATTCCCTCTCGTTTGGATGCTGCGCCTGTTCGGGCGCTCGTTGAGACGCTTCCACGCTGCCGGCTCCCCGGCGTCGAACGAGTCGCGTCGTTCGATTGACAAGAGCGCCGCAAGGAGGACCTCGACAGCGCTCACCTCGAATTTCAGGGGCCCGTCGACGGACCGTTTCGAGACGGTCCCATCTGCCGCGGCCGCTGCGCACGATAGCATGCCACCCGCCCTCGCACGGTCGAGAGGGAACGGGTTTTCGGGGCGATTCGACGATGGGCTCTCCCGAGCGAATTCACTCGAGATCCAAGGCATGATCGCCCGGGTCTCTTTGGCTATAACCGGCCCAGCCAATTCAGGAGCGCGATATGCCGGACACGCTGGAACCCCACTACGTCGATTCGTTTCAGTTCGCGGGGCAGGATATTTCCTGGCTCGTCGCGCATTGGGCGAAGTACAAACCGGACCACCCCTTCCTGATCTGGGAACCGAGGGATGGGCTGGAGCGTCGCATCAGCTATTCGCAATTCGAGGTGGAGATCACGAAGATCGCGGCGGGTCTGGCCGGTCGGGGCGTCCGAAAGGGCGACAAGATTCTCATCCACTGCGACAACTGCCCCGAGATGATCCTCGCCTGGTATGCCTGTGCCAAGATTGGCGCGGTCGGCGTGACCACCAACACGCGAAGTGCTGGACCCGAGGTCGAGTATTTTGCCTCTCATGTGGGCTGCGTGGGCGCGGTGACGCAACCGCGATACGCGAAGCTCGTTGCCGAGCACGCGAAACGACTCGAATGGATCGTCGTCACTGAAGACAATTCCGGGGAAGTCGCCAGCGATGAGGAGGCGGCCCACGGCCTGGATCGCTTCGAGTCTCTTCGCGGAGAGGCGAGCGATTGCCCGGTTCGGGAGGCGGACCCGATGGCGCCCGTCGGCATCATGTTCACGTCCGGAACGACCTCGCGTCCGAAGGCGGTCGTTCACACTCACGCCAACGCTTTGTGGGCCAGCCGGATGGGTCCACAGAACATCGACATGCAGGGCGACGACACCTACCTGATCTACCTGCCCTTCTTCCATGTCAATGCCCAGAGCTGGTCGACCTGGTCCGCGCTGGGTGCCGGCGCGACGATCGTTCTCCAACCCAAATTCTCGTCGAGCCGGTTCTGGGAGGTGATCACCCGGCACGACGTCACGCACATCTCGCTCATCCCCTTCGTTTTCAAGGCCCTCGCCGGACAGGAGATTCCGGACCATCGACTGAGGGTCGGTGTGTTCGGCCTGATCATGCCGGCACTCGAAAGCTGGCTGGGCCTTCGCGTGATGGCGGCCTGGGGTATGACCGAAACCGTGATCCACGCGACACGCACCGACGCGCTGCAGACCTATCCCGATGGCTCGATGGGCAAGCCGACCCCGGGATACGAATTCGCAATCGTGGATCAGGACACGGGGAAGCCGTGTCTCGAGGGCGAGACCGGTGAACTCTGGATTCGCGGCAGACGTGGGATCCAGCTCTTTCTCGAGTACTACGACAACGAAGAGGCCATGCAGAAGGCGTTTACGAAAGACGGCTGGTTCAAGACGGGTGACCTCGTCGCCCTCGGTGCGGAAGGCAATTTCTTCTACAAGGAACGCGACAAGGATGCGCTCAAGGTCGGGGGGGAAAACGTGTCTGCGCGAGAGGTCGAAGAATGTTGTCGCGAGGTCGCTGGGATCGCAGACGTTGCCGTCGTCGGTCGAGCGCACGAGATGCTCGATCAGGTCCCCGTGGCTTTCGTCATTCGTGGGCCCGATGCGCCGGAGTCTGAAGACGACCACGCCGCTGCGATCCTTGCGAACTGCAAAGCAAAGCTCGCGGACTTCAAGGTGCCGCGTGCCGTTCATTTCAGGGACGAGTTCCCGGTCGCGACGCTCGAAAAAGTGGCCAAGAACCAGCTTCGGGAGCTGGCTCTCGAACTCGCGACCGAGCTGAAGCGCAATTCGAGCCAGCCCGGTTAGAATCGCCGCGAATCCACTGCGGAGGATCGCATGTCCGACCCGACTCCTGCGGCCTGCTCGTCGGCCGCGACCTCTACGCTCGTGCGGAAACGATTCCCGTTCGCACAATCACTGGTCATCGCTGTGGCGCTCGTTCTCTGTGGCATCGGGGAGTCCAGAGCCACCGCAGACCAGGCCCCGCCCCCCTTCGATGATTTTCCGAAGGCCCTCCAGCAACCCGGGATCGACCCCGAGGACCGGCTCGCGTTGCTGAACCTGATCCATTTCTACTCGCATCTGGCCGATGGCCTGCACACCGATCTCTTCGGCGACTTCTTCACGAAGGACGCCGTTTTCGCGCTGGTCCCCTACGGCGCCAGTTCCAGCGACCCGAAGCAGATCATCGGAGAGGGCCGCGCCGCCATCATCGAATCGCTGCGCCCGCGGCACGCCCTCTTTCGTCGAGACAAGATCCAGCGTCGGCATTTCCTGACGAACCCGATCGTCTGGGACCAGACGGACGAGCGCGCGCGGGTCTCCGTCTATCTCCAGCTCCAGTCGATTGCGCAGGGCGGCTCCCCCACGCTCGTCGCAACCGGGCGCTACGAGGGGCGCGCCGTCAAGACCCTGCAAGGCTGGCGCATGGCCGAGTGGACGATCTACTCGGATCAGGTCCTCGAGTAGGCACTTCGCCGGCGCTCCAGATAGAGGGTCTCGGCTCGCCTCGTTCTCGCTATCGTCGATCTCACGACGACTCCGCGCTCAACTCGTGGATCAGCTCTTTCTCCCCACCCTCCCCACCCTGACTGGAGCCTTGGCATGGAACTCGACTTCGACCGTCTGGACCCGGAACTCTCCGTCATCCTTCCAGCGTTACCGCCCGAACTCGCCGACATCAATCGCGACAATGTCGGCGCGGTCCGCGAGATGATGGGAGCCCAACCGCCCGGCCCGCCGCCGGCGACGGCCCAGGTCGAAGAGCGCGTCCTGCCCACGCCAGACGGCGACGTCCGCGTCTTCGTGTACAGCCGTGAGTCCGCCACGCCGAAGGCGGGCATGCTGTGGATTCATGGCGGTGGCTACCTCTTCGGCTCCGCGGAAGACGATCGGGCGCGTCTCATCGCCGAAGAGCTCGAGTGCAACGTGGTTTCGGTCGACTATCGACTGGCCCCGGAACACCCCTTCCCGGCCGGTTCCGAGGATTGTTATGCAACTGTTCTCTGGATGGTCGAGAATGCTTCGGAACTGAACATCGATCCGAGCCGGATCGCGATCGGCGGGGCGAGTGCAGGGGGCGGCATGGCGGCCGGTCTTGCCCTGATGCTGCGCGACCGCGGTGGACCGGAAATTGCTCTGCAACTCCTGCTCTATCCGATGATCGACAATCTCCACGACACGCCTTCGGGCCAATACACGAATCACCCGGTCTGGAACCAGGGGACTTCATTCAACGCCTGGGAAATGTACCTCGACGGGGTTCCGGGCAAGGATGCCTCTCCCTACGCTGCGGCCACCCGCGCCAGCGACCTCTCGGGGCTTCCCCCCGCCTATGTCTGCGTCGGATCCGAAGATCTCTTTCGCGACGAGGACATCGACTACGCTCGGCGACTCATCGCAGCGGGCGGAGCCTGCGAGTTGAGCGTCTATCCAGGACTCTTCCACGGCGGCGATTCGTTCATGCCCCAGGCGGCCATCAGCCAACGACTCGAGAAGGGCTTCCTACACGCGCTGGGTCACCGCCTCAGGGCCTGACGTCGCGGGTGCGACTGTCCTGAGGACCCCGGCGGCGCGAAGATCACGCGCCCATGGCAGCTCCTCCTGACCGGTTTGTCGGTTCGTTCCATTCGATCATCGAGATTCCGACGGCCCGGCCCGCGATCCAGCGGCGAACCGAATCCCGGCCAATGTCTCGATGGGTGAAACAGTGTCGCGGTCTCGGCGCGAAACGGAAAGGACCGATCGCCGGGATCCGTCTAATCCACGTCCGCCTCAGCGCCGGCGAGACCCTCCGAAAAGAGTGTCTGCATCAGCGGTCCCCCCGCGCGGAGCATGTAGCAGGGCCCCGGTCCCGTGAGACCTGAATCATCCGGCCGCGCGGCTTTCGAGGGTGTGAGGGTATCCGAAACAGCGACACCGACCTGGGTCATCCCCGGAGCCAGGCAAAGCAGGGCTGCGAGCAACCGGGCGTCCGCCTCGCGTTGCCCGAAGCTCTCCAGGCAGAAGCGTGCCATGCCGCCACCGAGGGACCGACCCGCGAAATCGCCGAGTTCATCGCTTCGAAGTACCCACGGCGCATCGTCGCAGGTCGGTCCACATCGAGAGCGTTCGCGTGCGTGGACTGCCCTCAGCTGCCATCCCGACAGGTCGACGTCGGCGACGAGCCTCACCTCATCGTGACGAAAGAGCACCTCGCGTCCGTCTCTTCGGCCCCCGGCGTAGAAAACGTCCGACAGGCGAACGCAGAGAGTCGTCGTGGCTCCACCCTCCACCGGGAAGAACGCATCGAAGTAGAGACTCCGCAGCGCGACCCGGTCTCCCACGTTGCGCGTCGCTCGAACGTCCGCGGACTCGCGGCGCATCCCACGCAATCGCGAATAGAAGGCGCGGATCTCCTGAAAGAGCGTATTCACGTGGGTGCAACCGAGCGGGCCTCCGAAACATTGCTTGAGGGAGGATCCGAAGCCCTCCCCCAGTGGTGTTCCGACGAGATCTGAGAGTCGTTCCATCGGGTCACGACAGCACTCGCCCTTCGTGGCGCGGTTCGCCTCGTGCATCACGTGTGATTGGTCCCACTCGATTCGCTCGATCGTGCCGGTTTCGACCGAGAACGATCCGCAGAGCTCCATCTTGTGGATGATCCCTGCGGTCGCAATTCGGCCCGCGAGTTCCATCAGCCCGCCCTTGCGGAGGTCGAGGATGTCCGCACGGAACTCGATGGACTTCCCTTCGCCCTGGGTAAAAGCAACAGCGAGACAGCGCGTGTGAATGGGCTCTCCCGAGACCTCGAATTCCATCCTGTGTCGATTCCTCTCGTCCACCGGGCCGACAGCTGCCTGGCCGAGTGGCCGACACCCTACCATTTCCAGACCGCCTTTGGCCCCACGCTCGGTTGGCCGAGCAACCGGCGCGGAGCGTGGCCGTCGATCTCCAATCATCCGTCGTCTAACGAGGGATCACGCGCCGCCGAAGAGGATCGGATGAAAACTGCGAAGCAGGATCGTGACGATCAATCCGGCGGCAAGCGCGATCGGGGGTCGATCAGTCCTCGCAGGCCACCGCGGGCGAAGGGTAGAAACGAGGTCGCGTCGTAAAAGCTTCGAGACGATGCGTCCCCCGTCACCAGATTTCGCTGATCCTGATGCCCGCAGCCGATCAGACTCACGATCGGCATTCCAGCGAAGAAAGCGAGTTAGGCAGAGTGGACCCGTGCCACCAGGAGATTGGCACAATTTGGATGCGTCCCCGAGTTCGTCGTGCAGCGACTCGCCTAGGCGGGTACCTCTCCCGCGACGGTGATGCGGTGGATCTCGCGATAATCGTCCCCAAAATCGCGCAGCGCGTAGTGCATCGTGCAACGGTTGTCCCAGACCGCCACGTCGCCGACAGACCATGACCAGCGACAGGTGTATTCGGGCTGCTCCATCGCATCGAAGAAGAATCGCAGCAGCGGCTGCGCCTGTATCGTCGGGACCGCTTCGAGGCCGGTCGTCCAGCCACGGTTCAGCCACAGCGCCTCGCGCCCGGTGCGCGGGTGGGTTCGAACGACCGGGTGGGGATTCGTGTCCGAGATGCCCGGATGTCCGTGGATCGCGCGGAGGCTGCGTGCAAGCTCCTTGATGGGGGGTGCCAGTTCGTCGAAGGCTCGGTAGGTATCGAGCCAGAGTGTATCGCCCCCGCGCGGAGGCACGGTACGAATTGCGATCACCGATGCGCCGGGGGGGCGCTTCCGAAAGGTCGCATCCGTATGCCAGAAGTTGGCAGGGTTTCGACCACTGTCGATCACGAGGATCAGATTCTCATCGTCGACGTAGCGTGCGCTACTCCGGTCCACCTCTCGCCCTTCGATATGAACCTCGGGCTCACCGAATACGCTGGCGATGGCCCGGTGCTCTACGGCCGTTGGATTCAATTGTGGAAAGAAGAGAACCTGGTGCTGATCGAACGCATCGAGCAGGGTATCTCGACGCGCGACGTCGAGTTCAGAGAGGACGAGGCCTCTGACACTGGCACCGAGAGCCGCATTCAGCGGTTCGATCTGGAGTTGCATGATCGATTCGTCCTTCTCGGCAGGTCGCACGTCTCTAGGCATTCGATCTTGCTCGTCCGCCGGCTCGCAATAAGAATACGCCTTGTGGTCCGCCGGCGAGACCCCTGCGATAGTCTTGCGTGATGAGCGAGACCGACCTCTTCCTCGTGGCGATCGCATCGCTGGTCGGGTCGTTCGTCAAGAGCGTTACCGGGATGGGCTACCCCCTCATCGCGATTCCGATTCTCACTCTGTCGATCGGTGTCGAGTCAGCGGTCGTCGTGATCGCAATTCCGAATTTCTTCGCCAACCTGCTTCTCAATCTCGGAGTCCGCGAAGAAAGGCGCCATTCGAGGGACCTCCCCATTCTCGTGGTGACCTCGATTCTCGGCGCCGTCGTCGGCACGATCGTGCTCGTCGAGGCTCCGGAGGAGCCACTGCTATTCGGGTTGGCCCTTTCGGTCTTCGCGTTCGTCGTTCAGCGACTTCGCGATCCCGAACTCAGCTTGGATCCGGCGGCGACTCGACGATGGGCCCCTCTTGCCGGTTCGTTGGCCGGCTTCAGTCACGGCGCCGTCGGCGTTTCCGGACCGATCGTCGCCATGTGGCTCCATGGGTACCGGCTCCCGAAGAACGCCTACGTCTTTTCGGTCACCGCACTCTTCCTGGCCTCAGGGGCGACCCAGCTCGCCGTGCTGCTGGCCTCGGGCCAATACGGTCGAGATCGCCTGATCGCTTCGAGCATCGCCCTGGTGGCCACGCTCTGCATGATTCCCGTCGGAACTCACATGAGGAGTCGAATCGGAGGCAGGACCTTCGAGCGAATGATTCTGGCGCTCCTGGTCTTTTCGGGCGGGTCGCTGGTCTTGAGAGCGTTCGGCTAGGTCGTGCCCTCGCCAAGTGACCGTCCCTGGGCTTCGGTCCGCGACGCCACAGGTCTAGAGGGGCAACGTTCTGAGATCCGATCCTCTCGTCGTGGCACACGCCGAACCGCGTATTCTCGGCGCAGTGGGCGGGCCCGCCCCCACATCGTCCCATTCGGGGAATCCCTCGGGCGAGCACGAGACCCTCTACAATGCCATGAGCCGAATCCGTGAATGTCCAGTTTGCTGTCGGTGGAGACTCGAATTCCCATGCCCTCCCCATCCCATTCTTGCTCGCCCCGAGCGTCCCATCCCGTCCCGCTCCATGAAATCGACGAGTGGTACGACGAAGCCGACGTGCTGATCGTCGGCTATGGCGGCGCGGGTGCGTGTGCGGCGATCGAGGCCGCGACGTGGGGCGCCGACACACTGGTCCTCGAGCGTGCGGGGGGCGGCGGGGGGACGACCGCCATGGCGGCGGGCCACATCTATCTGGGGGGTGGCACCCGGGTTCAGAAAGCCTGCGGCTATGACGATTCCCCGGATAATCTGCTGCGCTATCTCGAGGCGTCTGCGGACGACCCCGATCCCGAAAAATTTCGCCTCTACGCCGAGGGCAGCGTCGCGCACTTCGATTGGCTCGAGAGTCTCGGGGTTCCCTTCAACGATTCGATTCATGAAGCGCGAACGAATATGCAGCAATCCGACGAGTGTCTGCTCTGGTCGGGCAACGAGAAGGCCTGGCCCTTTCGAGACCTCGCGACGCCGGCGCCACGGGGACACAAGGTCGCCAAGGAAGGCGAAGCCGGACCGCTCCTCTTCGCAAAGCTCGACGAGGCCGCGCGGCGGGCGGGCGCACGCGTCCAGACCGACACTCGGGTGCTCACGCTCGTGATCGATCCGGCGGGCCGCGTCGCCGGTCTCATCGCGCGACAGGATCGCGAGATTCGCGCCTTTCGCGCGCGCCGCGGAGTGATCCTCTGCGCAGGCGGATACGCGATGGACGAGGCGATGTTCCAGCGCCACATCCCAAGGCTCGCCGGGCGCGTCCAGCCCATCGGCAACCCCTATGACGATGGCGCCGGCTTGCGCATGGGATTGGCAGCGCGAGGCGCTGGCATTCACCTCGACGACTACCACATCACCCTGCCTTTCTATCCCCCTGCGAGTCTGACTTTTGGCATCCTCGTGAATGCTCAGGGCCAGCGTTTCGTCGCAGAGGACGCCTACCATGGCCGAATCGGTGAACTGGCCTCACGCCAGCCCCAGGGAAGGGTCTATTTGATTGTCGATGAGCCGAATTATGGACGGCCGGAACTCGATGGCTTCGAATTGGCGGCCACCGAGGATTCGATCGCAGATCTCGAACGCGCACTCGAATTGCCCGAACTCGCTCTCCTACAGACCGTCGCCTACTACAACGATCACGCGGAGCGAGGCGAGGATCCGCTGTTGCGAAAGCATTCAAATTGGCTGCGCGCGATCAAGGACGCTCCCTTCGCGGCGCTCGAATGTTCCCTGGGCAAGGCCCCCTACATGGCCTTCTCCCTCGGAGGACTCTGGACGAAACCGGGCGGCGAGGTCTTGACCGAGGACGGAGAGGTGGTTCTCGGCCTCTATTCGGCGGGCCGCAACAGCTGCGGCATCGCTCGCTCCGCCGAAGGGTATGCCAGTGGGACCTGTATCGGAGATGCCACCTTCTTCGGACGGCTTGCGGGACGAGCGGCGGCGGCCCACAGAGCCGGCCTCTCTTCCGCCGGAGAAAACTCGAAAGGGAGTCGATGAGTAAACTGAACGGAAAGGTCGCGCTCGTCACGGGCGCGGGACGCGGAATCGGTCGGGGGATCGCGCTCGAATTCGCACGCGAAGGGGCGAGCGTCGTGATCGCGGAGATCGATCCGGAGGGCGGGCAGAATACGCTGCGAGAGATCGAGAAGGAAGGCGGCCGTGCCATTACCGTGACCACCGATGTCCGGAGCCGCGAACAGGTGAACCGCGCGGTTTCCGCGGCCGTCGAAGCCTTTGGCACTGTCGACATCCTGGTGAACAACGCCCAGATCCAGCGTCAGCAACTGAGCTTCGAAGAGACCTCCGATGACGATATGGACGTGGTCCTCACGTCGGGCATCCATGCCACCTTCTATTTCATGCAGGCCTGCTTCCCACTCATGCGAGCCGGAGGCGGCAAGATCATCAATGTCGCGTCGGCGGCAGGACTGCTCGGCCATCCCGGCTGGACCTCCTACGCCGTCGCGAAGGAGGGGATTCGAGCACTCACGAAGGTTGCGGCCCGAGAGTGGGGAGTCCACAAGATCAACGTCAACGCCATATGCCCTGCAGCGGAGACCCCGAGCTTTCGTCTATGGCGCGACAACAATCCTGAACTCGCCAAGGCGATGACAGACGAGATCCCGCTCGGGCATCTCGGTGACCCCGAAGCCGACATCGCACGGGCCGTGGTGTTCCTGGCGAGCGGTGACTCCGATTTCGTGACCGGCGTGACCATGATGGTCGACGGTGGGCAGACCATTCTTCACTGAACGGGGTCCGCTCTATTCTCGAAACTGCCGAAAATCAGGCGTGCGTTTCTCGAGGAAGGCCTTGATGGCCTCGATATTCTCGGGCGAGCCTGCGAGCCTGCTCATCTCTTCGTGCTCGATCGTGAGAGCGGCGGCGATCGCAGCGGAATGCGCGGCATTCAGGGTCCGTTTGATGGCGACCAGGGAAGAGATCGGCCACTGTGCGATCTCCCGGGCCTTCTCGAGGGTGGCATTGAGAAGATCCTCATCGGGGAATCGTCGAGCCGCGAGGCCGAGATCGATGGCGCGCTCGGCGTTGATCCACTCTGCCGTGAACATCAGTTCGTTGGCTCGCTGACGTCCGATCGTCGACTGGAGCGTGTAGCTGCTCGCGATTTCCGGGACCAGTCCGAGACTCGCAAAGGGAAGACGTGCGCGCAGTCCCTCCCCGACGTAGGTGATGTCACAGGCGATCGCGATCGTGCAGCCGCCCCCGACCGCCACGCCGGTGACCGCGGATAGAATGGGTTTTCCGAACCCGAGAATCGTCGCCTCACACGCGAAGAAGCCGGACCCGAACCCGTCGCTTCGCGGCTCGGAGTCGCCTCCGCCCATGCCGTTCAAATCGGCGCCCGAGGAAAAGTTCCCCCCCGCACCGGTCAACACGACGACCGCGACGCGCGGATCCGATTCGGCCTCACGCAGCGCACTGGCCAGGGCGTCCCACTGGGGATCATCGATGGCGTTCTTCTTCCTGGGGCGGTTCATCGTAATGAGCAGCACACCGTGCTCGTCCAACTCGGTCAGCACTCGCGGTTCTTCGGACACTTCGTCTCCTCGAGAGGGAATGATTGCCTGCATGCGGTAGCGCTCTCGAGCGGCGTCTGTCCAGCCGATTGCGTGCGCGCGGACTCGAATCGGACCTGAATCGACCCCTGCCCCGACGACGGCACCTCGGTTCGAGCGCTCCCTCCGATCGCGCCTCGAATCCGCTACGTTCTGTGCGGCCGCTGGATCCCCGGGGACACAGCGGATCGATCGAGAGGCGGATCGTGCCCGGAGCGAGTTGGGCCCGCACCGGATTTTGGAGACGCTCGCGGTGTTCGGAGCTTGAGCGCGCATGAAGACGCCCGAGAGTCTTGAGACTCTGGTGGACTACGGAATCATTCAAGAAGTCATCCGGCCCCTCATGAGTGGCAAGGAAGCCCACGTCTTTGTGGTCGTGACCGGAGGCGAGGAATGCGTCGCCAAGGTCTACAAGGAAGCGAATCAGCGAACGTTCAAGCATCGGGTCGAATACACCGAGGGCAGGCGGACCCGCAACAGCCGAGATCAGCGGGCCATGAACAAGCGCACGCGGCACGGTCGCAAGCGCGACGAAGCGGCTTGGCGAAACGCCGAGGTCGACACGATCTACCGACTCCAAAGCGGTGGCGTACGGGTTCCGGAGCCGATCAACTACGTCGACGGTGTCCTGGTGATGGAACTCGTCCGGGACGCCCACGGTAATCCTGCTCCAAGGCTTGGAGATCTCGAATTCCAAGCGACGGAGGCCGTCGAGATCTACCAGAAACTGATTCGGGAGGTCGTCCGCATGCTGTGTGCGGGCGTGATCCATGGCGATCTCTCGGAGTTCAACGTCTTGATGGGCGCCGACGGGCCGGTCGTCATCGATTTTCCGCAGTCAGTCGATCCCGCGAAGAATCAGAGTGCACGCAAGCTCCTGCTGAGGGACGTCCAGAACCTGCACCGCTTTCTGGGCAGACATGCTCCGAACCGCGCGATCCATCCCTACGCCGAAGAGATGTGGAAGCTCTACGAGACCAATCGTCTCGATCCCGAGACAGACCTCACCGGGAAATACGTCGCGCCGGTCGGCGAGACGAACATGGACGAAGTGTTGGCGCTGATCGAAGACGCGAATCAAGACGAGCGAATGCGCCGTGATGCTCGCGGCGACGAGACACCCCTCATCGCGCCGCCGTCGCCCGTGCGCCGCGTCGTCGATTTCACCAAGGAATCGAAAACACGACCGGGTGCGCGCAAGCCTGGCCCGAAAACTCGAGCCGCACGCCCGAAGCGCACGCGCAATCCCGTTCCAGAAAAGCCAGATTCCGCGGAGGCTGGCTCGGACAAGGCGGAGGCCGCGATGCCGCCCAAGCGACGAAGCCGTCGCCGACGCGCGGGTCGCAGCGGCTCCGGTCGCGAAGCCAATGCTTCGACCGAAGCAACGGAGAAAGGGAAACCGCGGGGATCTTCCGGCGCCGTCCCCATTCGACCGCGGGACAAGCCCGATTCGGAGGAGCGCAGTCAGCCGAGCAGGCGACGACGGAAGAGACGTTCTACGGCCACTCCAGCCGGACCCGCAGACGAACAGTCGACCTCCAAGGCCGCGTCCCGGCCCCCTCTCGCACCCGCTTCGAGTCGCTCGAAGAGCAAGAAGTCGGTCTCCCCGGAGAAGGGAACCCGCCCGCCGCAGCGTCGAAGACGTCGGCGGCCGAGCGCACCGGACCGCGCCTCGACCTGATCGTGATCTGTCGAAGAACCAGGCTCCCCGGTTCGCAAGGGCACGACGGGATGCCGATTCCCTCGTAGGGCCTCACTGGGCGTCGCTGAAATGCCAATGCCACGGGGATGGACCGCCCGGCGGTTCCCCCACGAATCCGAATCGGGAGGCATTCTCGGAGAGCCAGCGATATTCATCCAACGCCCTGAAAGCCTCGGCGTCGCTGTAGCGAAGATCTACTCCGGATTCGCTGACGAAATCGATCCCCTGGCGCTCCACTCGATTGTGGTCGCTCGCGCCGGGCAGACTCACGTGTGGCAGCGTCTTGCGGGGCGAGTAGTCGTAGTAGGGCATGTAGCTCACGAAGATGAAGAGTTGGTTCGCCGGGGTTCGGTATCCGGAACCGATCACGAGGCCCCGCCC
>JAPYTP010000137.1 GCA_029941885.1 Myxococcota bacterium
CTCCTCGAAGCGGGGGACGGGGGCGAAATCGTGATGACCTCGAGCGTCGCGGGCTTGATCGGGATGGGGAGCTCGATCGCCTACTGTGCATCGAAGGCGGGTCTCAACAATCTGACCATGACCCTCGCGCGTGCCCTCGCGCCCAGAATTCGCGTCAACGCAATCGCCCCCGGTTTCATCGACGGTGAGTGGCTGAAGGAGGGATTCGGCAAAGCCTACGACGCGATCAAGACCGGCATCCTCGAAAAGACCCCGCTCGAGAAAGTTGCCACACCCGATTCCGTCGCCGCTGGCATCCTCGCGATCCTCCTGGGTCCCGACATGACGACGGGACATGTCTTCCCCCACGAGGGTGGCGTCACCATCTCGCTCTGAAGGAGCCCACGCGTGTCCGAAGCGAAGACCGTCCTCATCACCGGCGCTTCCTCTGGCCTCGGTGCCGCCATGGCCGACCGAATGCTCGACCTCGGTTGGCGCGTCTTCGGGACCAGCCGCAGCGCCCGCGAACCCACGAAGGGGATCGAATGGGTCGCGATGGATGTCTGCGACGACGCTTCGGTCGTGGCCGGTCTCTCGTTCGTCTTCGAGCGCACGGAACAGCTCGACGGAATCGTCTGCAACGCGGGCTCGGGGATCTACGGCTCGGTCGAGGAGACCGGGCTCGACCGCGCGCGCGCCCAGTTCGAAACGAATTTCTTCGGTGTTCTCCGCGTGCTCACGCCCGTGCTTGCCCACATGCGCAAGCGAAACGCCGGGCGGATCCTACTCGTCGGCTCTCTCTCCGGTCGCGCCCCGATTCCCTTTCAAGCTCATTATTCGGCCTCGAAGGCGGCGGTCGAAGCGCTTGCCTTCTCACTGGCAAACGAGACCCACCCCTTCGACATCCAGATCAGCCTGATCGAACCCGGCGATATCAACACCGCCTTCAACGACGTGATGGACTGGGGCCGGGTCACGACCGACTCGCCCTACGCGGAGCGCTCGGCGATCTGCGAGCGGTCCATTCGGGAATCTCTCCCGAAGAGTCCCGGACCGGAAATCGTGGCGGACGCGGTCGCGCACGCGCTGACCTCTGCGCGCCCGAGGCTTCGATATGCCGTCGGCAAGGAAGCGAGGCTCGTGGGGATCGGAAAGCGCCTGTTGAGTGATCGGATGACCCTGAAAACCATCCGCGACCATTTTGGAATCTGATCGGCGAAGCCTCGGGCAGGAGTGGCGCGCTCAGCCGTCCACGACCTGCTCGTACCCCAGATCACGCAACGCTCCTCGAACCACTTCCGCCTCCGCCGCGACACTCTCTGGCGTCGCGTTGCCGTCCGCATTGCCGAAGTCGAGGTCCGTCGGCTTCCAGATACAGGATACGTGCAGGTGGACGTGGCGAACTTCGAGACCGAGGATCGTGAGCCCCACCTTCTCGGGCTCGTAGACCTTGTCGAGGGCGCGTCCGATCGCATGGGCGACGCCGGCGAGATGCTGCATCAGCTCGGGCCGAAGATCGGTCCAGGAGTCGACCTCGTCACGCGGAACGACGAGGGTGTGTCCGGGCTTGAGCGGAGCGATCGTCAGAAAGGCAACACAGACGTCATCCTTCCAAACGAAATGTCCCGGCATCTCGCCGTTGATGATCTGCGTGAAGATACTCGCCATCGCTCCCACTCCTCTTGCCGCCCGATCGCAAAGCGTGCCTCAATCCGACGTCGAGGAAAAGAGCTGGCCGGACTAACCGCTCCCGAAAACACCGACGATCTTGGCCCAGGTCTCCGGGAGTGAGTTCCACAGGATGAAGATCAGCGTGATCGGAACGACGTATCGAAGCAGGATCCTCCAGACCGTGTGAACTCCCGATCTTGCACTGCCCACGCTCGCCTCGGCAATCGGATCGTCCATCACCCAGCCGACGAAGATCGCGATCCCAAGGCCACCGCCGACCAGGAAGAGGTTGGTCGCAACGCTATCCGCGAGGTCGAGGATGTCGATTCGGAACGCGGGCCAGACGCCGGCGAGGGTCACCGCGACACCCCCAACGAGCGCCGCACGTCGGCGCTCCCAGCCGAAGGCGTCCATGGCTGCGGAGACGATCACCTCGAGCAGCGAGATCGCCGAGGTGAGGGCACCGACCACGAGGGCCACGAAGAACGCGCCCCCGACGATCCGACCGGCACCCCCCATCGACTCGAAGGCCTTGGGAAGGGCCACGAAGAGCGCGCCGATCGTGCCCCCCGAGATTTCGCCCTGCATGCCGAGCGCGAAGATCAGGGGGAAGACCATGAGTCCCGCCACGAAGGCCACCCCGAAATCGGCAAAGGAGATGACCGCGGTCTCGCGCGCGACATCACTGTCCCGCGGCAGATAGCTCGCAAAAGTCAGGATCGCGCCCATCCCAAGACTCAAACTGAAGAAGGCCTGCCCCGCCGCCGCCACGACGACGTCGATCGCAAGAGCCTTCTCGAGGTCGAAATTGAGATAGTAGGCGTAGCCGTCGCTTGCGCCTTCGAGGGTCGCCGCATAGAGCGCGATCCCGATCATGATCAGGAAGAGCCCGGGCATCGCGATCCGGGCGAGCCGCTCGATGCCAGCTCCGATGCCGCCGGAGACCACGGCGATCGTGATGATCATGAAGAGGATCTGAGTTCCGAGACTGTCGAAGCCGGAGGCCACATCCCCGAAATGAGCCCCCGCATCGGGTGCGAATCCGATCGTTGCCGCCTCGACGGCATACCGTAGAGTCCATCCTCCGATCACACCGTAGTAGGACAGGATCAGAAAGCCCGCCGCAACGAAGATCGCCCCGAGCCAACGCCAGCCCTGGCCGCCGTAGTGCGCGAGCGCGGAGATCGGGCCGCGGCGCGCGCCCCGTCCGATCGTGAGCTCCGCCAGCATGACCGGCAGCCCGAGTAGGATCGTGAAGAGCAGATAGAGTGCGACGAACCCCGCCCCGCCTTTCTCCGCTGCGAGATAGGAGAAGCGCCACATATTTCCGAGACCGACGGCCGAACCGACAGCGGCGAACAAGAAACCCCAGCGAGTTCGCCATTCCTCCCTCGGCTCACCCTCGGATCGATTCCCAGACGGATGATCGGCCATGGTCCCCCAGACACGGTCGCGCAGGCGGCGCGACAGCCGATGGCAGCATACCCTTGGCGGCACGCCCCTGCCCCGATCGCGCGACCGACGATCCCACTCCTCGGCGGTTCGACCGAACGCGGGCGCGCGTTCCACGAGGGTCGGATCATGTTGAGTGCAGCGGCGAGCGGGGTCCTCAGTTTCATCGCACTCTCGATCGCCTGCTCCGTGTGGATGCGACAACAGAGTGCGGACCGAATAGCCGCCTCCCTCGAAGATCTGCCGCGGAATGCCCGGATCGTCGTTCTGGGTTGCCCGACTCGATCCCGAAACGGCGATCCGAATCGTTATTTCGTCGCGCGAATCGCGGCAGCCGCCGCTGCCCACCACTACGCCATCTCCCGGGCGAGCCCCACGGATGCCGCAACGGGTCGACTGCTCTGCAGTGGATGGGATGGCCACGGAGAGGCCACGGAATTGCGTGAGGCCTTGATCGCCGCTGGAGTCTCGCCGCACAGGATCGACGTCGATGGGAACGCCGCACGAACGATCGATTCGATCGATCATGCAGCCACTCATCACGGCGAAGAGCGGATCGTCTTCGTGAGTCAGGCCTTTCACCTGCCTCGCGTGCTCTACCTGGCTCGAGGCCGGGGATTGGATGCCTGGGGCCTGCGCGCGGAGGGCACGATTCGACGTCTGCGGCCTCGGCTACGCGAAGCGCTCGCGCGATTTCGTGCGATCGCAGACGTCGGGCTTCGAAGACGTCGCCGCTGAGCGCCCGGAGTATGGCATCCTCTGGCCACCCCCCGAACTCGAGCCACGTGGACGGGCCCCTCTTGAAAAAGCGACAAGCGCGCCGCCCGTCGAGCGCAGCCGGGAAATCAACCCCCGCACGCCCGCGGCGAACCATACGACTCGCGGAACACGTCCGGCCGGAGGCGATCGATCTTCATTTCGAACTCGACCCCGGGCGGAAGGATTTCCGCGGTGACGCGCGCTACCGAATCAGGCTCGGTCGTCGCTGTCGCCACATCGAGATGCACTCTGCCGAACTCCGAATCTCCGCCGTTCGCCTTCGCGTGAACGACGAGTCGATCGTCGGCCGAGTCGAAGCCCACCCCGAATGCGAAACGATCGTCCTGCGGTTCGATCGGCTGCTTCCCGCCGACGAGGTCGTGCTCGAGATGCGATTCCGCGGTCGGGTCCGCGATGATCTGCGCGGACTCTATCGCTCGACCGATCGGAAAGAACCGTGGATCGCCAGCCAGCTCTGCCCGACGGACGCTCGACGCTTCTTCCCCTGCTTCGACGAGCCGGGCACGAAAGCGCATTACACGATTCGGGTCACCGCCCCCGCGGACCAAACCGTCCTCTCGAATGCCCCGATCTCGAATCGATCCGCGACCGGAGACGATGGACACAGGACGACCTCCTTCGAGACGACTCCTCTCCTCTCCGCCTATCTCATCGCGGTCGCCGTCGGTCCCTTCGAGGCCTCCCCCGCGGCTCGATGCGGGCAGACAGCGATTCGCGTGTACACACTCCCGGGACGCCAGCCCCTCGCCCGTTTCGCTCGCAGGGCAGCCGTCGAAAGCCTCGCGCGTCTCGAGCGATGGTTCAAAATCCCCCACCCCTATCCGAAGCTCGACCTGCTCGCGCTACCGGATTTCGCCTTCGGGGCCATGGAGAACGCCGGGGCCGTCTTCTTCCGGGACTCGGTGATGCTGCTCGACGAAAAAGAGGCAAGCGCCGAGGATCGGATGCGCGCCGCCGAGACGATCGCCCACGAACTCTCCCATATGTGGTTCGGAAACCTGGTCACGATGGCCTGGTGGAACGATCTCTGGCTGAACGAATCCTTCGCCACCTGGATGGCCTACGAAATCGTCGACGACTGGCAGCCCGACTGGCGGATCTGGCATGAGTTCATTCATCGCCGGGAGCGCGCGCTCGAGCTCGATGCCCTGCGAAGCAGCCATCCCATCGCCCCGCCCATTCGCACAGCTGAGGAAGCGCACGAGAATTTCGATGCGATCACCTACACCAAGGGTGCGTCGGTACTGCGAATGCTCGAGCGATATCTCGGCGCAAGCACGTTCCGAAAAGGGGTGCGGCTCTACATCCGACGCCACCGCGAGCGAGCGGCGACCGCTTCGGATCTGTGGTCCGCACTGTCGGAGGTCGCGGGGCTTTCGGTCGAGGAGATCGTCGCCCCCTGGACGCTCGAGATGGGCCACCCGATCGTGCGCGCCGAAACCCGGAGAAACCGAGAGGGCAACATCGCGATCGAGCTCCGCCAGGAGCGCTTCCTGGTCTTGCCCTCGCGACGCGGAAACGCGCGTGCCAAGCGGCGCGGCGCAGGACAGCGCTGGTCGATTCCCTGGTTGGGGCGCGTCGGTCGCGGTTCGCGCTCGCGAGAGATCCGCCACCTGCTCGTCCGCTCGCGGCAGACCACGGATCTCGAGGCAACGCCGCCCGAGTGGCTCTACGCCAACGCGAGCGAGGCCGGGTTCTTCCGAGTCGACCACGGAGAGGAGGGTTTCGCACGGCTGCTTCATGCCCTGCCGAAGCTTTCGGCGCTCGAGCGGATCGGATGGGTGGGTCATCAATGGGCGCTGGTCCGGGCCGGTCGCGCACGAATCGCGTCGGCCCTCGACCTGATCGCGGCGCTCGAACACGAAGAGGACCCCGACGTCCTGGCCGCGGCGGAACGGGTCCTCGCGCTCCTGCTCGAGCGACTGGCACCCGACTGCGGACCCGAGATCGAGGCGCGGCTCCGATCCTGGATTGCGCAGATCTTCGAAACGCAATTCGCAGAGCTCGGGCTCGAAGGGCCGCGACGGGAGAATGCGAGTCGTCGACGGCGACGTGCGCGAATCGTCTCGATCGGGGGCGGACTCGCTCGGGCCGACGCAATCGTCGTGGCCTGCGCGGAGCGTGCTCGGGACCACCTCGCCACCGGCAATCCACTCCCGAGCGGGGTCGGAGACGAGATCCTGCGAATCGCCGCATCGACGGGAGCCGCCCCCCTCCAGACCGCACTCCTCGCGGCGGTCCGCAACGCGACCACGCCTCAGAGCCGCCGTCGCAGCCTGTTCGCGCTCGCGGCATTCGACCACGGAAAGGGACTCCGATGCACCCTGCGAGCCACGATTGACCCCGGGCTCGCACCCGCGGTCGATCGGGCGACGCTGCTGATGCTCCTGTTCTCCTCTCCTAGAGCGGCTGAGACCACTTGGAATCATCTCCAGCGGGTCTTTTCGAAGCTCGAGAGGCAGCTGCCACCGATCCTGCTGGCACGCATCGTCGGCTCGGTCGCGAACGCTCTCCCGTCCGATCAGGCCCCTCTAGTCCGGGCTTTCTTCGCTGAGCACCCCCTCGCGGCGGGATCCCGGGTGCTCGACCAGGTCGCCGAGGAGTTCGCGATCGCGAAGCGCCTACGCGCCCGGGCGGGCAAGGACCTGCGCCGCTACCTCGAGAGCTGATTTTCGAGCTGGGAATCGCAGGCGGGCGTTGCGCGAGCTCTACTTTCGTCTTACTTTCGCTCCATGCGATCTCCGCGCGTTACCCCCGAACCCTCGTCCCAGAAACATCCCCGACGCGCGCGGCACCTCGAGACCGAGCCCGCCGCGCTGCGCCCGGCCCGAAAGGGCCGGGGCGCTCGCGTCAATCCGACGGGTCGTTTCGAGCGGGCGCGAGTCGAGCCCGATCTCGATGCGCTGGCGGACTCGATCCAGAGTCGAGGGGCCGCAGCGGAGGTCGGGGGCCCGCGCGACGGGCACGCCGTCATGGAGCCGGATTCTCCGCCCGTCGAGACCGAAGAGCACGCGCCGCGAACCCAGACGATCCCGGATCCCTCGCGCACGGCGCTCACCTTCAACAAGAGCCCCGATATCCCCTTCGATGCGAGCCTCAACCCCTACCGGGGTTGTGAACACGGCTGTGCGTATTGTTATGCGCGACCGACCCACGAGTATCTCGGCTACTCCGCAGGACTCGATTTCGAGACGAAGATCCTGGTCAAGGAAAGGGCACCGGAGCTGCTCCGCCGGGAACTCTCCGCCCCACGCTGGAAACCGCAGGTCGTCGTAATTTCGGGTGTCACGGACGCCTATCAGCCGATGGAGCGGCGACTGGAACTAACCCGGCGATGCATCGGGGTCTTCGCCGAGTTTCGAAATCCGATCACGATCATCACGAAGAATGCCCTCGTGACACGGGATCTCGATCTCTTTCGCGATCTGGCGGAACACCAGGCGATCTCGGTCTGCCTCAGCATCACAACGCTGGACGGGGAACTCCAACGCGACCTCGAACCCCGCGCGTCGGCTCCGCACGAGCGCTTGCGGGCGATCGAACGTCTCGCCGCCGCAGGAATCCCGACCGGCGTCATGGTGGCTCCGATCATTCCCGGCCTGACCGATGCCGAAACGCCGGCCATCCTGGCGGCCGCCGCCTCCGCAGGGGCCTCCCGGGCCGGACATATCGTGCTCCGTCTACCCTACGGAGTCAGGGACCTCTTCGACGATTGGCTCCTCAACCATCGCCCACTGCGTCGCAAGAAAGTTCTCAGTCGACTCGAGTCGCTTCGAGGCGGGCGGCTCAACGACCCTCGATTCGGAACCAGGATGCGAGGCGAGGGTCGGTTCGCAGAGCAGATCGAAGGTCTCTTCCGGCTGATCGCGCGCAAGCACGGACTCGACCGACCCCATCCGCCCCTCTCGACCGACTCGTTCCGGCAACCGGGGGGACAGCAGCTCGACTTCTTCCGCGGATAGCTTCGCCGGGTTCGGCGCCGTCGGACGCGAGCGCGCCTAGTTGACCGTCATGCGGCTCGCGCTGCGCTTCTCGTTCCAATGGGACTGGGCGCTATTGGCAAAATAGGGCGGGCGATCCTCGAGCTCGGAGGTTTCGAGCCAGAGTCGCTTGAGGTGGCGGACCCGACCGGCTTCCCGTGCATCGGAGTACGCCGTGCGCCCGTGCATGACGTGGAAATTGTTGATGAACTGGATATCGCCGGGTCGCAGCTCCATGTGCACGTGGTATTCGGGATCGTCCGCCAGCGCGACCAGGCGTTTCAGCGCCTGCTTCGCGAGGGGTGTCAGTCGCGGCGTCGATTCGTGTCGCTGAGAGGCCACGATATAGGGCGGAATACAGCGGACGAAGAGTCGATCGTTCCAGTCCGAAAAGATGGGCAACTCGTAGTAGGGCCGGCCGCCCTCGGTTTGCTCTCCGCGATAATCGAAGGGCTGCGGTGCGTAGAGCTCGGCGGCGAGTTCCGGAGACTCCTCGACCAGGCGGTTGTGGATCGAGACGGAGTTCGCGACCGCGGACAATCCCCCCTCGATCCCGTTCTGCAGGCACATGAGGCCCACCAGATCCGAGCCATCGCAGTGGAAGGGCAACGCGGCGCCGCCGATCTCGTTGCCGCGAGTGGTCGGATCGTCGGGAGCCTTGCCCTGGTCCGTCACATCTCCCAGGACGTGGCCGTATTTGTTCTGAGGCCAAGGCGTTCCGAGATGCATCCCGATGCCCCAGTAGAGCATCTCCATCTCCGCCTGGTCGTAGCGATCTCGATCGATTCCGCGCAGCCGGGTGAAGCCCCGGCCCCGGATCAATTCCCGCTCGACCTCCGCGAGTCTTCCGGAGAGTCCTGGCAGCGGAAAATCCTCGCGCCCGATTTCGAGCACGTCCGATGACTTCTCGAGCGCCGCGCGGAGCGCGGAATCGAGTTCCTCGAGCTCCGCCGCGTCGAGGACCTCCGTCCACACCGACTCGTCGGCGAGCTCTGATGCCCTCCATTCGCATTCCGGCTCTAGAATCCGGGCTTGCATGCTTCTCTCCTCCAGGCCGCGCAACGCGAAGGATGGGTCAACCGCTTCCCGTAGTCCCAGGACGGTCTCGGGGTCAGCCGAGACCGCCGTCGAGATCCTCGCCGTTCATCCCCGTGTTGAGCTTCGCGCTCTTGACCATGTCCCGGACGATCGGTCCGAGAATCGTCGGATCCTCGACTGGATCGACGCGGGGGCCCCGGCGCCAACCCTCGGCGATGGCGAGCAGACCGCCGGTCGCCTCGAAGACTCGGCCGGTCACGTCGCTCGACTCGCGACTCGCCAACCACGTGACGATCGGAGCTACCCAGCGCGGGCTCTGCGACTCACGCATCTCGTCGGTGATCTCGCCTTGAACCAGATCCTCGGTCAGGCGGGTGAGACCGCCCGGGGCGATGCAGTTGACGGTGACGCCGTATCGCTTGAGCTCGCGACTGGCGATGATCGAGAAGGCGGCGATGCCCGCCTTGGCGGCGCCATAGTTGGTCTGGCCCGCATTCCCGTAGATACCGGAGACCGACGCGGTATTGATCAGTCGTGCGTCGATGGGCTTGCCCGCCTTGCTCTGGTTCCGCCAGTAGCCCCCCGCGTGATGAGCCGGCGCGAAGGTCCCCTTCATGTGCACCTGGATCACCGCGTCCCACTCCGCTTCCTCCATGTTGACGAGCATGCGATCGCGCAGGATCCCCGCGTTGTTGATCAGGACGTCCAGCTGGCCGTAGGTATCGACGGCCTGCTCGATCATCTGCTTGGCCTCCGCGAAATTGCTCACGTCCGAGCCGTTCGCAACGGCTTCACCGCCGGCCGCCTCAATCTCCGCAACGACTTCCGCGGCAGGCCCCTGATCCTCGCCGGTCCCGTCCCGGGCGCCTCCGAGGTCGTTCACCACGACCTTGGCGCCATGGGAGGCCAGCATCAGCGCGTACTCGCGGCCGATGCCACGGCCCGCGCCGGTGACGATGCAGACTCGGTCTTCACAGAAGGTGCTCATGGGGGGGGGCTCCGAAGGCGCCGTGATGTCGATCTGCGGGCGATGGCGCCTGGTCGCTCGCGCCCGGAATCGATAGCACGCCTTTGGCCTCCGCCGCGCGCAGCGATCCGTGACTCGGGCCCGGGTGATGCGGCGGCGATTCGACACCGGCGGCCCTAGACTGCTTTCGCCCTCGGCCGCTTCGCGATGTTCCGCTCGCGTCCGTGCCGCAGCGGAATGGGGAGAAGACCGTTGGCCGGACCGCTCGAACTCGCTTCGACCCTCGAAGGAATCGATGGCAAGGGCTACAAGGCCTACCGCGACATCGAGGGGACCTGGTCGTTCGCCGAGTTCGGCCTCTTCGTCGACCGCGTTCAGTCGGACCCCTTTGCGGCGCCGTCGAAAGTGCGAGTCCGCGTCGATCTCGACGTCGCACGGCTCCCGGATAGAACCCTCGACAATCGCGTCCGCGAGCTCGCCGCCGCCGGCTGGCTCGGACGCGCGTTCCGACGCGCCATTCGCGAGGTCGCACCCCGCCGGTCCGGAACCGGCAAGGGGGGCCTCATCGCGATCGACGCCGGTGGTCAGGAAGTCCTTGAGCGAACCGCGGTCGTCTTCGGCGCGGGCTGGGTCGAAGCGCGCATCGAGATCGGACTCCCGGCCGCGGGCCGGCGTATATTAGGCGGAGAGGCCGCGACCCTGCTCGTCGAGATCCTGCCCGAAATCGTTCTGCGCGCCTGGATCGATCGCGACCCGGACGATGATGAGAGCTTCGTTCGTTTCGTCGACTGCGTGGAGAATCAGCAGTGGGTGCGCGGAGCGCTCTCGGCGCGTGGACTCATCGCTTTCGTGGGAGACGGTGCCATCCTGCCGCGGGAGAGCGGCGCGAGCGAGCGTCCGATGGCGCTGGAAAAGTGCCTCCCCTTCGAGTCTCCCGAGGCCTTTCGCGTGGAGTTCGAGATCCCTCATGCCGATGCCGGTGCCGCGGGCAAGATCTGGCGAGGGATGGGCATCCCGCGCGGTGTGATCCTCCTCGTCGGCGGCGGATACCACGGCAAGTCGACACTCCTGCGTGCGCTCGAACGCGCCGTCGTCCCCCACGTGCCCGGCGATGGCCGCGAAACGGTCGTGACCGACCCGGGATTCGTCAAGATTCGCGCCGAAGACGGCCGCTCGATCAGCGGGGTCGATATTCGCGGCTTCATCGATCGGCTCCCCCTTCGCCCCGGTGAGCCCCAGCCCCGCGATACCCGTTCGTTCTCGACCCCCGACGCGAGCGGCAGCACCAGCCAGGCGGCCAACATCGCCGAGGCCATCGAGGCCGGCGCGACGGGGCTGCTCCTCGACGAGGACACCTCCGCCAGCAACTTCATGGTTCGCGATGGACGGATGCAGGCACTCATCCATCCCAAGGACGAGCCGATCACCCCCTTCATCGATCGCGTGCGCGAGCTCTACGAGAATTTCGACGTCTCGACCGTGTTGGTGATGGGCGGATCCGGCGACTATTTCGAGGTCGCCGATCGCGTGATCGAGATGAAGGCCTATCGCCCCGAGGACGTCACCGAGCGGGCGAAGGAGATCGCGGCCACGAGCGGTGCGACGGCGGCGTTCGAAGTTCGAGACGCAATCGGACGACCGAGGGATCGAATTCCCCTGGCCTCGAGCTTCGACGCGAGTCGCGGCCGAAGGGATGTCAAGTTCTCGAGCCGAGGTTGTGAGGAAATCGTGTTCGGGACGACCGAGATCGACCTGCGCGGCGTGGAGCAGCTATTCGACTCGAGCCAGACCCGCGCGATTGCCGGCGCACTGCATCTCGCGTCCCAACAGATGATGGACGACGCCCGCACGCTTCGAGAGGTCCTCGATGCCCTCGACCGGTTCTTCGACGAAGAGGGGCTCGACGCCCTGGATCCCTTCCATCGACCGGGTCGACATCCCGGTTCCCTCGCCCGCCCACGCCGATTCGAGATCGCGGCGGCGATCAACCGCATGCGAACACTGCAGGTCCGTCCGCTCACCCCCGACTGAGGTCGCCCACCCGAACGACGATCTCGCAGCCCCTCGCGTTTCCGGACGACCCGTCTACCAGCCTGCTAGCTCGGCCGCCCGGTCACGGTGGAACCGCGGCGTTCCGAGAAAGACGCGGTCGAACATCGCTCGCTTGAACCAGATCTGGGTATCGCCTTCCCAGGTGTAGCCGATGCCGCCATGAGCCTCGGTCGCGTCGCGCGCGATCTGCGAATAGCGGTCACAGATATGACTCTTGGCGAGTGCAGCGGTCCGCACGGCTTCTTCTGGAACGTGATCGAGGGCATGGGCGGCGTACCAATAGAGCGCACGGGTCGGCTCGATCTCGACCGCCATGTTGGCCAGCTGATGTTTGAGGGCCTGGAAGTGGCCGATCGTGACCCCGAACTGCTCACGATTCTTCGCGTACTCGATGCTCATGTTGACGAGCTTCGTCGCGCCCCCGAACGCATCCGCGGCGAGGAGTACGAGCCCGACATCGCGAACGCGACCAGCGGCTTCTTCACCGCTCTGCTCGAGCACTTCGATCGGAGCCGAGTCGAAGCTGACGCGCGCGATCCGCCGCGTGCGATCCGAAGCCTCGACACGCTGGACTTCGACGCCGCTCGCCTCTCGATCGACGAGACCCATCTTGCCACCCGCGAGACCCACGACGAAATAGTCCGCCTGCTCGCCGAACTCGACGATCTCCTTCGTTCCCGAGACCGTCCCCGTCGTGCCCTCCGGAGCCAAAAGCGTCCACTGGTCCGGGAGCCAGATGCCGTCCGCTTCGGCGAACGCGACGGTGGCAAGCTTCTCGCCGCTCGCGAGGCGAGGAAGCATCCGGCTCTTCTGGTCGTCGCTCCCGCCGGACACGATGGCCTGGGTTGCGAGCGAGTGGCCGAGGAAGGGGACGGGCGCAGCGGCTTCGCCGAGGGTCTCGGCCACGACCGCGAGATCGAGGATCTCGAGTTCGCTACCTCCGTATTCGCTCGGCAGATGGATCCCGGCCAGGCCCAGTTCGGCGAGTCCCTTCCAGAGGACCGGGTCATAGCCGATTTCGTCGTCGAAGAGTTCACGAAGCCGCGCCATCGGACATTCGTTCTCGATGAATTGGCCCACAGTTTCCTGGAGCAGTCGCTGCTCGTCAGAGAGATCGAAATCCATTTCTCTCTACCTTTCTATTTGGTGCGATTCGCGGCGGAGTCGCGGGGAAGTCCGAATCCGCGCTCCGCGATGACGTTGCGTTGGACGTTGGCGGTTCCGCCTGCGATGGCCACACCGACCGACGACATGTATTGGGTGATCCAACCGGCGGCACCGCCGTCGCCCAGCCCGAGACCGTGGGTACTCGGGGCAACGAGTCCGTCGTCTCCGAGGATCTCCATCGCCAGCTTCGAGATCATGTGCCCCATGTTGGTCGAGTTGAGCTTGGTCATCATCTGGATGACGCCGGGATTCTCGCCCTTCAAGCCCTTGGTCATCTGGAAATAGCTCGAATATTGATGTGCGAGGACATAGCCTTCGAGTTCCGCGAGACCCCGGCGAATGCTCTTGTCCTCGATCGCCGGACGACCGTCGATCTTGCGTGTGCGCGCGAGTTCGACGAGCCCGTTCAACATGTTCACCGACTGACTGGCCGCCCCGATCGAGTTGCGCTCGTGCTTGAGCGTCGTCCGGGAGACGAGCCAGCCCTCGCCACGCTTGCCGACGATCCAGTCCTTGGGCGTCTTCACGTCGTCGAAGAAGACCTCGTTGAATTCCGCGGAACCCGTCATCTGCCGAAGCGGTCGCACGTCGATCCCCGGCGACTTCATGTCGATCAGCAGATACGAAATTCCAGCGTGCTTCTTGGCTTCGGGTTCGGTTCGCACGAGACAGAACATGTAGTCCGCTTCCATCGCGGAGCTCGTCCAGATCTTCTGCCCGTTGATGACCCATTCATCGCCCACGAGCTCGCCCCGGGTCTTGAGACTCGCGAGGTCACTGCCCGAGCCCGGCTCGCTGTAGCCCTGGCACCAGGTGAGCTCGCCGAGAATCGTTGCTCGGACGAATTTCTCCTTCTGCCATTCCTCGCCTCGTTCGAGCAGGGTCGGAACGAGCATCATCGTGCCGATGCCGCGCGGCTCCATCGGTGCGCGCGCCCGCGTGAACTCCTCGCTGATCACGGCGCCCTTGAGCGGCTCGACCGGCTGCTCGGATCCGCCGTATTGCTTCGGAATGCTGCGGTTGAGATAACCCGCCTCCGTCGCCTTCAGACGAAATCTTTGTGCCTGGTCATCGCGCGAAGCGGTCTTCTCGTCTCCGCTCGGGGGCCAGTTGGTCGCGAGGAAGGCCTGAATCTCCCCTCGGAAGGTTTCGATTTCGCTGCCGTAGCTCAGATCCATTCGTCGACTCCGTTCCTGCGCGAGCCGATCAACAGGGGGCCGATCGGGGCGGGAGTTGGAGTCTCGGGCGGCCGAACCCACACGTCAACAAGACATTCACGACCGCCGTGCTGCGATTTCGTCGATTGGGAGGTGGAAGGCGAGGACGACGAATCGTGCTCTAGCCGTCGAGCCCGAACGCCTCGTCGAGCAGGTTCTGGAGCTGTGCCCGGTGAATCCGCGGACTGCCTACGGCGGGGCTTGCCGCCTCGGGGCGACCGGCGCAATCGAGCCGAACCTTGTCGCCGATGATCGCCTGGATCCGATCACGCACGAAGGTCCACGCCCCCATGTTGCGC